>JAGWJT010000001.1 GCA_028865615.1 Patescibacteria group bacterium | reverse complement strand
ACTTTGCGCCGACGTTATTGCACATCCGCGCCGCCCCCATGACGGTTTCAATTCGTGTCTCTGATAGTCATCGACGGTATCAAGGCAAAGAGCGATATCACTCCGACTACCGCGAACATCCATTGGCTGGACAGGAACAGCAAGCCGATGATGCCGACCAAGGGACCGGTGAAATACGATACCGGCCTGGTGATGCGGAATACGCCGAGCGCCGCCGAATCTCGCGGCGAGACGGTCTTGAAGAAATAAGTCTCCATCATGATCTCCGCGGCCGCCGCGCCTATGCGCGTCAGTGCCAAAGCAAGAGCCCAGATCATCACGTTGTGGGCCGTCAAGAAAGCCAGACCGACGGTAGATAAACCCATCAAGGCAAAACCTACGGACATGATCTCTTTTTCCCCGTACTTTTTGTCAGCTAGTTTGCCGAGCGGATACTGGATGAGCGGAAAGGGGAGCAGCATCACGATCAATATGATGCCTATCTCCTCCCAGCTAAAACCTATGATCTGGTGGAGATATATAGGCGTGTATACCGTCATCCAGGCATAGAACGTCTGCAATATGGTATTAGCCGAGAATAGCTTTATCCAGTTCGTATTATTGGACACATGTTTGACCAGCTGATGCGGCGATAGATGGGTGTAGTTTGGGTCCTTGAAACGGGGAAAATTCCTATATATCAGATAGAGAAGCGGTAGCAGCATAGCCAATGCCGCGATGTACGTATTCTTGTAATTATTGGTGCCGTTTATGAGCATAGTGCCTATCAAGGGCGCCACCACCCAGGAAGCGTTCAACGTCGCCGTATATAGGCCTCGCACGGTTCCGACCGAGCGCCCGTCGGTATAGACTTCCAAGAATATGTCCAGGCAAAGACCGATCAAAGCTATCGTCGCAGTTTGCAGTATGAAGCAGGCGGCTATGATCTCCGGCGAGGATGCGGTTATGAGGCCATAGAACAGGATGGCCTGGATGATGATGAGCCACAGCGCCGTGCGATAATTGCCGAGCCGTCTGATGAATGGCGGAGCCAGGAGAAAGCCAAATATGGTTACGGCCGCTCCGGCCATGTATATGAAGCCGACAGTCCTCTCGTCCGCGAAAAGCTCCAGAAAGCTGGAGTTGGAGTACATCGGTATGACGAGATGCAGGGTGTATATGAAGCCAATGATAGCTATGGTATATACGGCGTGAGCCTTGGGCATGGTATTTTTGGCCGCAGTGCCATGATTCGTGGTCATGATTGCGGTATTATAGCAGATATGATAGATTATTTGCCTATGAAGAAGGACATACATCCCAAGGAATATCGCAAAGTCATATTCGCCGACAACTCCAGCGGCGCCAAATTTCTCATTTCTTCGACTATCGCCGCCAAGGAAACCGCCAAATGGGAAGAAGATGGCCGTGAATATCCCATCCATCATGTGGAGATATCCAGCGCATCCCATCCTTTCTACACCAACCAGGACAAGACCATAGACACGGCTGGCCGCGTGGAGAAGTTCAAGAGCCGCATGGCCAAGGCGAAAGCCAAGAAGTAACTATCGAGGCGGACGGGAGATTGCGATCATCGAGCCCGAGAATGCCTCTGACCGAAGCGAGCTGGAATCGCCAGGAGTCGAGGAAGGCAATTCGGCCGAAGGCCGAGCCGACGAGGCGACGGCGATTCCGCGAGCGAGACTCGCAGGGCGAGGGGATCACAATCTCCCGTCCGCCTGTTGTATACTTAATCCATGAACCTCGACGAATACAAATCGAATCCGAAGACGGCATTCCTGGCCGCTTCATATGATAAGCTTCTCGCCGATGAGAAGGAGACTTTGATGTTAGCCGCCGACCCGTCCATGAAAGAGATGGCGGATCACGAGCTCGCCTCGATCATAGAGCAGAAGAAAGCTTTGGAAGAACAGATGAAAGCCATCGTGGCCGCGGACGAAGCCGAGGCCGAAGCGTCGCCGAACGAGATGGTCCTCGAAGTCCGTGCCGGCGCCGGAGGCGACGAGGCGGCTCTGTTCGCGGCCGAGCTTCTAGGCATGTACAGAGCCTATGCCGCTTCAAAAGGCTGGTCCACCAAGATAGTCGACGAATCCAAGAACGACCTCGGCGGTTACAAGGAAGCGTCTATGGAAGTGAAGGGAAAGGGGGCTTATGATGATCTGCGCTGGGAGACCGGAGTGCATCGTGTCCAGAGAGTGCCGGAGACTGAAAAATCTGGGCGCATTCACACTTCTACAGCGTCGGTCGCTATCATGCCCATCCGCAAGAAGTCCAAGATAGTCATCAATCCAGCCGACATAGAGATAGAATTCTCCCGTTCCGGCGGCAAAGGCGGCCAGAACGTCAACAAAGTAGAGACGGCTGTACGCCTGTTCCACAAGCCTTCCGGCATCATGATCCGTTCTACCGCCGAGCGCAGCCAGAATGCGAACAAGGAGCGGGCCATGGTCATCCTCCAAGCCAAGCTCGAGGTCATCAAAGCCGAAGAGGACATGAAGAAGTTCGCCGCCGAGCGCAAGGGCCAGATAGGCACCGGCGACCGCTCCGAGAAGATCCGTACATACAATTTCCCTCAAGACCGCGTCACAGACCACCGCATCAAGGAGTCCTGGCACAACCTACCGGCCATCATGGCGGGGAAGATAGCGCCGATCATCGACGCTCTCCATGAGTTCCAAAGGACAGGGAATGGTGGTAGTGGCGATGATGTATAATAACCCGTATGGAGAAGATATATTTTATAGGTGGATCGCCCCGTTCTGGCAAAACCACTATCTTCAAGGAACTGATGAAGGCATGACTGTTACGCCAGAGAGAGTCAAAGAGTTAACTCTTAATACCTTGGAGATAAGGGCTGCCTTTGTCGGTTTTAAGGACCAATCCTACCTGGATGACATACTCAAGCATTCGAAAGAAAACGGTGATTGGGTATATAAAAAAATTATGGAAGAAGAAAGAGGAGACGACTCTTCTGTAAGGCAATGGTTCAATAACGCGATTGTTAGGAACGGAGAAATCGAGAAGCTTTCGAAAGAATACGGATATGGCTTTTTCGTGCCAGACAAAGACAACTTCGGTGGATATTGTGATGCTGTTGTAGATTATCTTTTGAAATAACTACAACTTGATTTTATGGTGCCACCGGGAGGAATTGAACCTCCATCTAGGGCTTAGGAGTCCCTCGTTCTATCCGTTGAACTACGGCAGCGTCGAAACGTCTCTTGACCTCTTCTATGAGGCTCATGAGCAGTTTAAAGCACTTGGCGCTTTTTGCAACTCGCAGGCGGCACATGCCGTATCGCAGCTTGCCGGTCTTATTGCCGTGGATGATCTCCACGCTCTTTATACGAGAACGGTCCATGTCCAGCAATGACGACCAGAACGCCATGGCATCGTCCTTATCTATATCGTCATGTATCCTTATCCCGACACGCAACCTCTGAACTACCTCTTTTTGTAATCTTCATGATCTCTGGCAAGCTGTGTCCGGTCTTTCTCAGACTAGTTATAGCCAAAATCTCCTGTTTTGTGAGCGGTATACCGTGCATATGATCTATTTTAACATGCCGCAAGTGCCTTTGCGGCATTTCGGGTTTTCTGCTAGGATTCAGGCGATGACCCCAGAAGAAAGAGCCCTGTTGGAACGCACCGCGGCCAGCGTAGAGGAGAACAACAAGATCCTCCGAGGCCTGCGACGCTCGAACAGAACGGCCATCATCATGCGTGTCGTATATTGGATCGTCATCATCGTACTGTCGTTCGGCGCCTATTATCTGATCCAGCCGTATTTCGACTTCCTGACGAGCTTGGGAAGCGGCGGTGGAAGCAGTCAGTCACAGAACGGTTCCTTGCCGGACATGCAGCAAGTCCAGAACGCCGCCCAGTCTCTGAAGCAGCTTTTACAGCAGCAATAGAGCCGATACTTTAAAATCCTCTCGCCGAGGTAGCTCAGTTGGTAGAGCATTCCCCTGAAGAGGGAAGGGTCACCAGTTCGATCCTGGTCCTCGGCACAGCCAAAGTATAGAGTTCAGCCCCTTGACTTTTGTATCGTTTTGCGATACAATACTAGTTGTTAGAATTTTAATCGGCAATGATTCCGTAATATCGCTATGTTGAGCCATTTATATGGCAAAAGCATCGATAGATCGGGATTGCCACCAACATGAAAAATATCAACGGCAAAGTCAACGTGTTTCTCGGCGTCGCCTTCATGGTGATGGTTATGGCTGTGGCGGCGGGAGCATTTCCGGCCTATGCACATGCCGGTTATTACGGCAGCTATGATTATGATCATAGCTATGTCCCGACTCACGGATACTACTATTCTCCGACGACATACAATCCTCAGCCCATAGTGGTCAATCAGCCTGTCTATCAGCCTGTTTACACACAGCCTATCGTCTACAATTATCCGGTATACAACTACCCGGCACTTACGGCTTCCTGTTATCCGACCAGTTCTTCTGTCCAGACGGGATCTTCCGTCCAGTGGGTCGTCAACGTCTCCGGCGGGTCAGGTTCATATTCCTATGCTTGGTCAGGCACGGACGGTCTGTATGGCTACGGTTCTTCGGCTTATATGACTTATTACAATGCCGGTTACAAGACCGCCTCAGTCATGATCACTTCCGGTAGTCAGACCACAAATGTTTCCTGCAACAGCGGCGTCAACGTTTATGCCCAGCAGTACTATTACAATTATCCGACGTATTACAACTACAGTCCCGCTTTGTCCGTGTCTTGCGCGCCCAATACCGCATCTTCCCCTGTAGGCACTACGGTCACATGGAGTGCCAATGTTACCGGCGGCAGCGGCTACTACACCTATAGCTGGTCAGGTTCGGACGGTTTGGGCGCTTACGGCAACAGCAATAGCCAGAGCGTATCCTACACTTATACCACGCCAGGTTCCAAGATAGCTTCCGTAACGATCTACTCGAACGGCCAGACAGTTACCCAGAGCTGTTCCAACACGGTCAACGTCGGCGGTTCATATGTCGTCTCTTCCGGTTCGAACAATAACAATTCCGGCTTGCAGATCGGTTGTTACTCTGATCCTTCCAACTCGACCGTCAATCAGCCTGTCACCTGGAATGTCGAGGTCACCGGCGGCCAGGCTCCGTACAAGTATTCATGGACCGGCACCGACGGTTTGACCGGCACGAACAAGTCAGCCATCAAGTACTATTCTACCTCTGGCAACAAGAGCGCCATCGTCACGGTCACCTCGGCCGACGGCCTATCCGGCACTCAGGCTTGTTCCAACAGCTTGACGGTATCGTCCGGCAGGACCACGGCTGCTCCGGTCAGGGTCACGACTCAGCCTACCCAGCCGGCCGCCCAGAATACCAGCCAGACCGGCGCGGCCTTCTTCTCCCTCGAAGGCGTGCCTTGGGGTTGGATAGCGGTCCTGGTTATCATCATCCTGTTCAGCACGGTAGTCTATCTATTGTTCAACAGGCCGAAGATATAACAGTTTCGCGGGTGCGCTCCAAATATAATAACCAAAAAGCTCTGAAATGCAGGGCTTTTTGTGTGGGCTTGACAAACGTATGATTATTCATGTATAATTGACATTAGAGAGTTCGCGAGTGCGTTCTTTCCAATGGAATAATTGACGGCAAACATCAACAACTACAACTACGGAGGAAATACAGTTATGAAAAATATGAATGCATTTGATATCGTCGCAATGTGGCGCGGTGATCGTAATCCGGAACTGCGCGGCTATACTGGCCGTATCTTCGAACGCGAAGTGCTTGGCGAATGCCGGATCCGCGCTCGGGGCTACGTATCATTCCGCTCAGCCTTGGGCGCGGTCTTCCGCAATCAGCCAGGTAGTCCGTATGAGCCGATGGGCGAAGCAGGGCATTTTCACGGCGTGGTGGCTGACAGTATGAAAGTGCGAGGATTCAACTCCTCGCGCCTCAAACTCTACACCGCGATCGGTAGCGCTCTGGACCGCTTCCACGGCATTGACGGCTTCTTCTATTTCGAAGGGGCTATTGTGACGGTTGACGCCACAATGAATCCGCACAAGGACGTTTCTCGGGCGCGAGTGATCGTGACTGCCGAAGACGCATTCAGCCAATTTGGCGAGTATGGGCAAGCGGCCCACGAGATCGCCGGCTGGTTCGATCATGCGCGCATCCACGGTTGGAAAGGGGTGATCTGATTGAACTTCCTGTTCCAATGCAGTAGATGTGGCAGGCATCCGGTCAACGAAGCGACATTCTATGCTGTAATCACGCCGGATCTGAAGAGAAAGCTCGAAGAGCGGATCCAAAATGGTTTAGTGGTGAATGCTGTCGTCAAGTTCAAGAGCGACTTTTGCTTGCTATGCAAGCCGGGGCTTGAATTTGACGGCGACGTATCGCTTGAGATCGAAAGTTTGTCGGAAGATGATTGAAACAAGGCGCCAGGGATTTTGTCCCCGGCGCCTTAACTTTTGTCTGATATGTGTCGGTAATGATATACTTGTGATATGTACGAAGCACCGTCAGGATACACTGGGAAGATATTGGAGACTGAAGTATTGGGCGAATGCAGGATCAAAGCCCGTGGATATTTGAAGTTCAATCAGTCTATAGAAGAAGTCAAGGAAAATCAGCCTTATGATCCGCATCATCCAACTGGAGAAGCGGGCTCATTCCACGATGCAGTTGCCGAAGCTATGGGCATCGAACCCGATCAATTAGAAATGTATACGGCTGTAGGTAGCGCCCTTGATCGATTCCATGGAGTGGACGGCTTCTTTGAATTCAACGGTATTGTTATAACTGTAGATGTGACCGCGAACGAGCATAAGGATTCATACAAAGCCAGAGTTATTGTGACCGAAGAGGATGCAGGCAACGGTTTCAAAGAATCAGCCAGAATAATTGCTGCGGAATTTAAGAGAGCGAAGGATTTGGGGTGGACAGGAGTTGTGTGATCCACTGTATATTTACTCCTGTACGTGGAAGTGAAATGAAAAGTAGAATATACCTAGATCCGGGCGCTCATCTCTCCGAGTAATTTTGCCGTCACCTCGTCCGTCGTCATTTGCCCCACCTGCCCATTGTCTCTGCTCTCTAGTGTGACTTTGCCGGCGGCCATGTCTTTGTCGCCGATGACGATGAAGTAGGGGATGCGGGCGGTCTTGGCGGCGCGGATATTCTTGCCGAAACCGGTAGAGGGGTCGGCCAGCTCGGAACGGATCATTTTGGCGCGCAGGGATTTGTGTGTCTCTTGCGCCTTGCGCACGTGCGCCTCTGCGTCCGTGACAGGTATGACTTTGACCTGGATAGGCGCCAACCACAGGGGGAAGTTGCCGCCATAGTGTTCGATCAAGAATCCTATGAAGCGCTCATGCGTCCCTAGCGGTGCGCGATGAATGCAAAGCGGAGTCTTTTCCTTGCCGTCTTTATCGGCGTATACGAGGTTGAACCTCTTGGGTACGGCGAAGTCAACTTGGTTGGTGGCCAGAGTGAATTCACGGCCTATGGCTGACCATACCTGTACGTCTATCTTTGGGCCGTAGAATGCCGCTTCGTTCGGCACCTCGACGAAGGGGATTTTTGAATCGACCAGAACTTTGCGTACCATGTCCTCCGTCTTCTTCCATAGCTCTGGCTCATCGACATACTTCTGGCCGAGCTTCTTGGGGTCATGTGTAGAGAAGCGCATGACGTACTTGTCTATGCCGAATATCTTGAAATATTTGAGATACATGTCGTTCACGGCCCTGAATTCATCGGCAAATTGCTCCTCCGTGCAGTATATATGGGCGTCGTTCATCTCGAGCATGCGTACGCGCATCAGACCGAATAGCTCGCCGGACTTCTCGTGCCTATAGCAAGTGCCATATTCGGCTAGGCGCAACGGCAAGTCGCGGTAGCTCTTTGGTCTGGCGGAGAATATTTTGTGATGGTGCGGGCAATTCATGGCCTTCAAGTAGTATTTGCCGCCTTCATATTCCATGGGAGGGAACATCGAGTCTTCGTAGTATGGCAGGTGGCCGCTTTTCAAGTACATAGAGTCCTTTGCTATATGCGGAGTGCGGACGCGGTCGTAACCGCTTATGAATTCGGTTTCCTTGGCCAGCTTTTCGAGCTCATCGGCTATGATAGCGCCGTTCGGGAGCCACAGAGGCAGGCCGGGGCCGACATCGTCGTCGAATTCGAATATGTCCATCTCCTTGCCGAGCTTCCTGTGGTCGCGCTTCTCGGCTTCCTTCATCATGGTTTCGTATTCATCGAGCTCCTTCTTTGTATCAAAAGCCAGGCCGTATATGCGGGTGAGCTGCTTGTTTTTCTCATCGCCGCGCCAATACGCTCCCGCTAGCCGTGAAAGCTTGAATGAATCGGGAGCTATATCCTTGGCAGGATTCTCGGAGTGCCCACCTCTACACAGATCGGTGAATTTACCGGATGTGTAAAGCGTAATCTTTTCACCTTTAGTCACGATTTCGTTTATAAGCTCGGCTTTATACTCGTTAGTTCCGTTAGGTGTAGAGAATTGTAGAATAGCATCATCTTTCGAAACTTCTTTTCCAGTCATCTCTTTCCAAGAGGGAAGCAGCTTACGCATCCTCTTCTCCAGATCTTTCAAGTCTTTGTCCGTCAATTTCTCGGCGCCGAAATCGAAGTCATAATAGAAGCCGTTGTCTATGGCCGGTCCTATGGTCGGTTTGGCGTCGGGATGGATTTCTAGCACTGCCGCCGCGAGCAAATGGGCGAGGGTGTGGCGTTTGTGTTCGAGTGAATTTGGTTGATTCATAGCGGTACTATAACACTTTGATTGCATATTTGGGAGTGGTCTATGGTACAATGTCGATCCGTTGCACAGCTTCTCGAAAGGGCTGTTTCTAATCGTTCACCGGTAGTCTTTTTTGCATGCATATATTCATTGATGAATCAGGTATACACAAAAGATCTGATAGATCGAGTTTTGTGGCGGTCTATGTAGGAGTTAGAGATGAGACGGCAGTTAGTCGCGGCATTCAAGACATTGAAAGACGTCTCGGTATTAGCGATTTTCATTGGGCAGATTTCGGATCGCGCAGAGGTTGGTCTATTCGCAGACAATTTATCATCAAGGTCTCTAAACTGAAATTCTCGTTCAAATACAGGATAGTTGATAATCCCATAGATCCGGTAAAGGAGCTGTATGATTCTATGGCCACACTTATAACGGAGATTGATGTAGAGAAAGTATATATCGATGGTAAAAAACCTAAATGGTATGAAAGCCAGATAAAGCGATCTTTGCGGTGCAGAGGGTTGTCGGTAAAATCTATAAAGACCGTTGACGACAGATCTTGTCCAATGATCAGGCTTGCTGATGCATTGGCTTGGTTGGTCAGATCCTATCACAACAAATCAACAGGAACCGCGAGTGAACTCTATCGACATATTTCTGGTCGTTGCAAAGCAACCATCCGCCTTGCGGCGGATGGTCAGGATGCCCGTTAGATCATTTCTGATCTTTCCCCATACGGCGGATTTGTCGCGGGGTCCTAGTTGTGCGTGAATGATATCAAGCTGTGGTGATTTTGCAAGTTGACACAAAATTATATTGATGTCTGGCTAATGTAAGCGAAGTCCAAACTCTCCTTGTTTTATGTAGATTAAAGTGTGCATGATATACTCTCTTCATGCCTAAGATAAGCGCGGGATTATTGATGTATAGGATGGTCAATGGTGAACCAGAGATCTTGTTGGTGCATCCGGGAGGTCCTTTTTGGAAAAATAAAGATATTGGGGTATGGAGCATACCAAAAGGCGAGACGGAAGAAGGTGAAGAGATGTTGGAAGTGGCGAAGAGGGAATTCAAGGAAGAAACCGGCGTGACGGCCGAAGGGGATTTCGTATCTATCGGATCTGCGGATAGACCCGGTAAGACTGTCCACGCATGGATGTTCGAGGGAGATTGCGACCCGACGAAGATAATCAGCAACATGATAACCATAGAATGGCCGCCAAAGTCCGGAAAGAAAATAGACATACCCGAAGTCGATCGCGCCGGATTCTTTTCCGTCGAAGAAGCGAGATCCAAGATCGTAGGATACCAGTTACCATTAATAGATGAGTTTGTTAAGAAGTCGCATTGAATAGATCGTAAATTCATGACATCATAGGCACGGCCAGGAAGCATAAAGAGATAAATTTCAATATAGCGGAGTCGGATAAGCTGACCGACTTATTCGAGGAGATAGGATTGGAGAGATATGCGCATCAGGAAAAGATAAGGACATCGTTCGCGTTCAGAGATTGGACTTTCGACATAGACCAATATCCGGGAATGCCCGCATTCATGGAAATAGAGGGTACCAGCGAGAAGAGCGTGAATGACGCGATCGCTCTCTTGGGTCTAAATGGCCATCGTACCTGGGCTAAGGGCGAACGCATCCTGATCCAGGAAATATACGGACTGGATTGGTACGATATGCGGTTTTGATAAAGCGTCGATCCGATATAGAATGTATCCACCATGCGCTTCAAAGTAGACATACCGCTAGACTTCAGGCAGGCCAGGGTTGGCCGGATAGTCAAGTATCTGATATTGGCCGACCTGTTCTTCTGGGGCGGGTGGGGTCTCATCAACCCGATATTCGCCCTTTTCATAGTAGCCAAAGTGCCGGAAGCCACCGCTTTCACCGTAGGCGCGGCCTTTGCCGTGTACTGGCTGGTCAAAGCCGTCTGGCAGATACCCGTGGCAATATTCCTGGACAAACACGAGGGGGAGCGCGACGATTTCAATGCCCTGATACTCGGTCTGACCGCCGCCGGATTCACGGCTCTAGTCTTCCCATTGGTGAACAACATGTTCTGGCTGTTCGTGGTGGTCGTCTTGCAGGCATTGGCTTATGGCCTCTACACGCCGTCTTGGTCGGCCATATTCTCGCGACATTTGGACAAGGATCATTATGCTTTCGATTGGTCGCTGGATTCTACGACCATAGGAGTGGCGTCCGGGATCGCCGCGTTCGTGGGCGGGGCGATCGCAAACCTTTGGGGCTTCGACGCCGTCTTCATCTTGACCGGCATAGCTTCGCTGGTTAGCGCCGTCCTGCTCTTCTCCGCGCCGCATCTGGTCCTGCCGCGCACCATAACCCCCGGCCCCGTCATCCCCGAGCACGCGCCGGGCGAGGCGAAGTAGATGATTACTAGATTGTTTATTTTTACGACACAAAAATTCTTGCATGAATAGTTGTGCGGCGGAAGATTTTTGATACAATTATCTGCATCAGAACGTGAGCTGATTCTCGGTATTCAAGACAAACGAACTACAACTGAATAATTTGGCGGCGCATATAGCCGTCGCGTGTTACGTGTTTGTTCATTTTTGCTCATTATTAACATAATCGATTTTAATATTATGAAAGACAATATTGTGATCTATCAAGGAGAAAGCGGAGAGATCGAGCTCAGGGCCGATACAAAAAAGGATACGATCTGGGCTACGCAAGCGCAGATAGCCGAATTATTCGATGTTGATGTGCGTACAGTAAATGAGCACGTCCAGAACATCTTTCAGAGCAAGGAATTGAATGAAGCATCAACTATCCGGAAATTCCGGATAGTTCAAAACGAAGGTGTCCGCAAGGTAAAAAGGGAGGTAAATTGCTACAACCTCGATGTGATAATTGCAGTGGGATATCGCGTTAACTCCAAGAAAGCCACCCAATTCCGCATATGGGCTACAGGCGTGCTAAGGCAATATATCATCAGCGGCTACTCGCTCAATCGGTACAAGCTGGAGAAGTCGCCGAGTGCATTATTCGACCTTTATAACGCCATGGCGCGTATTGATTCCAAGGGACCAGGCGGCAAATTTAGGGGCAAGGTGACCATCAAGCTCACGGAGGATTTTGATCCGCGCAAATGAGCGATATTGTGGCGGATCAGATATTTCCTGTACAATACGACCATGAATAAAAAGCCGGACAAGACTTCATGGGAAAATGTGGCGGAATGGTATGATGATCTCCTGGAAGGGTCGGAGGATTCATTCCAGGCTAAGGTCATATTGCCGAATCTGATGCGTATCGTCGGGCCGAAGCCGGGCATGACAGTGGCGGATATCGCTTGCGGACAGGGATATTTTTCGCGCACCTTTGCGGCCGCCGGAGCGCGAGTCGTCTCATGCGATATATCAAAGAGCCTCATAGAAGCCGCAAAGAGCAAACCGTCGGCGGGTATAGATTATCGTGTTGCTCCGGCTGACGGCCTTTCATCAATACCTGACGGATCCGTCGATACGGCTGTCATCGTCTTGGCATTGCAGAATATAGAGAACATCGCCGGTGTCGCGACCGAATGCGCCCGCGTCTTGAGGCCGGGCGGCTCATTCGTCTTTGTGCTTAACCATCCCGCGTTTCGCATACCGAAGGAGTCGGAGTGGGGCTGGGATGAAGAGGGAAAGGTTCAGTACAGAAGGATAGATGGCTACATGTCTGATTCCAGATCGGAGATAGACATGAATCCAGGCGCCAAGTCGGCGAAGTCGAAGGAGATGACAGTCTCATTTCATAGGCCCTTGCAGGGCTATTTCAAGGCTCTTGCCAAAGCCGGTTTTGCCGTGACGAGGCTGGAGGAGTGGATATCTCACAGGAAGAGTCAGAAAGGTCCGCGGTCGGAGGCCGAAGACAAAGCCCGCAAAGAGATACCGATGTTCATGGCAATCGAGGCTGAGAAGATGTAGGATTATCTGGTATGACGAGACAAGAAGCAGTTGCTCTCATAGACACATATGGCAGAGCTTGGATCAACCGAGACGCAGATCTCATATTGACTATATTCACACCGGATGCCACTTATTTCGATCCGTGCGAAGGGGAACAGAAGGATCATGAGGGCATAAAAGCTTATTGGCAAAGCAAAATTGTCGGTGCCCAGAAAGACATATCATTCAAGCTGTTGAATTTGTGGTTAGATGAAGACGGCCAAACTGTCATCGCGGAATGGAATGCTATTTTCACAGATACAGTCCGTAACTTGCGCATAGACATGCATGAGGTGGCAATTTTCGGTGTCCGTGACGATAAATTCAGTTCACTCAGAGAATATTATAGGACGGATAAAACACCACTTTGAATTTATAGTTTCTTCATCCTCTCTATAACAAACCCTTTTTCGCCGTTGCGCTCGTTGACGATGGCTTTGAAGGCCAGGCAGGCGTCCGGCACTATGATCTCGCGGTACTCGCGATAAGTGCGCGGGAAGACTACGGCGTCGGCGGAGCCGGAGAAATCGGCGATAGACAAGAACGCCATAGTCTCGTTGTTCTTGGTCTGGACTGTGCGCACTTCGCTTATGATGGCGGCGATGACCGCCGAGCCGCCCTCCTTGATCGTCTCCAGAGCCTTCTTGATGTCTATGTCTTTCTTCCGGATGATATCGCGATACCGGTCGAGCGGGTGACCGGATATGTATAGGCCCAAAAGCTCCTTTTCCCAATTGAGCTTGTCGCGCATCTCGGCTGGGGCGGTCTCTTCCAGGCGCAGGGAAGGTACCGATGAATGATCAGCCATGCCTCCGAACAGGGAATCCTGGTCGGCATGCCGCGAAGAACTCTCTTTGTTGTATTCCAGCAATCGATCGATATTGGCCAGCATGACGCCGCGGTCGTGGCCGAAGCAGTCCATGGCCCCGGCCTTGATGAGCGACTCTAGGGATTTTTTGTTGAGGTTGCGGTCATGGACGCGCTCCAGGAAGTCGGCCAAGGACTTGAATCGGCCGCCTTTCTTGCGCTCGTCTATGATGGCCGTCGATATGCCTTGGCCGAAATTCTTGATGGTGACCAGCCCAAAGCGAATGGTGTGATATGTGCTTGAATGAGCCGGAGCGGAATAGGTCGGAGCGGAAGGAGGGGTCGGAGACTCATGTTCAGCAGAAACTTTCGGAGCCGCTGCGGAGGAACGAGTTGTCTGGACCACTGGCGGCGGCGAGAACGTAGGGTGCTCCGAGCCCGTCTCTGTTCGGTTGGATGACGGGCGAGGAGACACCTGGTTCTGCGGAGCATGAGTCTCCGACCCCGATTGATTTTTGACCACCGTGAATTTGCTGAACGACTCGTTCACGTCCGGCGGCAGGACGGGTATATCCATACGTTTGCATTCAGCTATGGTCTCCGCCACTTTGTCCGTTTCGCCTTGTTCCGAAGTCAGCACCGCCGACAGATATATTTCCGGAAAATGAGCTTTCAGGTATGCGGTTATGTAGGCCACGCGGCCGTACGACACGGAGTGGGCCTTGTTGAAGCCGTATGCCGCGAAAGGCTCTATCCACTTCCAAACTTCCTTGGCTTTTTTCTCCGACCATTTGCTGTGCTTCATGCAGCCTTTGATGAATTTCTCTTTCTGCTCCGCCATCTCCGCGGGTATCTTCTTGCCTACGGCTTTGCGGAATTTGTCCACTTCTATCCATGAATAGCCGGCCAAGTCGTGCGCCATGATGAGCAAGTCGTCCTGATAGACCAGGATGCCATAAGTCTTGGCAAGTATCTTTTCCATGGCGGGGTCGAGATATTTGATGAGCGAATGGTCGTGCTTACGGGCTATATAGTCAGGGATGAATTGCATAGGACCTGGGCGGTATAGGGCCACCATGGCGTTGATATCGTGTATCGATGACGGTTTCAGGTCTTTCAAGAATCTGGTCATGCCGTCGCCGTTCAGTTGGAACAAATCGGCCGTCTCGCCTCTGGCCAGCATCTCAAAAGTCTCTCTATCGTCTATGGGCAATTTGTCCAGGTCTATCGAGACACCGTCTATCTTTGCTATGCGGCTGACAGCATCGGCTATGATGGTCAGGTTCTTCAGGCCCAGGAAGTCGAATTTCAAAAGACCAGCGCCATTCTCGTCTATGGAATACATATCGTATTGAGTAATGATTTTTCCTTCGCCTTTTGGATCATATTGAAGCGGGGTATAGTCGGTGAGCTTGGTCGGGGCTATGACTACGCCGGCGGCATGGACGCCTATGTGGCGGGCGCAGCCCTCTATCTTCTTGGCCATGTCTATGATGCGCTTTGTGTCAGGCTCGGAATCGTATGCCTGCTTGAGTTCCGGCGTCTCGGCCAGAGCCCTATCTATGGTCATGGGGAAGCCTTGCGAGCCCATTGGTATCATCTTGGCTATGCGGTCTCCCGTCTCCACGGCGAAGCCAAGTGCGCGGGTGACATCACGGACGGAGCCACGAGCCATCATGGTGCCAAATGTGCCTATCTGGGCCACTTTGTCCTGGCCATATTTTCGGCGGACATAATCTATGATCTCGTCTCTGCGATCGTCGGCATAGTCCATGTCTATATCCGGCGCCGAGGGGCGGTCCGGGTTCAGGAAGCGCTCGAAGGGTATCTCATATGTGAGCGGGTTGATCTGAGTGATGCCGGACAAGTAAGTCACTATGGAACCGGACACGGAACCCCTGATGTTGGAAAGTATGCCGTTCTCTTTGGCGTATCGGAGCAGGTCTGCCACTACGAGGAAGTACGGAGCGTAGCCTTTGTCGCGTATGACTTTGAGCTCGTATTCGGCGCGCGATACAGCCTCCGAGGTTTTTTCTACGCCGCGTTTGTCGAATCCTTCGAATACCAGCCTGTGAAGTTCATCGTCGGCTGATAGGCCGCTCTTCACCTTGAAGTCGGGGAAGAACCAAGTACCTAGCTTGAGGTCCAGGTTGCAAGCTCCGGCTATGGCGGCGGTATTGTCGAGCGCCTCGGGCATGTCCCTGAATAGTTCTTCGGCTCGCTCACCCGATATGAAGGAGAAATCGTCTTCGTCGCCGTCTGATATGCGGTCGGATGCGTCCATATGCGAATTGACCCTCACGAGAGTCTCGCGGGCTTGGCGGTCATCCGGGTGTAGGTAGTAGACATCATGGGCGGCCATGACAGGAATATCCTGCGCCCGAGCAAAGTCGGCCAGTGTTTTCATGTTCTGCTCGTGCCCGTCTATCTCGGGATGGCGGGTTATTTCTATGAAGAGCCTAGTCGGAAGGTTCGGAAGCTCCTTCTGAAACACTCTTTTATAAAAATTGGCGACTTCCTTTGCCTTGTCCTGATTCCTGCCTTTGAGCGACTGGGCGATCTCGCCGCTGAACGAAGGCATGATGCAGACGAGGCCCTCATTGTATTTTTCGATGAGCTCTCGGTCTATGCGCGGCTTGTAATAGAAACCTTCCAGGTGCGATATGGTGACGAGTTGTATGAGATTTCTGTAACCGGTTTCATTCATGGCCAGCAATACCAAGCGTGACCGGCGATTGTCTATGCCTGCTTGCATGTCCTTGCGTGACCTGGCGGCCACATAGAAATCGACGCCTACGATGGGCTTGATGCCGGCTTTCTTGCAGGCCTTGTAGAACTCTATGGTGCCGTACATATTGCCGTTGTCGGTCAAGGCCAGCGCATCCATGCCGAGCTTCTTGGCCTCTGTCACCAGCTCGTCTATCCTGGGCAGGGCATTGAGCAGGGAGTAGTGGGAGTGGGTATGGAGATGGGTAAATAGGGAAGCCATGGCGATGGTGCCAGTATAGCAAAGCGGACAGTTCGGCGTATAATTGACGCATGCAAAAAACCGGGTTCTTCATAGGCATCGACGAAGCGGGTCGGGGGCCGTTGGCGGGGCCGATAGCGGTGGGCGCTTTTGCCGTGAAGTCGGAAAAGGCCTTGAATGAGTTTCGCGGCGTCAAGGATTCGAAACAACTGTCTGAAGCTCAACGCGAGGAATGGTTTGGAAAAATCAAAACTCAAAAGGCAAATGGCAAAGTGTATTACGCGGTGTCATTCTCTAGTGCCGCAATTATCGATGCGCATGGTATAACTCGTGCCACACGGACGGCTCTCAATAGGTGCTTGAAAAAGCTTGAGGCCAAAGGTTTTGCCGCGCCCGGCTATTCTTGCAAAGTCATGCTCGACGGTTCGCTATATGCGCCGTCGAGGTATGTCAACCAGCGGACTATCATAGACGGCGATGCCAAGCACGCCATCATCGCTCTGGCCTCCATATGCGCCAAAGTCCTGCGCGACCGCAAGATGAAGCGGCTGTCGCGCCGGTTTCCGGGCTATGGTTTTGAGGTGCATAAGGGGTATGGTACGAAGGCTCACTACGGAGCTATCAAGAAGCTTGGTCCAAGCGAGATGCATCGCCGCAGCTTCCTCAAAAGTTTTGCATTTTGAGTTTTGCCGTTTGAGCTGATTTGTGCCCGGGGCGAGAGTCGAACTCGCACTTCCGAATGAACGGAAACAAGATTTTAAGTCTTGCGCGTATAACCAATTTCGCCACCCGGGCGCTTGCTTGTCTGCGCAATCACTCTACCACCTGGAGCGGCGCCAGTAAATCGTCTATAATGAGAGGCATACATCTATGGACAAATATGCAGAAGACATAAAGAAGATGCCCGGCCAGTTTGCTTGGCGGCCGACCGTCGAGAATGCCGGAGAGCTTGCCGCAGGCGCTAGATTCAGCCGATTTGTGGTCGGCGGCATGGGAGGCTCCCATCTGGCGGCCGATTTCCTGAAGTCTGCGTATCCCGCGCTAGATCTGAAAATACACGAAGATTATGGCTTGCCGATATTGCCAGATGGCGACTCGGAGCGGTTATACATAGCTGTTTCCTATTCCGGCAACACAGTGGAGACGCTAGATTTCGCCAGATCAACATTGGAGAATGGCTTGTCCCTGGCTGTCATATCAAAAGGCGGCAAGCTCGAGACCTTTGCCAAAGATAATGGCCTGCCGCACATTGTATTGCCCGATTGGGGCATTGAGCCGAGGATGGCCACGGGTTTGATGGCTATGGCGTTGCTTGTTTTCTTTGGCGACCATGAGAAGTCGCAAGTATTTGAAAACATAGCCAAATCGGCGGATATGACACTAGCGGAAAAGATAGGCAGGGAAGCGGCTGATTTCTTCAAGGGCAGTATACCGCTCATATATGCCTCATCGAGGAATACTTTCGCGGCCAAATTCATGAAGATAGCCATGAATGAGACAGGCAAGACGGCGGCCTTCTGGAACGTTTTCTCCGAGCTCAACCACAACGAGATGATGTCGTTCACCGGCGGGGCTGACAGATTTAGAATCATGTATATGACCGACGAAGAAGATGGCCCGCAAATAAAAAAACGCATGGAAGTTATGCAGAGACTGGTCAAAGACAGGGGAGGTGAAGTTATGGGAGTAGCGCTTGATGGCAAATCCCACTACGAAAAGCTTGCTAACTCTATATATCTATCTCATTGGACTGCATACTTCACGGCCAAGGCTTCCGGCCAGGATCCGGCCTCGACCGCCCTGGTGGAGGAATTCAAGAAGCTCATAGTCCCATGAATGACGGCGTGGAAAATACCGGCAAGAATAGGGGAACAGTCGTTTTTGATATCGGCGGTACGCATATGCGGGCGGCTTATTCGGCGGACGGGGAGACTATAGGACCTGTAACTGTCGAAAATACGCCGCAGGATTTTGGGGCGGCACGAGATCTCTTGGACAGAATGGCGAAAGAAGTTTCCGCTGGTAGGGAAGTGAATTTAATATCTGTAGCATTGGCTGGCACTCATGAAGACGGCAAGGTGCTAAGCTCAAAAAATCTGAAAGGCTGGGATGGTGCGGATATAGGCAATGCTTTTGCCGATGCGCTTCCCTCGACGGGAGTGATTTTAAACAACGATGCCGCCGCCGCATGCGTGGGTGAAGCCGTAAAGGGCGCGGGAGTAGGCTATAAAATCGTAGGCTATATAACAGTCGGTACAGGCATAGGCGGCGCTAGGGTGGTAAATGGCGAATTGGACGCTGAACATTATGGTTCGGAGCCCGGCAAAGCCATATTGGACGCAAAGACCGGATCGACTTTCGAGGATCTGGCGTCGGGCAAAGCTATTATGAAAAAATACGGAAAAAGACTGTCGGAGATCACAGATAACGGTGATTTGAATCATATCGCGGATGTGATGGCTGCCGGTCTTTCTAACGTCGTAACAGCCTGGTCGCCGGATGTGCTGGTCATTGGCGGCGGTGCCATAGTAGATTCTCCACATTTCGTGGAAGTATTGCGCCCCAAATTCAAGGCAATGACCGAAAAATCTTTTCCGACGGCACCGAAGCTGAAAGTAGCCGAACTAGGCGACAGAGCCGGCCTCATCGGCGCGTTGTTGCTCGCCAATAGCGATAAATAGATAGCTGTTTATTTATTTCGCCTATTACTTCTTAGCTCGTGCGCGAAGCACAAATCTCTGCGATCGGCTCAATGGCTTGTCCGTCCGATGCATGCAACCGGGCCAGCAACATGGTCTGCGCATGCCTTCTATGAGCTCCGATACCACTCGTTCCACGTGCTCTTCGCGCGTCTCAGCCTGCTTGACCGATATGGTCCAACATATCCACTCGTTGCGCGCCAACGGCGTTATGTCTTCCCATGCCGCTAGCGCCTTCGGGGAAGCCATAAGGGCCTTCCGCAAATCCGCCGGAAGTGCATGCACGACGCCGCCTGATATCTTTTTTGGCATGAATAGATTATAGCAGATGAACAGTAAGCGACCATCTACCAAATCCCCGGACCGTCTCCCTCTAGGTACCACTTGTTGTTGATCTCGACAATCTTTATGGTCTGACCGGAAGATGTCCTGCATGTGCCGGAATCTGTAGTGGTGGCGATCAATTGGACGCAACCTCTGAAATTGTAATAATTTTCGAACGTGCTATGCGCTTTCCGTAGCATGAAGAATTGCTGGATAGAGAATCCAGCCACAATGACCAAGACGATGACGATTATGACGCGCATATATAAAGGTCGCTTGTTCATGTGTGAATTGTAGCACATTACAATGTCATGTGGCTCGCTCCGGTTTATGATTTTCGAACGATCAGGTTGGGTATCAAAATTAACCATTGAAAAATATGGCTGAAAAAATTGCTCCGGAGGCTGGATTCGAACCAGCGACCAATCGCTTAACAGGCGACCGCTCTACCGCTGAGCTACTCCGGAATATTTATTCCTTGAATGGAATATTGTCTTTCAATGACCTGACATGGGGAAATCTATCACATAATATGCCCAAAATCAAAAACACGGGAACGAACGCCGGGATCCGATATCCGTTGATAACCGCCATATGCACCATCGTCGCAGTCGGCGCCGTAATATTATCCGTAGAACGACGTCACTCGTAGATTCGTATCACATTTATTGGTATAATTCATCCACAAATGAATATAAACATCAAAACTTCCGGTATCACCCTGACGCCCGCTATTACAGAGTACGCCAACAAGAGACTGACCAAGCTGGAGAAGCTCCTAGGCGGAGACCCGTCTTATATGATCGACTTGGAGCTCGGCAAGACATCCGGCCATCATCAGAAAGGCGACATATTCAGAGCCGAGATACATATAGTCGGCAAGGGCAAAGATCTCTATGCCGCCGAGGAAGATTCCGATCTCTACGCCGCCATAGACGCCATGAAAGACGAGATAGTCAGGGAAGTCAGGGCCAGCAAAGGCAAGAGGCTGTCTCTCGTACGCCGTAGCGGCGCCAGGGTCAAGGCCATGGTCAAAGGCCTGTGGCCTTGGGGATCGAAAGATGTTAAAATATAACGCATGAACAAAGCGTCATTCATCAGTTTCGATCTACGTCAGCCCGTCAACCAGTGGCTCGGCATCGCCCTGATCGGAGTCATGTGCTTCTGGGTGGTGCTATATTATTTCGTCCACAAGACGGAGGCATTCGCGGAAAGCGTCACTGCCGAAGCTCAGACTTATTGAGACTTGAAGGCTGTGAGACGGCTCGTTCACCTGACCGGACCGTAACCTTTGCTGAAATCAGCGAACGGCATTTCCCGACTGCCCTCCGGTACCACTCTGTCTATAGACAGTTTTCCGTCCTTGAATGAGGCGGCCGTCACTTTGACGCGTATCCTCGCGTGGTCGCTGCCGTCATGGTTCTTCCTGACAGCAAAGAAATATGCCGCGGGCCATTCATGGTATGCCTGGATCTTGCGGAAATTGAGGTACGGGTCGGCTGAAAGGTCCAAGAAGCCGTTTTCTTTGGCGATCTTCTTCGTGTAGGTAGCGCTTGAATGATCCTGCTCCTTTTCTTCCAACCGGCCGCTTACCCATCCGGGCAAGACCTCAGCCAATAGCCTGCCGCCTTCGCGGGCCATAGCCTCCTCGAACTCTTCATAAATCGGCCATTGGCTTATAGTAACTAGCCTTTGCGCCACTATAGGTCCTTCATCCATCTTTTCGTTGATGCGCATGATAGTGATACCCGTATTCTTTTCGTCGTCTAACATCGCCGATTGCAACGGGGAGGCGCCGCGATATTTGGGCAAAAGGGAAGGGTGGATGTTGAGCGTCTTCCTCGGCGGTATATCGATGATGGAGCCGGGGATCATCTTCCCGTAAGAAGCTACCACAAATACGTCGCACGGGTTATTTTTCAGGGCGCCGGCGAAAGTGGCGTCGAGCTTGGCCGGCGCGAACGTCTTTGTGCCACGCTCGGCCGCCCACTCCTTGACGGGCGTCGGCGTCAGTTTCAATCTTCTGCCGGCGGGCTTGTCCGGCGTCGTGACTATCATGGTCGGCGCCAACCCGGCTTTCTCCAGTTCGTCCAGCACAAATACGGAAAATCGCGAACTGCCGAAGAAAGCGAACTTTATCGTTGATTCATGATTCATGATTCATGATTCAAGAATTTTTCTCTTGAATCCTGAATCTTGCATCCTGAATCTACCCTTTCCTTTGCAACTCCGCTATCTCCTCCGCCGACATCTCCCACAGCTCTCTGGCTTTATCGGTGAATATGACGCCTTCGAGGTGGTCGGTCTCGTGCTGGAATATTTGAGCCAGGAGGCCTGAGGCGCCGCGCGATATCTTTTTGCCGTTCTCGTCATAGGCCTTTATGGAGGCGCGGGTGGAACGATTGACTTTGCCGTACAGCCAGCGCACGGATAGGCATCCCTCTTCCATCTCTTTCTTGTCGCGCGACAGCTTCTCTATGACGGGGTTGATGAACACTAGGTCTTCGGGGCCGCCCTTGTAGGATGGGTCGGCCTTTTCCAGCAAGTCTCCCGCTACCACGAATATGCGTAGCGATTCGCCTATCTGCGGCGCGGCTATGGCTATGCCATCCTTCTGGGCATGCATGGCGGCCTTCATGTCGGCTATGACTTTGCGTATGCGCGGCGAAGTTATCTCTTCCACGGGCACCGCCTTGGCCTTTTCTCGCAATACAGCCGCGTCTCGTTGGACTATTTCGCGTTTCTCCTTCATGTGGCTTCGATTCTAGCGTTTTTCAGAAAGGTTTAATATATTGACAATTTATTGGATTTGTTATATCACAGCAAACTCTCTGGGTCTATTTTGATGATTACTTCAGGCGGCAGAGAGCGCAGGAAGCGCACCAGCTCGCCGTCCGGCCAGTCGTGTTCCGGCAAGCGGATCAGGCCGTGGATGACCGAAACGCCACGCACCGTGGAAGTGAAAGCAGGGAAGACTTCCAGCTCTCGAGGGGACATGGCCGACTGCAGCTCGCCCATCTTCTTGGCGATATCCGCTTTTTTGCCTTCGAGGGTTATCTTGATGAGGGTCGAGAACGGCGGATACGAGAACTGTTTGCGTTCGGCCAGGACCGAACGGTAGAAATCAGACAGGTTGCCTTTGAGGCCGTAGCCGAAGACGGCTTCTTCCGGACGGCGGGTCTGTATGAGGACGGTCCTATCCGCAGCGGCGCGAAGGCGGACTATGGCATACATGATCTTTTCCGTTATACGGTAGTCGGGCAGAGCGAACAGGGAATCCAACGAAGCGACCGCCACATGCTCCACCGGTTCAGGCAAGCGGAGCAAGGCCGCTTCCGTGCCTACGAGGATCGAACCTGGTTTTGCCATGAATCGCTTCATGGCCTCGGCCATCTCTTTGGCCGTCTTGGCCAGATCGGCGTCCAGGCGGATGATATCCGCTTTCGGGAACCTTTCCTTGACGGCCTGGGCCACCCGATCGGTCCCGACGCCCAACGGATTCAATCTCCAGCCTCCGCAATTGGCGCATTGCGTATCGGCGTCCATACGCTCGCCGCATTTGTGGCACATGAAGAAGTTCGCGCCGTTAGCCGAGGCGTGGAGGACTACTGGCGCCGAGCAGGACTTGCATACGATCACGGCGTCGCAGTCGTCGCAGACCGTAGCCGTAGCCAAACCACGCCTTACGGCCATTATGAACATATGGGCGTTGTCTTCGATATTGCGGGCTATCAAGCCTTCGAGCTCCGGTGAAAGCACGCGGAAGCCGGCTTTTTCCGGTTGGGCCGCGCCCCTGACGGGTTCGTGCTTCATGTCTATGAGCGCATCGGCCGCCCGCGATATGGAGCGCCATTTGAACGGCGAACCTTCAGCGATGTCGTGCTCGTCGAGGCGGTGGAGCGATCGGATGGATAGCAGGGCATCAGCCAGATGGACGGTCCGTTTGGCCCGGCGGTGTACTGTTTCAAGAGCGTGTCTCAAGTCTATATACGGCATCCGTTCCGATATCCAGCCGCGGCCGTTCTCGCGTTCGATGACGATCGTATCTATATCCGCCCTTGGCAGGACAGGGAAGCTTCCGGCCGCCACTATGACCACCGGGTGGTCGGTATCAGCCGCCGATCCCCAAGTCTCGATGAGCCTCTTCTTGGACAACCCGCCGTGCAGCATGAATATATATCCCTCTATGCCTTTCTCCAGGGATTCATATATACTCCTAACGTCTTCGGCCGTAGGGGCGTATATGGCCACCGATCGTTTGCGGGCAAATTCTTGGCGGATGAGGCTCCTCCATGCCGACAAACGGTCCGCATCGTCGCCTTGCACGGCGTAGGTCTCGTCCGGGGCCGGCGTGGCGGCCGTGATGAAGCTGGCTTGGAGCGGCAGGGGCGGAGCTATCTTGTTGGCGCTGTCGAGTATGGCTTCCGATACCATGGCGCGGATGATGTTGCCAGTGGCCGTGGCGTAATATTCGGCCAGTTCCGCCGCCGCTTGCATGAATGAGGAAGGGAAAAAGGCGTCGGCCTTTACCTTGCCGAGCTTGCGTATCTCGAACGGGGCGGAACGTATCTCGGCTTTCAAGTCTTCGACCGGTCTGGTGTCGGTGACTATGGCGTGTATCGTCTTTGACCGCAAAGGCACCGACACCACCGCCCCCACGGGCACTTCCGAAGCGGTGAAATATGCCAGCGTCGGTGCCACTTTCTGGCGGGTGATGGGTATGACAGTGATGAGGTTCATAGTTGTTATTTATCGGCTTGGTGTATTCCGTGCCTTGAATATACCTTGAATGAGGAAAGGTGGCAGTATTGACAACGGTGTTAAAATGACGTTGTTTTTCTAACTATTTTTTTGTTGCGAAATTGATTTTCTGCTACAATGTCGCGGTGGCGACGAAGGATTTCGACAGGTGGAACGCTTACAAGAAAGCGCTTGACGGCAAAAGTCAGGCGGTTAATTTTCATGAGCGCGAGATATGGTGGTGCGCCGTAGGCGTAAACATCGGTTCAGAACAAGATTCATACGCGGATGATTTCGGCAGACCCGTTATCGTATTGAAAAAGTTCACTGATAAGGTCTTCTGGGGAGTGCCCTTGACCACAAAAATCAAGACCGGCGATTATAGGATCAAATTTTCATTGAACGACATCACTAACGACATGTTGATATTGCAAGCCAGAACATTCGATACAAAGAGACTCATAAACAAGGTCTCTACACTGTCTATAACTGAATATACAACGCTCACTGCCAATATAATCGATATGCTCATAAAAAGTACAAGGACCCCAGAATCAGGGGTCCCCGAGGCCGAAGCCAGAGTGTTTACGAAGATCGATTGTCGGTCTCCGTACACTAGAAGTATAGAAGAACAGCGCCTGTTGTCAAGCTTCTTCGGCGATAGATATTGGTACAGGCTTATGATAGCTTCAAGGCCATGAATCGATCGATGAATTCAATGGAAAAATTCGTTATACAAGGGCTTGGAGGCAAGAAGACGCTCAAAGGAACCGTTCGGGTGAACGGTGCCAAGAATGCCGCCTTGAAGGCTATGGCCGCCGCAGTTCTATTTGACGGGCCGGTCCGTCTCAAGAATATGCCTCATACCGAGGATATCCACATACAAGCCGAGATACTGCGTAAGCTTGGCGCGGACGTCTCTTGGACCAAGGATAGCGGCGAGATAGACCACGCAATGGAGATAGATACCCGCGGTTTGCGATCGACCGATATAGACGGCGAGCTGGCCGGGAAGATGCGCGCATCGGTCGTGCTGACGGGCCCGCTTCTCGGCCGTTTCGGCAAGGCTACATTTCCGGCACCGGGTGGATGCGTCATAGGGGCCAGGCCTATAGATTTATTTATTAGCGGTTACGAAGCCATGGGTGCCATGACCAAGGAAGATGGGGTGTATGACATAAGTGTAAGTCCAAAGTCCAAAGTCCAAAGCCTAAAGGGCGCAAACATCATATTCAAGAAGGTATCGGTCGGCGCCACAGAGACGCTGATGATGGCCGCCGTATTGGCGGAAGGCAAGACTGTGCTTGAGAATTGCGCTTGCGAACCAGAGATAGTCAATGTAGTCGAATGGCTGAACGCATGCGGAGCGAAGATAAAAGGCGTAGGCACGTCAACTATTGAGATAGAAGGCACAGGCGGCAGGTTGCTTTCGTCAGAGTCGGCCGCTAAGAATCCGTATGTTGCCATCCCCGACCGCATAGAGGCCGGCAGTTATCTCGTACTAGGCGCACTGTGCGCCGATGAATTGAAGATCGATGATTGCAGGCCGGAACATCTAGGTGCGCTCATCGATCTGTTGAAGTTATCGGGTGTGCCGATAAAGACGACAGACTCTTCGATAGTCGTCAGTGGCAATACAATGCCCGATTCCTCATTCAAGACCTTTGACGTCACGACCAAGGAGTATCCCGGATTCGCAACCGATTTGCAGCCGATGATAGCGGTGTATATGACCCAAGTCTCCGGCAGGAGCAAGCTTACGGAGACTATATACGAAGGGCGGTTCAAATATGTCGATGACCTAAAGTCTTTGGGTGCGGATATAGATACCGTTAGTTCGCAAGAGATAACTATAAGCGGGCCCTCGCGATTGAAAGCTTTGCCGGCGGGCAGGGAAATGAAAGCTCTCGACATCCGTGCAGGCTTCGCCGTCGTCCTGGCCGCTTTGTGCGCCGAGGGAGAGACGACCGTGACGAACATCGGACTGATCGATCGCGGCTATGAACGGTTGGAGGAAAGATTACAAAGTTTAGGAGCCGATGTAGTTAGAAACTAGCGGACAAGGCCTTCCTGACACGCGTCGGCCTCTGCAGAGGCCGCGCTACATCTCGGCGATTCCTTGCTAGGAATCGCCTGCGAAGTGTCAGTCAGGCCTTGTCCGCTAGTTTCTCTTCATGCTATAGTCCCCAATTATGGCTTTATTTTCTGCCAAACTGGGCATAGACCTCGGTACCGCCAACACTCTCGTATTCGTGCCGAAGAAAGGCATCATACTCAATGAGCCATCGGTGGTGGCCGTCTCCGAAGTAGACAAGAAGGTCCTGGCCGTAGGCAACGAAGCCAAGGAGATGGTCGGTCGCACGCCTGATACTATAGTCGCCTACAGGCCCATGAAGGACGGCGTCATCGCGGACTACCGCGTGACCGAGGCGATGCTCCGGTACTTCATAGACAAAGCCCTTGGCCGCTTTGCCGTATGGAAACCCGAGGTGATGATATCCGTCCCGGCCAGCGTCACTTCCACGGAACGGCGCGCCGTCATCGAAGCCGCCATCCGCGCCGGCGCCAAGAATGCTTATGTGGTCAAGGAACCGATACTGGCGGCCATAGGCGCAGGCATACCTATACAGGAAGCTCGCGGCCACATGGTAGTGGACATAGGCGGAGGCACCACGGACGTGGCGGTCATATCTCTGGGCGGCATCGTTTCGTCAACATCGGTCAAGGTGGCGGGCAACAAGCTGGATGCGGCCATCGCGGACTACATCAAGAAGAATTTCAATCTAGCCATAGGCGATCACATGGCCGAGATCATCAAGATCGATATAGGTTCGGCCATACCCATGGATCAAGAGCTCTCCATGACGGTCAAGGGCCGCGACTTCATTTCGGGTTTGCCGCGTTCTACTGAGATCAAGACCAATGAGATAGTAAAGGCCATATCGGGACCGCTTCGAGACATGGTCAAAGCCATCAAAGACGTGCTCCAGGATACGCCACCCGAGCTGTCGGCCGATATCATCGATCAAGGCATCACCATGACCGGCGGCTCGTCTCTCCTGCGCAACTTGCCGGAGCTGGTATTCCGCCGCACAGGCGTCAAGGCGCAGCTGGCGGAGGAACCCCTGCTCTGCGTGGCCAAGGGGACCGGAATAGCTCTCGACCATCTTGATGTCTACAAGAAGGCGATAGTGGCGAAGAGGTAGTATAATCTGTCTGTGAATCCGGTATCACAATCTAGCCTCATGTCCCATCACGCCAACCTGCTGATCGGCGGCGCATCTATTCATGCCGAGATAATTTCCATTCTTGAGAAGAAGCAGAAGATAAAGACGCGTGGCAATCCGGACTTCTTCGATAGGGAGTATCAGACGCTCACCATAGACGACGCCAGGGAGCTGAAAGCGCTCTCGGGTACTAGACCTGTCACCGACGTCAGCAAAAACGACGGAGATGGCAAGAAGATATTCGTGCTCAGGATGGACGGAATCACGGTCGAGGCGCAGAATGCACTCCTGAAGCTCCTGGAAGAGCCGCCGGAGTATGCGCGCTTTTTCCTGATATTACCATCGGCGCACCTGCTTTTGCCAACGGTCAGATCGCGCCTATCGCTAATGGACACTTCATCTTACAGTGGTGCCGCGCCTTCAAACAGAAGTGCCGGTGCGGAGAATGCTCGACTGATCGGTTCAACCAAGCTGGTCAAGTCTGCATATGATGTCGAAGGATTTCTACGTGCCGCCCCGGCCAAGCGTTTCGACATGATCAAATCGCTCATGGACGACATATCAAAAGAGAAAAAGACCAAACAAGACGCCATAGATCTTCTCGATAGCATCGAAGCCGCCATTCATGCCAAAGGCGTCAAAGGCAACGTCAAAGCCCTTGAAGCCATAGAACTGGCGCGCAAATACACCAACGACCGCGCCCCGTCTCTGAAGATGTTGCTTGAATATGTGGCAATGACCGTATGATATGCTATCATTGCCATAGCGAAGCGGTAATTTCATTTCAACTCAAACCGAACAAGTTCGGTAATCATCCGTACGAATCGCTCTGACATTCGGATTTGAGGTGAAATGAAATTACCGCCGAGCGTAGACGAATGGCAAACTACGATTTCAATAATTTCAAGAAGAACATGGCCGCGGCCGAAGAGTGGCTCAGGAAAGAGCTCTCCGGCATAAGGACGGGCATGGCTTCGCCGGCGGTCCTGGATAGCGTCAAAGTAGATGTCTATGGTGCGCCCATGGCCTTGAAAGAGGTCGCCAGCATCGTCATAGAAGGCGCCAGATCGTTGCGCATCGCTCCTTGGGACAAGGCTCAGGTCAAGGAGATAGAGAAAGCCATAACCATATCGAACCTTGGACTGTCCGTGGTGACTGATTCCGATGGTGTGAGAGTGAATTTCCCGGAACTGACTTCAGACAAGCGCAAGGATTTCGCCAAGGTCGCCAAAGACAAGCTCGAGGATGCCAAGAAGCATGTGCGCGGCCATAGAGAAGATGTCATGAGGGATATTCAGGCCAAGGAGAAGTCCGGCGGTTTCGGCAAGGATGATATTTTCCGATTGAAGAACGAGATGCAGAAGATCGTCGATGATGCCAACAAGAAGCTTGACGCGCTTTATGATAAAAAGGAAAAGGAAATTATGGGTAATTGACCTAATTTCTAATTGATCTAATTAACCTAAAGTTTAGAAATTAGATCAATTAGGTTAATTAGAAATTTTCATGACGGTTATCATCTTCATTATAGTCCTCGCGGTCCTCATCTTCGTGCATGAGCTGGGGCATTTCCTGGCGGCCAAGCTGTTCGGCATAAGGGTGGACGCTTTCAAGCTGGGCTTCGGACCGAAGGTTTTTGCATGGCGATCCAAGAAGAAAGATCCGGCTACAGGTGAGTTGAAAGCCGGTGAAACGGAATACGGCGTCAACTGGCTGCCTTTCGGCGGTTATGTCAAGATCTTCGGCGAGAATCCGGATGAGCAGTCGCTCGATGTGGCCGGTCCGGAAGCCTCGCGCAGCTTCGTCCTCAAGGCTCGCTGGAAACAAGCCATCGTCCTTGCCGCCGGGGTGCTGTTCAATTTCATATTCGCGTGGTTCCTGTATGTCGGAGTATTTACGGCCGGCGTGACGGCTTCGACTGACGGCTTCGAGCAGTACGCATCGCACTTTTCCAATCCCCGGATAATGATCACATATGTGGAGCCTGGTTCGCCGGCGGAAAAGGCCGGACTCAAGGAAGGCGACATTCTT
The DNA here is from genome assembly GCA_028865615.1 of Patescibacteria group bacterium. Taxonomy (GTDB): domain Bacteria; phylum Patescibacteriota; class Minisyncoccia; order Phycocordibacterales; family PALSA-1337; genus C7867-002. The sequence goes on along the minus strand of JAGWJT010000001.1, from coordinate 38,078 downwards.
TTGTCTAGGAGCACCGTATCTTCCATACAAGACGAGATAAATGCCTCAGCAGGCAAGCCTGTGACTATCGGTTATTCTCGCGAAGGGAATGCTTTTGCGGCAACCGTTGAAGCGACCACTAGCATCATCCATGGCAAATACGCCATAGGCATATCCATGGACAATGTGGTAGATATGCGTCTGCCTTTCACCACATCCGTATGGGAAGGATTGCGATATACCGGCGTGCTTATAAAAGAGACGGTTGTAGGCTTGTACACATTCATTGCCAATATATTCGTGGGTCATCCCGACTTTTCGCAAGTAGCAGGGCCAGTCGGCATAGCCGGTATCGTGGGTAACGCCGCTCATATGGGCATGAAATATCTCATCATGGTCATGGCCATCATTTCTATCAATCTCGGCGTGGTCAACTTGATACCGTTTCCGGCTCTAGACGGTGGCCGCATCCTATTTGTGGCCATAGAAGGCGTCATCCGTAGGCGCATATCGCCCCGCTTCACCAATGCAGTCAACTTGATCGGTTTTGCCCTCCTGATGATCCTCATGGTGGCGGTGACGTGGAAGGATATAGTGAAACTGATCAACTAACATCACTTATTCTTGCCATTCTTGATCTCTATGCTCATCCAGATGCCCAGAAGGACGAACCCGATAAGAAGCAAGGCACTTAAGATATAGATTTCGATCATATTGCTGTATATTGTATGCATGATTTTAATGTTTTGCAAATACAAGGCTACTGACAAACATCGGCTTTCAGGTTATGATTCATGACATAAACCAATGAAGCAGTCCAAACTGTTCACCAAGACCCGCCGCGAGGCGCCCAAGGACGAAGTGTCCAAGAATGCCCAGCTCCTCATCCGGGCCGGTTACATCCACAAAGAGATGGCGGGCGTGTACTCGTATCTGCCGCTCGGTTTGCGCACTTTGAACAAGATCGTCGGCGTCATCCGCGAGGAGATGGACGCCATAGGCGGCCAGGAAGTCCATCTGGCTGCTTTGCAGTCCAAGAGCAAGTGGGATGCAACCAAGCGCTGGTCAGACAAAGAAGTAGACGTATGGTTCAAGACCAAGATGAAAAGCGGCGACGAGCTCGGTCTCGGCTTTACCCACGAAGAGCCATTGACAGACCTTATGCGCGGGCAGATCAGCTCCTATCGCGACCTGCCGCTTTCCGTGTACCAATTCCAGACGAAATTCCGCAACGAGACACGAGCAAAGTCCGGCATCATGCGCACCAGAGAGTTCTTGATGAAGGATCTGTACTCATTCAACGTGGACGAGAAAGCCCACGCGGAGTTTTACGAAAAGGCCAAGCAGGCATATGTGAAGATCTTCGGCCGGCTCGGCATAGGAGACCAGACATATGTGACGAATGCCTCCGGCGGCTCTTTTTCCAAATTCTCGCATGAATTCCAGACGGTCTGCGATGCCGGCGAGGATGTCATATATATAGCGGAGGACGGTCGTGCCATAAACAAAGAGGTCTTAAATGATGAGGTGTTGGAAGATCTCAAGCTTAAGCGCACAGATCTCAAAGAAGCTAAAGCCGCCGAAGTCGGCAATATCTTCACTCTCGGTACTAGGTTTTCTGAGGCGCTGGGTTTGAATTTCAAGGATGAAGCGGGAAAGTCGAGGCCGGTATTCATGGGCTCATACGGCATCGGCCCGGGACGAGTCATGGGCACTATAGTGGAGCTCACGGCTGACGACAAAGGCATCGTCTGGCCGGAGTCAGTCGCGCCTTTTGCCGTGCATCTAGTAGCTCTGTTCGACGAAGAAGGCAAAGTCAAGAAAGTTGCCGATGAGCTATATGAGAAGCTGACGAGCAAAGGCGTCGAAGTCCTCTACGATGACCGTCAATGTTCGGCCGGCGAAAAATTCGGCGATGCGGATCTTATAGGCATACCAAAGCGTTATGTGGTGTCGGAGAAAACTCTGAAGTCGAGCGATGCCGGTTCTCTCGGCGGCGGGTCAGTCGAAGTCAAAGATCGCGTAACGGGGAAGGTGGATATGGTGCCCGTTGGTTCCTTTTAAGGATTGGTCCGGAGAGTCGGCGGCAGCCTTGCGGGATCTTAATTGGGAAAAATTTTACAAGACTTGTCAATTACCCATATTCTTGCGTTGTGGTAATGTACAGGCATGGCTAAAAACAACGGCAAATCCGGCGTTATGAACAGTTTCAGATTGAGCGGAGCCAGGAGCAGCTTCAAGGGCTGGAAGGACAGATTGTTCTCCGGTGCGTCCAACGACATCGGCATAGACCTCGGCACCGCCAACACTCTCGTGTACGTCCGCGGCAAGGGCATCGTGGTCAACGAGCCGTCAGTTGTAGCGGTGAACGAGAAGACCGGCCAAGTGGTTGCGGTCGGCGCCATGGCCAAAGACATGCTCGGCCGTACGCCTGCTCACATCAAGGCGGTCAGGCCGCTGGTGGACGGCGTAATATCAGATTTCGAGGTGACGGAAGAGATGCTCTCATACCTCATGAACCGCGCTTCCGCATTCTTGCCGAAGCGTTTCCTGGGCCCTCGCGTAGTGGTCGGTGTGCCCTCCGGTGTCACCAACGTAGAGGTCAGAGCCGTGCGAGACGCCACCAGGAATGCCGGCGCCCGCGAAGTATATATAGTAGAACAACCCATGGCCGGTGCCATAGGCATCAGACTTCCTGTGCATGATCCGGTCGGGTCCATGGTCATAGACATAGGCGGCGGCACTACCGATATAGCCGTCATATCCCTCGGCGGCATAGTGCGGTCCAAGAATCTCAAGATCGCCGGAGACAAGCTGAACAACGACATCATCTCCTATATACGCAACGAGTTCAAGATACTCATAGGCGAGACTACGGCCGAAGCGGTCAAGATAGCCGTCGGATCCGTCATACCCGATGAGCCGATGGAAACCACCATACGCGGTCGAGATCTCATCACCGGCCTGCCGCGCGAGGTCGTCATCACCGATAGCGATATCAGAGAAGCCATGAGCCAATCCATAGAAGCTCTGGTCGAAGCTTCCAAAGAAGTGCTGGAAACGACGCCGCCGGAGATATTGTCCGACGTCATGAAGCGCGGCGCCTATCTGGTCGGAGGAGGGGCTTTGATCAAAGGCCTGGACGCCCTGCTCTCGGATACCTTGAGGCTTCCCGTATATATAGCGGATGATCCTTTGACCGCTATCGCCAGGGGAGCGGGCGTCATACTCGAGGACATAGATAGGTTCAAGCCCGTTCTCATAGAGAGTGAAGATGACCTACCTTCGTCGTCATAATGCCCCAGCTAGCAGGGCAAAGAGGCTGGCCTCTGTCGCTTTGGCGGTCGTCATCGTGTTGGCCGGCGCTATAGAATGGCGCATTCCAAGGCTTTTTCCATCTATTGCTTCATCCGTGGCCGCCCCATTTTGGCGGACGAGATTCGCTCTGGAGAACGGCGCGCTAGAGGATCCGCAAGCCTTGTTGGCGGAGAATGAAGACCTGAAACAGCAGATTGCAAGCTTGAAAACCGTGACGTCCAGTTCGAGCCTGGCCATATTGGAACAACAGAATGCCGATCTCCTGGCTCTATTGGGCAGAGCCACTACCACCAAAAGCGCGTACAAAGCGGCGGCCGTTCTGGCCAGACCGCCGTTTGCCGGTTCCGGCAGATTGATCGTCGATCTAGGCACGGACGAAGGAGCGGCCAGCGGCACTCCCGTATATGCTCCGGGTCCTATCCTCATAGGCCGAGTCTCGGAGTCGTTCGGGGAGAGTTCGTTCGTCGACCTGCTGTCGTCGCCGGGACAAAGCTATCAAGTCCTTATAGGGCCCGGCGGCATCCCCGCGACCGCCAAGGGCATAGGAGGGGGTCAGTATACCGCCCAAGTGCCACATGATTCGACCGTAGCCCCCGGGGATATTGTCAGCGATTCTACCTTGCATGACAAAGCATTTGGTGTTGTAATATCAGTGAATACGGACCCGTCAGATCCTTTTGACTCGGTGGTGTTCGCTCCGCCGGTCGACATATATGACATTCGATGGGTCCTGCTTGGCATAGGACAAGATATCAATAAGCCGTAAAATAACATGAAAGAAGACGTGGTTATCCGTGTCATACTGGATATCGTCCTGGCGGTATCCATAATATTCGGCTGGTGGTTCGTATTCGTGCCGCTAGGCCTGCTGTGCCTGTGGATGTTCCCTTATTACGCGGAATTGATAGCCGCCGGCTTCCTGTATGATTCGCTTTTCGATATGGACAGGGGATTGGGAGTAGTCGGTTTTTCGGGGATCATCATCACTGCCGTTATAACGGTCGCTTTTTCCGTGCTCAAGCTGGTGGTGAGGTGGAATTAGAGTGTGCAATCGGGAGTGATTAGGGGGTATTGACTAAATAGCAGTTTTCTGTTAGAAAGGACACAGAACTCGGACTATGTAAGGAAAGGAGGGTAGAAACCAAGGAAAACCAAGGAAAATGGCAAGTTTGACGCCACTGTTTGGCGCCAACCCTATCTGAACATTGAAAATCCGAGGAGAGGAGAAAAAGAATGAAAATTCACAAGTTGACTACTATGATGGTCATGATGATCTCGGCAATCTACAGTGTCGCTCAATCGGCACCGCAGGTTAGCACCAAGTTCTTCATCGTGCCGGCACAGATTAGCACAAATTACACGGTGGCTGTGCAGAACATCATGGAATTCATGGACAAGGGGTGGTCAGTCGGCTTCATCAACACCGATGTGGCCACGAACCCGGCCGCTTTGAATTCGCCTCACGTCCTGCGCGGGTGCCAGATCTGTTTCGGACCAGCTACGTTCTCATCATGGGATGGCACGAACAATCCGACGGGCACTTTTGCCGGTGAGAACGGCAGCCAGATAGGTTGGGCGTTCGACATCAGCGATTCGGCGCCGTTCCAGGTCAATTCTGTCCGGTTTGCCAGTTGGTCAACCGATCACGCCAATACGCTTGGCTATGGTGGTAATCTTGCCACGAATACGGCTGACAACAGCCAGTTGACATTCGGCACCACGCTGCGCGGTCAGGTCTGGAGCGGGGGCAAGCTTATTGCGGATTATCACAACAGCGAACCCATAACCACTCCGGTCACACGGGTATTTGGCATTATTCGCATCGGCTACTATTGCACTGACTCGTCGGCGCTGGCCAACGACTTGAATTACTTCAAGGGTGTAATGGAGATGACGAACTTCTTTGCCATCATTATGCCGAACGGCGGAATGACTAACCGGATGAGTTCGGTGGTCTATGTTGATCCGCCGAGTGTTGACTTGGCCGGCAGCGTTGCCAATGTGAACATCGAGGGGCAGCGTCACCTGGGTTTGTATTACAACCTTGAGCGCTCGCTCAATCTCACGGTCAAACCTGTGTGGACATGGATTGGCACGAACATGAACGAGGGAGTTTACCAGGACTCGCCGGTTTACCCATACGCCTTCTACAAGGCCAGTGAGGCGAGTACGCCAATGACTCACGTGGCCCACTCGACCGAACCTGTTGTTGTCCCGCCTCAAACCGTCGGGGCAAACGGCACAAAATAGGCGGTCAAACGGCCGCCGACTGCATCAAAACACCCTGCTTTCGCGAGCGGGGTGATTTTATTAAAAGGTATTGACATTATTATACGTTTATGATAGGGTCAGAACGTTATGAAAAAATACACAATTTACGCGACTATAGTCGCTTTCGCATTAATAGGGTTTGTGAGTTTTACGGAATCTGTCCCATCGGCCGTGGCCCAGACAGTTACCGACAATTCAAGCGCTCCGGCGGCGGTTCCTACGACCGCAGGTTCCAATACTTCGGTTTCTACGCCAGTTTCCAGCGGCTCAAATGCCGATACGACTTCTGTTACCCCGTCCGATTCCACAAGTAACAATTCAGGCGGAACGTCAGGTACGCCGACACAATCTGGTAGCAATGATTTCAGCGGCACATCCGGTGTTTCGTCGCAGAGCGGCGCTAATAATGCCGGCGGCACGACCGGAGTTCCGACGCAAATGGGTAGCAACAGCAGCGGAGGTTCTTCTCCGGCCCCCGTCACTCCGGTGACTCCTACCGGCGGAGGCGGAGGGGGTTCGACTTCTTCCAGCGGCTCGTACATCGGCGGCGGTTTCAGCGCCGTACCTCTGGCGACCAATGTCTCGACTTCCACCGCTACCACTTCCTGCCCGCTTCTCACTGTCGGATTGCTCAAGATGGGCCTGGCCAATGATAGGACGCAAGTCGCCAAGCTCCAGGCTTTCCTCAAGGACAGCCAACACTTGAGTGTGACTGTCAGCGGCACATTCGACCAGGCTACCGAGCAGGCCGTCGAGGCTTTCCAGAAGAAATATCTCTCTGACATCATGGGCCCGTGGGGCGCCACGAAAGCTTCCGGCGTAGCATATATAACCACGATCAAGAAGATCAACGAGATCGCGTGCGCCGAGCCTTTGACTCTGGATGCCAAGGAGCTCTCCGTCATCGACGCTTATAAGGCCGCTTTGGCAGCCGGTACATCTACCGGAGCTATCGGCGTGAATAACGGCCAGAATGTCCCGGCCCTGTCGACTTCAAGCGCTCTGATAGGTCCTACCGTCGGAACCAATGGTAATGACAACAATCAGAACGTGGCGGCCGCAGCCGTCGCAAAAGCTGGGTCATTGATCCAACGCTTCTGGAGTTTCATAGTCGGTTTGTTCCATCATTGATCATGAGCCCTAGCGTCACCTAGACGCTTGGTCCCGTCCGCCCTCCACCGTCTTGCGGTGGGGGGCGTTCCGGTATATTCATGGGCATGAATGGCCGCGGCCACGGCTATCATGAGGGCATTGTCTCCGGATATATGCCTTGACGGCATGAATACAGGTATGCCGTATTCTACAGCGGCGGCCTCAAATCGGGCACGCAGGACAGAGTTGGCCGATACGCCGCCGCCCAATATGATGGACTTGGCGCCGATCTTGTCTATCGCCGCGCGCAATTTGAAGTCCAATACGTCGGCTACGGCCGTCTCGAATTCTTGGGCCAGGCTTTTCCTGAACGCGTCAGGCAGTGAGCCGTCAGGGTTCTTGTCGGCGTCACGCACGACGTAGAGCACCGCGGTCTTCAAGCCGGAGAATGAAAGATCCAGATCGCCGGAGTTGATCATCGGTCTAGGCAGTTTGACTAGTGCAGGAATCTTCTCTTCCCGAGCCTTGCGAGCTAGCTCCGACAGGTGAGGACCGCCGGGATACGGCAAGCCGAGAAGTCTGGCGGTCTTGTCGAAAGCTTCTCCCACGGCATCGTCCTTGGTCTCGCCGAGGATGGTGTAGGAAAATGGGGCAGGCACAGAGTTTCCGAACGTCCGAGGGTCCTGCTCGAGCGAGCGAGAATCGCCAGGAGCCGAGGAAGCCAATTCTGCACGAAGGTGCAGAGGCGACGAGGCGACGGCGATTCCGCGAGTGAGCTCCGCAGGACGTGAGGAGACTGCTGTGCCTGCCCCATGACGGCACACTTTCACCAACTGTGTATGGCCGCCGCTTATGAGGAGAGCTATGGCCGGCATGGGCGCATCGTGCAATCTCTGCCAACCGCCGTTGCCGTCGGCCGGAGCTACGGCGTCCGAAGGCAGAAGCGAGCCGACTATATGTCCCTCCATGTGATCGACGGGGATGATCGGCACTTGCCACAAAGCCGCCAGCATCCTGGCAAAATTGATGCCGACCCACAAGGCCGGTTCCAAGCCTGGACCTTCCGTCACTGCTATGGCGTCTATGGCCGGTGCCGGTCCTTGCAGGAAATCGGCGTGCGAGAACGATGCGAACAGTTCCGGATTTTGCGGACCGATTTCGTCCTTGAATCGCTCTAAGATATCCTTGAATGTTGTCGGAACATGGGAACATTGCCCTTCAGAACCACCCGGTCCCTCGCCGGCCTGCCACGGAACATGGGCCGGCTCGGGACGGGTTACGTTCTCGCCGTCGCCAGTACCAGGCGGACTTGGCTCCCGCGACGGCTCCGAAAGTTTCTTCAGGACAATGTTCCCATGTTCCTCCAACAACTTGCCAAGCAACGGCACTATATTTTTGCCATGCTCGCGCTTTGCCAGAGTAGGGTAGACGCCGCCGTAGGCGCTATGCAATTCCGCCTGCGAATGCACCAGCGAAGCCAGTACGCGCAACCCCATGCCCGATTTTCCGTCCTTGCGCGTCTCGATGAGCGCCAAAGCCGTCTCGTCGCACGATGTCTCTATGCCCAGGATATTCATGGCTCAAAGATACCGTTTTGGCGGGATTTTTGCTAGTATTTCTGGCATGAATGAAAAGCCGCCCAGCAAGGCTCCGGACAAATTCTTGAAACCATATGACCCGGCGGCCGTAGAGGGACGCATTTACAAGCTGTGGCAGGACAGCGGTTATTTCAACCCGGATAAATGTTTGGAAGATGGCCTTGTCACCGATATGGCCAAACCTTTTACTATAATAATGCCGCCTACTAATGCTAATGGGTCGTTGCATGCCGGTCACGGCTTGGTTATGACCATTGAAGACATAATGACTCGTTATAAAAGGATGCGAGGATATCGTACCTTGTGGTTACCTGGTCTAGACCATGCCGGTTTCGAGACGCAAGTAGTTTATGAGAAAAAGCTTGAGAAAGAAGGAAGGACTAGATTCGAGATAGAGCCAAAGAAGCTATATCAGGAAATACTTGATTTTACTTTGACTAATTCGGCGAACATAAAGGAACAGATCAAGAAGATCGGCGCTTCATGCGATTGGTCTCGAGAAAAATTCACTTTGGACAATGATATCGTAAGAACGGTATATGACACATTCAAAAGATTGTCTGAAGACGGTCTGCTCTATAGAGGCAAACGCATCGTATCTTGGTGTCCCAAGCATCAGACCTCTTTCTCTGACCTTGAAATAAAAGATGAAGAACGTACGGAGGAATTCTATTATTTGAAATATGGCCCATTCACTATAGCTACATCCAGACCAGAGACTAAGTTTGGTGACAAGTACGTAGTCATGCATCCAGACGATAAGAGATATGCCGAGTACGAAGATGGCCAAAAGATAAGCCTGGAATGGATCAACGGTCCGATAACCGCTACCATCATTAAGGATAAGGCGATAGACATGGAATTTGGTACTGGCGTCATGACGATAACGCCTTGGCACGATCCGGTGGATTTCGAAATAGCCGAGCGCCATCATCTGGACAAGGAACAGATAATAGACGAGCGAGGTAAGCTATTACCGATAGCCGGAGAATTTGTCGGAATGAATATCAAGAAAGCTAGACCGCTCATCATAGAGAAACTCAAAGCTAAAGGTTTGGTGGAAAAAACAGATATGAATTATAAGCATGTGGTGCGTACATGTTACAAATGCGGCACGATAATAGAACCGCAGATAAAGAGCCAATGGTTTGTCCATATGAAACCGTTGGCTGATAAAGCTTTGGAAAAGATCAAATCCGGGGAGATAGAGTATATACCTGAACATTACAAGAAGATAACTACCCATTGGCTTGAGAATATAATCGACTGGAATATATCTAGGCAGATTGTATGGGGCATACCCATACCGGCAAAGATATGTCAGAAATGCGGAGAAGGTTTTGTCGATCTCGATGACAAGTTAAGAACGTGTGCAAAGTGTGGCGGAGATCTAATCAAAGATAACGATACGTTCGATACATGGTTCTCATCGTCACAGTGGCCTTTCGCTTCTCTGGGATTTCCGGGAAGTGAGGATTTTAAAACATATTATCCTACCGATGTCATGGAGACTGCAGGAGAAATAATATTTTTCTGGGTATCGCGCATGATTATGTTGGGATTGTATGTTACTGGCAAGATGCCTTTCAAGACTGTCTATCTGCATGGTCTGGTTCTGGATGCTAAAGGCCAAAAGATGAGCAAGAGTAAAGGCAATGTTATAGATCCGTTGACACTGACGGCCAAATTTGGAACGGACGCATTTCGTATGGGAATGGTCATAGGCAATACGCCCGGTACGTCGCTGGCATTGTCAGAAGGCAAGGTCTCAGCCTACAAAAAATTTGCCAACAAGCTGTGGAACATAGCCAGGTTCATATTCGAGAATGTAAATGATGTTGATATGAGCGTCTCATATTCCGCAAACGACGTCGCTCTGATAGATGTTAGAGATAAACTGTTTAAGGAGATTACGGCAGAGATGGACGAATATAAATTCTACATTGTTGCGGAGAAACTGTATCAGTACGCTTGGCATCAGTTTGCCGATCAGATATTGGAAAACAGCAAGCATGTCTTTCAAAATGAATCTGCGGAAGGCATAGCTTCGCGCAAACGTCTCTTGGTTGAGACCTTGGACAAGCTTCTCCGCGCCTTGCATCCATTCATGCCTTACATAACGGAAGAGATATGGTCGGATATGCCGGTGGCACTGGCCGCCGGAAAAGGCAAGAAGCCGCTCATGGTGGAGAGCTGGCCGATAATCACATGAATCCTCTACGCATATCGCAAACCGTCACTTGGCCATTGGCATGGGCGTATTTCAATCTTTTCTACAGGCCGGAGATAAACGTCATATCTTTCATATACGGACTGCTCGGCGTGTTCACCGGTCAACATGGGCGAGCTCATATCGGTGCCGGCCTAGTCCGATCCGGATGTGATCACGTTATCTTTCCATGACGCCGTGGTCGGCTTATATAACAAGCCTGTTGCCTAGGGTTCATTTTCTTCACTCGGATTTGATTCTTTTTTGATTCCGATTTGAGACTTTTTTGAACGTTTCTTGAACACCGCTGTGATACGGTGGGTGGATGTTCGACAACGCATTCGCCAAAAAGATACGGCAGATCTATTTTTCGTTCGGCCACATTTGTTGCGCAGCATTGGACGACAAGCCTGTGATATTTGATCATAGGGGTTGGAATCATATCTTCAATGGAGGCCATACAGCCGAAGATATTATGAGAAGACTACGCCTTATACCCCACGTACCCAGCATTTTGACAGATAAAACGTCTATTATAGGTTGTCGTCTTTCTGGTTCGTACAGAGAATGGTCTGTCGAAAAAACGATAGGTGATAAGAAAGTGGTCGTGATAATCGGACAAATCAAAGATAAACAGCCATATTTTCTGAGCGTCATGAACAGAAAAACAAAAAGCCTCTCTTAAAGGCTTTTTGCAGAATCTCCGCATTGCGGAGCAAGATTGTTCCGGAGGGACCCCGTACCCCTCAACGCCTTTGCAACCGCTGGTTGATCAAGGCCGTAGACTTGGGGGCTGTTTACTACATCGGAAATGATCTAATTGCTGGCAATTATATGCTTTTGGCTCTGCTTGTCAATCTTGCGGGGTTCGGCAGGACGTGTCGGTGTGAAGCCGCGAGGCGTAACCGATGAAATGTGCTGACATATCTGCTATGGATGTTCCCCAAAACCATCAAAGTCAAAGCTGAGTTCGCCGGCCGCGGGAAAGGCTAGGTTTTCACTGTCATATTGCCGGTCCGCGGATGATAGACGCCGTTATCCACAGTCACCAAGTGCGTTCCGCGCATTAATGGTAAAATTATGGCATGAAAAAACACATCTATACCTTGAGCATATTAGCGCTGGCCGTTCTGGCCGTGGGCATCATAGGAGTGAGCGCCCAGATCACCGGCGGGCAATCTAGCGGCTGGGCCTGGTCGTCGACCATAGGCTGGGTCAGCGCCAGCTCCACCCAATCCGGCGCGGGCGGCGGCGGGCCGTATTCATTGACCGTGAACAGTAGCGGCGTCATATCCGGATACTTGTGGTCTTCAAATATAGGTTGGATCTATTTCAATGATAGCGATGTTGCCGGTTGTCCGGTAGTCCCCGCCAACGGCATATGCGGTCCTCGCGTCAATTTGTCTACAGGTGCCGTCACCGGCTGGGCTATGGCTTTGTCCGGTAAAGGACGCACTGACGGCTGGGACGGATGGATAGAGCTTTCGGGAGCAAATCACCCTTCCATAGCGACCCAATCAAGTTCCGGTCCGAGCTCAAGCCCATCACCTTCTTCTTCCGGCAGTCCGAGCTCTAGCTCCAGTCCCAGCCCGAGTCCTTCGTCGGCACCGGGCGGCGGAGTTTACATGAATCCTTCAACCGGTGCTTTCAGCGGCTATGCCTGGGGCGGCCCTGTCGTCGGCTGGCTCCAGTTCGACATCCCAGGCAGCAACGGCCAAGGCATAATCATCAACAACTGTCCTGGCGGCAATTGCGGGAGCACGGTGTCTATAAGTTCTTGTTCAGCTAGCCCTCTGTCGTTGTCATCAAATGGAGGTGGAGTCAAGGTCACTGCTACGGTGACGAATGTCCCTGCTTCATCGGGGTATAAGTATAGATTCTTGGATGGAACGGGTAATTATTCTTCATACACGGCTCTGTCTCAAGGAGATAATACGGTGAATTATACATTCAATTATCCATCAAATACTAACAAGACCGACAATTCGTATTCGCCCGGAGTCGCTGTATATGATTCGACGGGCAAATATATCATGGGGAGTACCGCCAACCAATGCGGCACCGTAATTGTAAGCGGAACACAAGTTAACAATACTTATCCAGTATCACTAAACATAGGAGTTCCCGGCAACGCTACAAGGACATCTCTAAATTTGTCTGTTGGTCAGAAATTCGAGTTGGCGTGGGCTAACTCGTTGTCAGGTTTGAGTGATTATACCTGTTATGCGCAGACTAATTCTGGTTGGTCAAGTGGATGGGGTGCTGGTCCCAGCGGTTCTGCTCCTTTTGATACAACTGGAGCAAAAGCTGGCACTTATACATTCTCAATATACTGTCAGTATACCGGAGTTCCAGGTGGTGGAAATGATACGTATAGCAATGATGGTAACCCGGTTATCCTGAATCTGAATTCCTCATCCGAATCAGAAAAGTGATAAAAATGCCCCGGCAGCTCTAAGCTCCGGGGACTTTGTTCGTTCCGAGTTTATTCCGACCTGGCCCTGAAGAATTGTTCTGGCAGGTCAGGATCAATGATTATGGAAGTGCAATTCGTCATGCCGGTGAACTGCCATGGGAAATTCGTCACGGTAGTCCAGTCAGTTAGATTGGTTGATGCTTCAATGTAAGTGTCTGAACCGCTTGTCATTGATACCAAGAGGTTTGAACGGCTCGTCATGGACAACTCTGCGCCCTGCAACGGAGAGCCTGATTGGGTATATGTCCTGGTCTGACCGTTGGCCGTTATGGTGAACCGTGCTCTGTATTGACCCATGCCATACCATTGGTTCAATATCACCACTCCATTTGTCGTCCATTCTATCGGATATCCGCCGATGACTTTCGGTGAATTTTGTCCGGACGCCGTCCACGTATAGGAATACGGAGGATTGACGTCAACCGTTACTTTGAACTGAGACAGTCCGCTGACTATAACAGGTGGACGCAACCGGTTAAACGCATTGGTAATGCCGAGGAAACTATTGGAAGTAATGCTTCCGACATAGCCGACATTATTGGTTAATATTATTAAGCCACTGTTTAATATAACCGGGTCGTAGTTAACGATCACCGTTAATCCGATAGGTGACGTAACATCTGTTCTGGAAGCAATGAAGTTTGTGTATACATACCAACAGTTCGTCATCATACATTGTTCGAAAGATGCGTATGAGTCGAATTTTAGGACGCCGCCATAGGTCCGTTCATAGTATTGGTAACTATTTGTAGTTGTGGAGAAGCTCAACCTAAAATCAGGATACGCGGCATTGCTCACCATGTAGTCGAGCATCTTATCGAGATTTCCGATCGGCAACGAGTCCGGCAGTGACGACGGGGGGATGATACTTAGCGGCTGGCTTTGTTGGCCAGACGAGCCGGTAGTATCCAGCGAGGCAGAAGCCAAAGTAAATCCATGTTTGGTTACAATTTTAGCGGCTACCGCGGCGTTGGTCGGCGTGATGGCCGCCAACATGGCCGCTTCTTGAGCGACTGTCATCGGCGCTTTGAGGGCGGCGATGACAGACGATTCTTGGACGATCGCGAAAGCCACGATCAGGCTGAACATACGATTTTTCATCGCTTGATCCTTTTTGCGCCGATGGTTGCTCCCGTTGGGAGCAAAATCGGCAGGTTTTGGTTGAGATCGACGGAGGCGGGGCCTCCAAAGCTTGTCAACGAACAAGCATCAATCTGATATAGATGGTACCATAATTGACCGTGTTTGTAAAGAGTAGCTTGGCGGTATGTGTGCTAAAATGATTTTCAATATTCATGCAACCGGAAGACGAGCAAAAGCCTAAAGACAGCAAGATCACCAAGGAAGGCCTGGTCACGGGTTCCAAGGTCCTTTTCTCGTACATGGGCCGATACAGGCGCCAGATTGTCATCCTGTCCGTCATGGGCATACTGTCCGCCCTGGGCAACGGCACCATACCGTATATAGCCGGAAAATTCTTTGACGCCCTGGTCAGCCCCGCCACGGTCTCATTTATGGGCTATGCCGTGGCTCTATACATCGCCGTGCTTGTCCTATGGACCGTCATACAGCTCGTCACTTACTTCTTGGACTGGCGCATCAACATCATGAGCCAGTACTTCTCCAACACCGTTTGGCTGGATTATCTTGCCAACGGCTTCGGCTTCCTGCTGCTCTTGCCCATGTCATTCCACAAGAAGAACAAGATAGGCGAAGTGGCCGGCAAGATCAACACCGCCGCGGGATCATTGGAGACCATCGCAGGGAACATCGTCATAGACTTGGCGCCACAGATACTGTCTATAGTCATCGCTTTCGGCATCGCTTTCTATATGAAGCCGTTGCTGGCCCTCATACTGATCGCCGGCCTGCTCATATACGTCTTTGTCCTGGTCAGAAAGATAGGACCTCTGGCCGGCTACCAGAAGGAATACTATGACATCCTTTTCAAGTCCGTCTGGGGCGACAACTACGAGGTCGTCGGCAACGCTCTGGCAGTCAAGCAGGCCACGGCCGAGGAGTACGAGCGCAACAAATTGAATTCCAATTCCAAGAAGGCATTGCCCCTATGGATGCGCATGACCCAGGTCTGGGGCGATCTGTCTCTGTATCAGCGCCTGACTATCTTGGTCACTCAAGTCCTCATATTCATATTGTCCGCGTTGTACATCCATGCCGGCGATATGACCATAGGCGAGCTCATAGCTTTCAACGCCTACGCCGCCATGATATTCGGGCCGTTCGTGACCATAGCCAGGCAGTGGCAGACCATCCAGAACGGCATAGTCAATCTGGACGAGACAGAGAAGATGCTGCGGTTGCCGCCGGAAGCGTACCACCCGGCCGGGGCGGAGAGATTTGCCGTAAAAGGAGGCGTGAGGTTCGAAGGGGTGGATTTCAGATACGATGAAGACGCGCCCGGCCTACCGGCCGGCCGGTCGGGACAGCGGAGCAAACCTGTTCTCGAAGGCATATCCTTTGAAGCGCGGCCGGGCGACGTAGTGGCTCTGGTAGGCGAGTCCGGCGTAGGCAAATCAACGCTCGTCGACCTCATATCCGGCTACCATTTTGCCGACAAAGGGAAAGTAGAGATAGATGGCCATGACATACGCAAAGTCGACTTGATAGATCTGCGA
Organism: Patescibacteria group bacterium; assembly: GCA_028865615.1. Lineage (GTDB taxonomy): Bacteria > Patescibacteriota > Minisyncoccia > Phycocordibacterales > PALSA-1337 > C7867-002. Next base: position 22,499 of record JAGWJT010000001.1, on the reverse strand, counting down.
TCCAGGATAGCCGTGGTGCCGCAGGAAGTGGTGCTTTTCAATGACACCATAGAGATGAACGTCAAGTACGGCAATTTTATGGCCGACGAAGCGGCCGTGCATGAAGCGGCGCGCAAAGCCGATGCCCTGAATTTCATAGAGAAGTTTCCTGACAAGTGGAAGCAGATGGTAGGCGAGCGCGGCATCAAATTGTCCGTGGGGCAAAAGCAGCGTGTGTCTATCGCCAGAGCCATACTCCGTGATCCCGTGATCCTCATCCTTGACGAGCCCACGTCGGCCCTAGACGCCTCTACGGAGAAGACCATCACAGATTCCTTGAATGAGCTTATGCAGGGCAAGACCACTTTTATCATCGCCCACAGGCTCTCTACGGTCCGCCGCGCCGATCTCATCCTGGTTTTCAAGGACGGCCACATCATAGAGCGGGGCAAGCATGAAGAACTGCTCAGGATCGAAGGCGGCGAGTACAGGCGATTGTATGAGTTGCAGATAGGTTTGCATCAGTGATTGATGCAGGAATCAGACATCGGCCTCAGAACACGCGTCGGTCTCTGCAGAGGCCGCGCTATGTCTCGGAATTTTCCTGCTGGAAAATTCCTGCGAAATGTTCTTCAACCGGTGTCTGATTCCTGCATTTCTGGTAGAATCAATTCATGACAATCAAGCGCATAGACATTCATGCCCACCTGAACTTCACCGCTTTTGACGCGGATAGGGACGTGGTGGCCAGGCGGGCACTTGACGCTGGTACTGCGTTCATTAACGTAGGCACGCAATATGACATGTCCAGGAAGGCTGTAGACATAGCCGAAAAGTACGATGGGGTGTATGCCATAATAGGTTTGCATCCCATCCACACATCCGCTTCATTCCATGATAATGAAGAATTGGGGGATAATGGTAATGCCAATGCCTCCGGATTCACGTCGCGCGGCGAAGATTTTGACGCTGACCGATACCGCGAGCTCATCAAGCATCCCAAAGTAGTCGGAGTAGGGGAGGTCGGCCTGGACTACTACAGGTCAAATGCCGAACCGGCCGCCAAAGCCAGGCAAAAGGCGGCTTTTGAAGCCCAGATAGATCTGGCCAACGAGTTCAACAAGCCCCTCATGCTACACATCCGCGAGGCATACGATGACGCGCTTGAGATCCTGAAGTCGCGCGCCGAGGTCAAAGGCAACGCCCACTTCTTTGCAGGTACGGTAGAGCAGGCTCGCAGATTCTTGGACATCGGCTTCACTCTGTCGTTCACTGGCGTCATCACTTTTGCCAAGCAGTATGCCGAATTGGTCGAATATGTACCGCTAGACATGATGCATGCCGAGACGGACTGTCCGTTCGTTGCACCCGTTCCTCATCGCGGGGAGCGCAACGAGCCGTCATATGTGTCGGCCGTGGTCGAGAAGATCGCAATGATAAAGAAGCTGCCGGTCGAAACCGTCGAGGCGGCATTGCTCCGGAACGCCGGTCGAGTCTTTGGTATCTGTGGCCTATCGTCTTCATAACCAATATGTCATATAAGATATATTGAGTTGGAGGGATGACTCACGCCCGTTCTCAGTTTTTGTTGATGGCGCAAGACCTTCAACAGATATGGGAACTTTGAAACGTGTCTCCGGGATGATCTTTGGGATCAACGCATTGACATCTTCTCCGCGCGTTATAGCTTCCCTAGTAGCACGAAGCAATTCCAATCCACGCTGTAATGTCATAAGAACCTTTCGTTGAGTTCGGCTGTCATTATAGCACCACTAGTGCTATTTTGTCAACAGCTCGTCCACCACCGCTTTGACATCTGCGCCGTCGGCTTTGCCGGCCAATTCTTTCATGATCATACCCGTGATCTTGCCGCCCGCTTTCGGGTCGAAAGTGCCGCCCGTCTTCAGGGCTTCTATGCGCGCTTTGGCTATGATAGCTATCTCCTCGCGGCTCATCATGTCCGGCATGAATGATTCCAGGATGGCCAATTCCTCTTTCTCCTTGGCTGCCAAGTCTTGCCTGCCGCCTTTTTCGAACTGCTCGATAGAGTCTTTGCGCTGTTTGGCCGAACGCTTGATGATGGCTAGAGCCTTGTCGTCGGTTATGTTGCCGTCTTTGTCGGCTTCGGCTTTGCCCATAACGATATCGTTCAGGAATAGGGCATTCAGGCCGCGCAATGTGTCCAGGCGTATCGTATCCTTTGCGCGCAGAGCGTCTTTGACTTGGTCTTTAATCGTCTGATGTAGGGTCATGGCGTGTATGATTATAATGCGATTTTATTAAAATTTGATTCTTTTTTGATTCGGATTTGAGACTTTTTTGAGCCGGATTTGAACACCTTGTGTGTATACTCCAGACATTATAAGATTAGCATACATTTCAATGCTTACAATAAGCGATAAAAGATACATAGATACGTCTATAAACGAAGCCGTCAAGCTAAATAACGGCCTGCTTTGGGATAAAATGAGTTATGAGTTTAAATTAATGAAAGAGCTAATGTCCGGTTATTCTACAGACGAAAGAGCCAGAGAGATAGCCACAGAAGAGTCACGAAGAGTATTTCGTGAAGAATTCACATTAGCTATAGCTCCTTCTATCATTGATATTGTAAACAACGCTGTCGATAAAGTCATGCATTAGATATGGAAATCCTACTCATACTACTTATAATTCTCGTAGCAGTCGTTATTATCATCCAACTAGCGGCCATTTCTCGCGGAAAGAGAGGGATAAAGCCGACTGACGATTCCTCGGGCTTGAAGTTGTTGCTGGATCAGGTCAATCGCTTGTCCGACACAGTCGACCGCAAGTTGGGCGAGAACACAAAGGAGATGTCCAACGCTCTCCATCGCCAGTTCGGCGAGTCGCAGAGGTTGATCAAGGACATCACCAGCGAGATCACTCAGGTCAAGAAGATAGGCGAACAGAGTTTGTCTGTTCAGAACCAGCTACGCGAGCTCGAGGATATACTCAAGAATCCCAAGCATCGCGGCATCCTCGGCGAATATTATCTGGAGACCTTGCTCAAGAATGTTTTGCCACCCGGCCAATATCAGATGCAATATCCGTTCAAGAATGGGGAAGTAGTGGATGCGGCCGTTTTCGTCAAAGACAAGGTCATACCCGTCGACTCGAAGTTCTCGTTGGAAAACTACAACAAGATGGCCGAGGAGAAGAATCCGGCCGACAAGGAACGTCTGGAGAAGGCTTTCGTCAACGATCTCAAGCTGCGCATCCAGGAAACGGCCAAATATATCAGGCCCGACGAGAAGACCATGGACTTCGCTTTCATGTTCATACCGCATGAGGCTATCTATTATGATCTGCTCGTGAACAAGATCGGTTCATCCGCCGACGAGACGGACAATCTGATACAGCGCGCCGCCAGCAAGTACAAGGTCATCATAGTGTCGCCGACCTCGTTCTTGGCCTATCTGCAGACCGTTTTGCAGGGTTTGAAGGCTATGCAGATCGAAGAAACAGCCAAGGATATAGTCAAGCATGTCGGTCAGCTGGGCACCCACCTGAAAAAATACGAGGATTACCATTCCAAGCTTGGCGTGTCGCTATCGACCGTAGTCAACCACTACAACAATTCGAGCAAGGAATTCAAGAAGGTAGACAAGGACGTCTTGCGCATAACGGGCGAGACTCCGGGTCTGGAGCCGGTTTTGCTGGACAAACCGGAAGTCACTGAATAGGACCGGCGCGGACATCGGCCTCAGAACACGCGTCGGCCTCTGCAGAGGCCGCGCTATGTCTCGGAATTTTCCTGCTGGAAAATTCCTGCGAAATGTTCTTCAACCGATGTCCGCGCCGGTCCCCAAAAACCCAAAAAGTTGCGTTTTTGGACCCATTCCTGTATAGTGGGACGCACTATGGAATTTGCAGTCATAGCCACAGGAGGCAAGCAATATACCGTTTCCAAGGGCGATACCATCACTATCGAGAAGCTTTTGGCTGAAAAAGGCAAAGAATACAAAGAGGGCGACCAAGTCGTCTTCGACAAGATTTTGCTTGTAGATAACGGCAAAGATACTACTATAGGGACCCCTTACATAGCCAAAGCCAAAGTGACCGGCACCATATCCAAGATCGGCCGATCCGCCAAGGTCCTGGTAGTCAAATACAAACAGAAGAGCCGTTCCGGCTGGACCAGAAATGGCCATCGCCAGCACTACTTCAAGGTCAAAATTGATTCCCTGGGATAAGTAGGCATCGGGACATCGGCCTCAGAACACGCGTCGGCCTCTGCAGAGGCCGCGCTATATCTCGGAATTTTCCTGCTGGAAAATTCCTGCGAAATGTTCTTCAACCGATGTCCCGATGCCTACTAGTGCCTATTCAACAGGGCATTCCTGATCGTCTCGCCGTCGACGTATTCTAGCTCGGCGCCGGTGGAAAGGCCGCGGCCCAGGACGGTCAATTTGATGTTTGTTTCCGTCGATGAGAGCGGATCGGCGCCGGATGCATCGAGCAGCGCATGCTTCACTGTTTCCGCGGTATTCTCGCCGTCAGGAGTGGTATTCAGAGACAAGATCACTTCTTTGATAGGGGAGTCTTTTTGGGCAAGCCTGGCCAACAGCCCTTTCAACCGTATGCGTTTATCTGGCTCTTTGTCCAAGACTGGCACTGTGCCTCCAAGGACGAAATACAGGCCTTTGTAGGCGCCGCTTCTCTCTATCGATTCGAAATCCGAATCGCGTGCCACGACCATGAGCAGGGAAGAGTCGCGCGATGTATCGGCGCAAGTAGGACATACAACCGTTTTTCTGCCGCCGCCAGCCGCTTCTCTATTTCCACTCATGAAGAATCGGTGGCATCGATTGCATTCGGCCGTCGAGGTTTTGACTTCGTGGATCAAGTCTGTGAATTCTTTTATGGAAGCGGACGGTCTATTCAGGAGATAATAGACGAAGCGCTTTGCTTGCCGCGGCCCGATGCCGGGGAAATGAGCGAATATCTCTTCTAATCGTCGCATGCTGTCCATACTAGTGATCAGTTTGCCGCGGCTTTTTCGAAATCGCCGAAGTCGGCTTTGTCGACGGACAGGAACGAGGTCTTCTTGGAATCGAAGTACAGCTTGATCGAGCCGGTCGGACCGTTGCGGTGCTTCTCTATCATGATCTCAGCCTCCTCCTTCCTGCCGCCTTGGTCCTGGTCGGCTTCGCGATGGATGAACATGACCACGTCGGCGTCTTGCTCTATGGATCCGGAATCGCGAAGGTCGGACAGACGGGGCTTGCCGCCACGCTGTTCCACGGCGCGAGACAGCTGGGAGAGGGCCAGTACGGGCACTTCCAGCTCGCGGGCCAGGTTCTTGAGCGATCTGGATATCTCGGTGACTTGCTGGACGAGATTGTCGTTGTATCTGCCGGCATTGGTCGGCACCATGAGCTGGAGGTAATCCACGACGATGAGGCCGAGTTTGCCCTCGTTCTTGAGGCGCCGGGCCACGGCGCGCATCTTGAGGATATGGTTGCCGGGCTGGTCGTCGATGTATATGGGAGCCTCCGACAGCCTGCTTATGGCGTCTCCTATGGCCTTGAAGTCGTGCTCTACGGATAGATTGTGGCCGGTACGCAGCTTCCAGGCGTCCACCTGCGACTCGGCTGCAAGCATGCGGTCTACCAGCTGTTGGGATGACATTTCCAGCGAGAATATGGCCACGGGCACTTTGTGATTGACGGCGGCTTTGCGGGCTATGTCGAGGGCTAGGGAAGTCTTACCCATCGAAGGCCGAGCTGCCAAGATGATCAGATCGGACTTCTGGAATCCGGACAGCTTGTTGTCTATCTCCTGGAAGCCCGTAGGCACGCCCCTGAGCTCATGCCTGGTATTGTGCAGATGGTCTATGCGCTCCCAGGCCTCGTCGAGGGTGTCCTTCAATGCGACAAATTTGTGCGAACCGGACTTGTTGGTCACCTCGTAAAGGGCTTTTTCGGCCTTCTCTAGGATGTCGTGCAAGTCCGCCTCCTCGTCGTATCCGAGATCGCCTATGGTCTCCGATGCCCGTATAAGCTCTCGCATGACATGCTTCTTCTCGACTATCTCCGCATAGTGAGAGGCGTTGGTCGACGACGGTACGGCATTGATGAGCTCGGTAAGATACGACATGCCACCTACTTCTTCTAGGCGGCCTTTTTCCTTGAGGCGGGTCGACAACGAGAGCAGGTCTATGGGCACGTTCTTTGAATGGAGCTCGAAGAGGCTCTGCCAGATGGCTTTGTGCTGGTTCGAATAGAAAGACCTTTCTCCGACGATATCTACTATGTCGTGCATAGCTTCGCCGCGCATCATCACCGAGCCCAAAAGAGCCTTTTCCGCCTCGATATTTTGGGGAGGTATCTTCAAGTCTTTGGTCTTCAGGTATGGCGACAGAGGGCTCATGTATCCATATTGTAGCACGGGCGGGCATGAATCAAGAGAGGCGTCAGGCGCTTTTTCGGTGGACAAGCTGTGGAAAGAAATTTTATCTGGATTTGAGACTTTTTTTATCTGGATTTGAGACTTTTTTGAGTCGGATTTTATCGGTCACTTGCTATCGTATCGTTATTATTAGGTAACGCCAAAAAATATGTCATTAGAACAAAAAGACATCGAATTATTAGAGCGTGTCATATACAAGAACGGCGACGACGTGGCCGTGTCCATAGGCCGGTCTTTCGAAAGGCTCGAGGAGCGCATAGACGCGGCGGAATCGCGCATATACGGCAGGCTGGCCGACCTCGAGGACAAGATAGAGGCCAGCAGACAGGATATCGCCGATGAATTGTCCGACGTCAAAGGCGAGATCCGCGACTTCGCCAGGTTCAAGGAGAGCGCTATGCTAGATTGAGCGGGTTTTATCGGTGTTCACGTTGAGTGACCCGCAGCGGCATCGGTTGAAGAACACGCGTCGGCCCCTGCAGGGGCCGCGCTATGTCTCGGAATTTTCCTGCTGGAAAATTCCTGCGAAATGTTCTTCAACCGATGCCGCTGCGGGTCATGCCATACCCAGCTTAAACTTTCTTCTTTATAGCCGCTCCACCAGCTGCGTCCCTCAATTCATATCCGAGCCTCTCAATCTCCCCGCGCAACTTGTCGGCTTTTTTCCAGTCTTTGGCCTGGCGCGCCTGTTCGCGTTCGTCGGCTAGGGCGCGCACGTTGTCCGGAATGACTTCGTCAGTAGGGCAGGGAAGCGAGCCCAGCTTCAATCCAAATACCCGATCGAAATCTAACAAAGTCGCTCGCTTGTCCGCATCGTCCACCCCCGCATCTTTGATTAGCTCCCAGGCCAATGCCAATGCCTTGGGCGTGTCCAAGTCGTCATTTATCAAAGCTTTAAATCTACCGACAAAGCCGGCATCCACCTTGCCGCCCTCCGGATATCCAGCCATAGCCTCCTGTAGCCGTTTATAAGCGTTTTGGGCCGCTTTTATGGCCTCATACGAGAAATCCATTGGCGAGCGGTAATGGCCGGTTAACAACCAATAACGGTAAGCCAAAGGTGATAAATCATTGGTCACCAATGTCTTGAGTGTTACAAATCCGCCAGCAGATTTGGCCATCTTGCTCCGATTCATAGTCAAGAAAGCGTTGTGTATCCAGTATCTTGCCAATGGAACGCCGTATGCTGCTTCAGATTGAGCAATCTCGTTATTGTGGTGCACCGGGATATGATCGATGCCCCCCGTGTGTATATCAAACGGTTGGCCGAGATATTTGCGGGACATAGCCGAACATTCTATGTGCCAGCCAGGAAATCCTCGACCCCAAGGGCTGTCCCAGCCGAGATTGTCATCGAATTTCCAAAGCCAGAAGTCTGTTTGGTTTCTCTTTTCCGGATCGGTAGATACGCGCGCGCCATCTTTCAACGAATCAAGCTTTATATTACCTAGCTTGCCATATGTTCCGAACTTTGAAGTGTCGAAGCATACTCCTCTGGAGATCTTGTAAGCGTACCCGTTTTTCTCAAGAGTATGGATCAGCTCAATGTCGTCTTTGATATGGTCACTGGCTCTCGGGAATGCTGACGGAGTCTCTATATCCAATAGGACAAGATCTTCTTTGAAATGATCTTCATAAACGGACGCCGTTTCTCTCATGGCATCCAAAGTCAGCGGCTTGCCAAGGCGTTTCAGGGCCTTCGTCATTTTGTCTTCTCCCTCGTCTGCATCGCTCGTTAGATGGCCGACATCAGTGATGTTAACTATCTGGTCGATTGAATAGCCGTTGTATTCAAACGTGCGTCGCAAGATATCCGCAAATACGTATGATCGAAGATTGCCTATGTGAGCATCATCATACACCGTCGGGCCGCAGTGGTACATGCCGACATGGCCGGCTCTGAGCGGCTTGAAAGCCTCTTTCTTGCCGGAAAGGGTATTGAAGAGCTTGATCTCGGTCGTATGGCCTTTCATATCCAATTCTTGCGCTTGATGAGCCACCATATGCCTATGGTTATGGCTACCATGCCGGCGAGGATGATGGTCCAGCCGATGTCGCTGCCTATGAGCGGCACGTACGACGCCGGGATGGTGAACAGGGCGGCGATGAAAGTGGCAGGGATGAATATGAAGTTGATGACGGTCAAGGTCCTGATGATGTCGTTCTGATGCGTATTGAGCAGGGAGTCGTTGGTCTCGCGCAAGTCGGCTACGAGCTCCCGGCAATTGGCTATGATGTCGTGTATGCGCTCGAATTCGTCGCTTATGGCTTTGACATATGGCTTGAAGTCGGAGCCAAAAAGGTATTTGTCTTCTGCTTCGAGCATGTCCGACCATATGTCTTTGTGCACCCTGGCCGTCTGCCTGAAGTCTATGAGCTCTCGCGATAGCTTCGACAGCACTTCTACCATGCGCCTCTCATCTCCGCGGAATATCCTGGTCTCGGCCACCGACAGGTCGTCGCGAATATTCTCGAGATCGTCGACCATGGCACCGTAAAGCTTCATGACTATGTAATAGAACAAATGTCCGGCATGGTCGAACTTGGCTTCTTTGTCCAAAATGGCGTTGGCCTCGAATATCTTGGCAAAGTTGTCCAACGTATCTATCGTCTCAAAATGCGACGTGATCAGGAAGTCTTTGCCGATGACAAAGTCTATCTCGCGGTCTTCGATAGCGTGAGTGCCGTCGATCTTGGTGCGCACAGGCATAGTCATCACCACCAGGAGATAATCTTTGTAGAGCTCCGCTTTTGCGGATGATGCAGAGCTCTTGAGCTCCTCTCCGACTAGGGGATGTATGCCATATCTCTGCACAAGGCCGGCAATCTCTTCGTCAACCGGAGATTCCAGATCTATCCAGGATATGCCCTTTGCCGAACGTGTCGTTATCATGCAGCCAATTATATGACAAAGCGTGGCTTTTGAAAACTACCGCGGAATATGCAATAATATCCCGACAACATGAATCCTTCGGACAAAAAGCTAGTTTACCTGCTCATCGGCTTGCCGGCCGTAGTCATAGCTTTCATCGTCGGCTTCTATGCAGGCGGCATCCATTCCGGCCCGTCCGGCCAACAGCCGACCGATGCATCCGCCGTATCGACCGACCAATTCTCTCCTTTCTGGAAAGCTTGGAATATTCTGGACCAGAAGGACGTAGATGCGGCTTCCACGAGCGTCCAGGATAGGATATGGGGTTCCATAGAAGGCCTTGCTTCCGCCTACAACGATCCTTATACCGTGTTCTTCCCGCCGGCCCAGTCAAAGATGTTCGAGGAAGACATCCAAGGCGATTTCGAGGGAGTAGGCATGGAGATAGGCATCAAAAGCAATCAGCTGGTCGTCATCGCTCCCATCAAAGACTCTCCGGCCGCCAGAGCCGGCGTCAAGACCGGCGACGCCATATTGTCCATAAACGGCACTTCTACGGAGAACATGAGCGTAGACGAAGCCGTCCAGCTCATTCGAGGCCCAAAGGGCACCCCGGTCAAGATCACATTCCTGCAACCGGGAGCTTCCAAGCCTGTAGACCGCACCATCGTGAGGGATATCATCAACATACCGACCATAGACACATCATCCAAGCCCGGCGGCATATTTGTCATCACTCTATATAGCTTCACGGCCCAGTCCCCGGACCTTTTTAGGAACGCTTTGCGCCAATTCGTCCAATCCGGCGATCACAAGCTCGTATTGGACTTGCGCGGCAACCCCGGAGGCTATCTGGAAGCGGCGGTGGACATGGCTTCCTGGTTCTTGCCGGCCGGCTCGGTGGTAGTTACCGAGGATTTCGGCAAGAATGGCTCGCCGCAGATATATCGCAGCAGGGGATACGACATATTCAATAACAATCTGGACATGGTGATATTGGTCAACGGAGGCACTGCCTCGGCCGCAGAGATCCTGTCCGGAGCCCTGGAAGAGCACGGCGTGGCCAAGCTAGTCGGCGACAAGACGTTCGGCAAGGGCGTGGTCCAGGAACTCGTACCCATCACAGACGACACCTCGCTCAAGGTCACCGTAGCCCGCTGGCTCACTCCGGACGGCCACAATCTCCAGCACGACGGCCTTGATCCGGATTATCCCGTCACCATGACCACGGCTGATCAGACGGCCGGCAAGGACCCTCAGATGGACAAGGCCGTGCAGTTGCTGGATGGGATGAAGTGAATATGATGCGAATGCTACAAATAGAGGCAATACGAATCTACGAATAATACAAATAACATGAAAATCATACTGTTGAAAGACATGGCGAAGTTGGGACGCAAGTTCGACGTCAAGGACGTCTCAAGCGGTCATGCCCTGAATCTGCTCATCCCGCGCGGCGATGCCGTAGCGGCTACGCCGCAGGCCCTGAAAAAGCTCGAGGCCGCCAAAGCCAAGGCCGCGGCCGAGCGCAAAGTCCAGGATGACCTGGCTTTGAAAAGCCTGAACGAGCTACAAGGAAAAACCATCACTATGTCCGCCAAAGCCAACGACAAAGGTCATCTATTTTCCGGCTTGCACAAGGAAGAATTGGCCGCCGAATTATTGAAACAGACGCGTCTACAGATAGAGACATCGGCAATCAAACTAGATCATCCGATCAAAGAGACCGGTGAACATATGATAGAGGTGAACGTGGGGGACAAAACCGTCAAGTTCAAGCTGGCCATAGAAGCCGCCTAAACGACGTTCACGATCTTCTTCCTGACGATATCGTTGTTGAAGCTTGTCTTGCGCTTGGTGCCAAAAGAGACCGTGCCTTCTTTCAGGGCGAAAATAGTATGATCCTTGCCTATGCCGACATTTGATCCCGGCATGGTATCCGTGCCGCGCTGGCGGAGTATGATCTGGCCTATCATGACCTTCTGACCGTGATTTATCTTCACGCCCAGGTATTTTGGATTGGAATCTCGGCCGTTTTTTGTCGAACCTTCTGCTTTGCGATGGGCCATGTGATTAGGTTAAAACTAAAAAATTAAAATGCAAAATCGAATGCCAAATAACCTTAACATAAGGCGTATTTTTGTGCAACCTCCCAAAAATGGCTCAAAATAAGGGTTTTTTATGCACAAAATATGGCCTTGTTGAGCCATTTTATACCATGAAGGGTATTGACTTATAAACATAGATTTGCTATACTTGTTTTACAAAAGGCGACAGGTAATCTCATGATTGCACGGTCGTTTTTTTATTTCGACGAACGAGGATGCGTGGCCGCTTGCGGATACGACATTCGAGTCGAAGTCGAAATGAAGTTTATCCGTTATTTCAAAAAACATGATAGAAGCAGCTACCGGCGCGGTATTCCTCTTGTCTTCGCTCTACGGAGCGGGACAAGCCAATGCCGCCGCCATGAACGCCGTCGCGCCGGCCACAAACAACGGCCAGGCGACGACATCCGGCCAAGCTGTGAGCGATACCGAAAGCGCCAACGAGGTGGAAGCCTATGTACGCGGCGCTTATGCCGATGAGCCTATATTGATCGACGTAGCTTTCTGCGAGTCGACCTTCCGTCAGTTCGACAAGGACGGTGCAGTCGTCAGGGGCAAGGTCAATCACGGGGACGTGGGAGTTATGCAGATCAACGAGTATTATCATGCCGATGAGGCAAAGAGGCTCGGGGACGACCTGTATACGCTCCAGGGCAACGTGGCTTTCGGCAAGTATCTCTACCAGAAGTATGGCACCGATCCTTGGTCTTCATCGGAAAAGTGCTGGTCTTCGGGTGATAGCTTGGCAAGGAAGTGATAGTCATATTACAAAAGGCCGCCCATTTTTCAGGGCGGCCTTTTGGTGTCTGAGGCGGGGGAGAGGGTAAGTGCTGTCTGTTTAATCCAATATATCTTGTAAGATATATTCAAGAATAAATGCCTGATATGCAATGTCGCACAATATACATTGATTACGATTCAAATATTCTCCAGGAGAGGATCTCTTTTTGTCTTGCCAGTCAGATGCTACACTATTCATCGTAGTATTAGTTAATTAAACCATGAAAAAATATAAGCGTCTCTTGTTGTCAACCATATTACTTATTTTAGCGCTAAGCACTGCGTATTTCTTGTTTACTCTAAATAAATTTAATAACCAGACTACAGGAGTGTCATCTAACCCAACACCGAGCACAACACAGGCATCCAATATTACCGGTTGGCAGACTTTCAGTGACAGTCAATATGGTATAAGTCTCAAATACCCTGCCGGTTGGTCAATAAAAGAATTAACTTCGACTAACGTCAACAATCTGGTATTGAGTAAGAATGGTTATGTCATAACGGTCCAGATCTGTAGTCTTCAGCATTGCGGGGCTGCTGCGGGACAGCAAACATATGATTTAAACACCAGGCTATCCCCTTATGTGGTTGTAAGCTTGAACATTGATAATCATAAAGCATGGCGCGATATCAATCCGTTGGTCAACGGGGAGGGTTCAGATGCTCCATACTTCAATTTCACCTTCTTAAGGCCAGTACTTTCGTCATCTGATCATTCCGGGTTTAATGATACGTCAAGGTTTACTCCTGTAAGTAACTGGCTAATAAATAATGGAATGGCATATACAATTGATTATCAACTATCGAATAATGTTACAGCATCAGATTATGATCGCTCTATAGTCAGCCAGATGGATCAAATTGTCCAGACTATTAAATTCATATAAAAAAGCTCATAACAACTTTACACAGATATCCATTATCGATCGAATTAGTATTAGTTACTTAATAAATAACCATGAAAAAATATAAGAACACCATATTTTCATCTGTTTTCTATCTTCTTGCGATCTTGTTTGCTTATACTTCGATAAATTCGCCAATTGTCCATATATCAGAATTGTTCTTCTCCTCGACAATCATTTTACTGGTATTAGTCATTGTCTTACTTATATGTGGTATATTTTTGCAAATTGAGTAGTTACCCGTTTTGGATATTAATGCATGATTTGGGATTTGCATAGAATGGTATTAAAAAGAGCTCATCTTTCGATGGGCTCTGTGTAAACTTGCAAAGAACCAACGATATGCACATGTATTGTACGAAATATTCTGTTAATAATGTATACTTAACACTGTGAGTTATATGAAGATACAAATGATATTAGATTGTAACCTTAAAAATGCTATGAAAAAACCGTATGCTTTGATTGCTATGTGTTTTTATGTTCTGATGATTATATTTTCCTACTGGATATTCCCGGTGATCTTGCCGTTTTATATATCAGCTGGGTATTCATTACCAATAAAAGTAGTACTTATTGTCATTGGGATTATTTCTGCTTTTATAAGTGATCGTAAGAAAGAATCCTTTTGGATAGGAAATCTGTTAATGATAATAGGTATACTATATCTATTTATTGTAGATCTAATGGTCGGTCTAGGTTTTGGTTTTTCCAGTAATAGTGTGGGCTCTACTCTGTCTGGTTTATTGGCACTAGGTCTTATTGTGTTTATGGCATTTGTGATCGTAAGATGGATAATCCGAATCGTAAGATTGGTAATACGATCAGACAAAAAGAGCTTGCCCTAGAGAGCAAGCTTGTGATATCAAAGAGCCGTTAAACAGTCGTCATTGCGACACCGCCCGATAGAAACGGAACGGACAATTCGTCGAACCTGTGTCAACGAAGTTCACGACTCCGTTCGTGGCGGACGCTATAGCGATGTTTTGCCAATCGGTCGAAGCCAGGTTGGTCGAAGCCTGTATGGTGTATTCTGCTGGCTGTCCCGTCAGTTGATAGACAAGAGAGCCGTTGAGCGTGTTCGTCGTGACGGACAGGACAGGTTTCTGGGTTACTCCGTTGGCTTCCAAGGCGATATTGGTCACAATGATACTGGATTGCGCGCTCGTGAACGGATCGAGATGGAAACCGATGACGTGGCTGGTCGTCGAGGGAGCAGCCGTGATAGCCATGCTGTAATGGTTTATTCCTGGCTCAACAGCTGGTTCGTCTACCAATCCGATGACATCCGTGTCCCAATAGACAGACAAGAGACCGTGAGAACCGGAAGCACTGGTGAATTTGGCATCGAACGACACTACATTCACAGAGTTCGTGGGTATCACGACTATGCCGAGCCATACCGGAGCGCCCGGAGGATCAAACAACTGGTATGCCCAGTTTCCCAAAGCATCGATAGTCCCTGTCGTGCTGTAGTATACCGTCGGCAACAGATTTTGGATGCCCGACACTGTATCCAGACCGGCGAACATGAAGCTTTGGCTGCATGATGGATCTGGAGTGCCCAATACTTGGGCCGGATCGTTGCCTTTCTGGTAGGTCGTCTTGGCATTATTGAACGTACCCTCTTCCTGGCTCAAGGTGTATCCGAATGCTTGATAGTCCGATGTCACCGTCCCAGCTATGGTGTTCGAGTAGAACATCACCGGCCAGAAGTGGGTGGCTACGGTCTTGTAGCATGACGAATTTATGATGCCAGGGATATAGTAGTGGACGCTGACCCTGTCCAGATCGTCCAACTGTGTGATGTCGGCGTTGTAAGCGTTTGCTAGAGAGCCTTCCGTCTTGCTCCCGGTTTCAGCATCCCTGTTGTAGTAGCAGTCAGACCAATCGGCGGCTTGGCCGTATGTGGCATAGCCGCTGCCGTCTGAACCCATGTATGGGTCGAGGAACGTGCACTGGATGACGGTATTCGGTGCGTATTGCCGGATGATTTCAGAGCACCGCTCTATGAGTCCCGCTCCGGCGCTGTGGGCGATGAGGTGAACCTTCGTCCAACCACCGGCCACTATGCTCAAACCAAGGAGCTCGCCTTGCTGTTTTGCATTGTTCAGGGACTGATCCGGTAGAACCGTATACGAAGCCGCCGGCCACTTGTATCCGAACACCTGCCAACCGGAGACTCCGTCTGATACCAGTCGCTGGACTACCATGTTTGATATGGTGTCTACCCACGGGACATCAGTCGGCATGCTCTGGGATTCCGTATGCGTCCAGCCGTGAGTGATGACTACGAGACCGCTATCCGAAGGATTCTTCACGGGCGTGTTGCCGTATGAAGGAGTGGTTGTCTGATCGGTTTCCAATGCCGTGGCTGATCCGTCTGGCAACGGGTTCAACAAGAATGCATGATACTGTCCCTGCGGATTTGTCTCATAACCTACTATTTGCCCGGCATTGTTAATCGCATTCGCCTGTGCAAGCATCCAGCCGGATTCCGGGTTCAGCATCAACTTATTGAGATCATACATAGTCCCGCCCGTATAGATGAAAGCGTGATTGTCGTGGGCGTCCTTATCTGTCGTGGCATAACCAACTACATCACCGTTGTCATTTATACCCCATGCTTCGCTATAGTCATTATAATCAGGATCTGCAATCGGATCTCCTAGGTCAAGCACGCTTCCGTCTGTATAAACAAAACCGTGAACCGCCATGTCGTTTAATGTATACGCTCTGCCCACTATCTGGTTATTATTGTTTATCCCCAGAGCGAAGCTGGAGCTACCTCCCAACGTATTAATGTCATTGACTACCCCGCCTGAGTATGAGAAGGCATACGATGTATAGTTATCACCGGAGGCATAACCGACGATAATGGAATTATCGTTGATATCGTCGGCATAGACACCGACCATACCGAGGTTTCCCAGATCCTGCATCGAACCATTGTCATAGACAAACATGTGAGATTCGAATGTCCCACTCATGGTGAGATTACCGACAACCCTGCCTTTGTTATTTATCGCAGTGGCACTGCCATAGGCGATACCGGACTCGGTGTCATCTATGACTTGCATCTGACCGTTTGAATATATGATCGCGTGCTGTTTCCTGTCTGTGCCAATCGCATCTCCGACAATTTGGCCGCTATCGTTGATACCAAAAACACTGTCATCATCACTATTGCCATCGAGATCATTCAGAATCTGCACTGAATCATTTTGGTATACGAAAGCTCCATAAGATGGATATCCAGAATTTTCAGACGAATCTCCTACGACCTGTCCAACGTTGTTGATGTCATAGGCGATACTGTTTATGTAGCCCTGATTACTAAGTGATGTCCCAATATCAATCAACTGATACATAGGTGGCCCTGACTGCTGACCTCCTAAGGGACTGCCGAGGGGTTGGAGACTGCCGTTTTGGGTAGTCGTTGTGTTTTTGGCCGGTGGCGGATAAGGACTATTCCCAAGCGATTTGAGGTAATCCAGATACGATGGAGGATACATAGACAATGGAATGCCGTTGTGTGCTGCATCGTAGTAGATGCCGTCCAAGACTTGCTTGGCCGTTTGTTGAGTCGTTGTTTTTGTCGTTGTCGCTGTCTGGCCATAACTTGACCAAGCTGCTATAACGATAACGAGGGCCACTAGCCCTCCCGTGAGTTTCGAGAATATACTTTTCATAGGTCTTTCAATACTGTTTTTGTTGTTTTTTCAGTTTTCAAGAACCTTACGCACAAGCGTAAAGTCGCGCTATTTAGCGGCCCACACCCTACCATATGCCGCTATGGACAGTCAAATCGATATATTGCATAAATCGTTATCCCCATTTTTATTGTATGAACATATTGCGCTACAAGAAAATGGTGTATACTAGGCATATCAAGGCTTTTAGGCCGATCATTCAAAACTTGTGCGAAATTGAGCGGCACAAGTTAGATTGATTCGCATTACAGTTTACAGTACTGCTGGGACAGAAATCGGGTGGCGATTGCCAAGAGGGCTACTGCACTGCCGGAGGCGTGGGCAAAGCCGGCGAAGAGCTGGAGACGCTTGGCGTGGGCCTGCCGTTCTTCAGGTCTACAAGCCCTTGGAATGCCGGGTCCCATATATAGTTCACAAATATGTCCCAGGCGAAGCCCGCCGGCACCTTGAGATAGCTGTCCCAGATGCTCACGGTTGTAGAAGCGATATAGGTCACATTGTCCTGGTTGGTCGGAGAGCTGACTAGGTTGCGCAGGTTGATGCCGAAATAGCTGAGCACAAGCAGGGCAACGACGATGATGACTATCATCTTTATCAGGCCCCTCTCCCCTGCCGGCCGCGAAATTTTCATAGATGAATTATACCTTATAGCTCGACACAATTCCCGTGGACATATCCACAAGCGCTAGCCCAATACACTGATCGCATCATCGATCCTTTTGAGCGATTCTTCCTTGCCTATGATATATGCGCACACGAACGGATCAGGCGATCTTTCTTGGCCGGTCAAGGCTACGCGCAATGGCCAGAGGACGTTGCCTCGGCCGTTGGCTTCGGCATAAGGCCATATGGCGGACTTCAAACCGTCGGCGGTCAATCCTTCTTCGGATAGGCCCGATATCAGGTCTCGGACCGCATTTAGGTGTCTCAATGAAGCCGATCTGTCGGGCTCTTTCTTCCATAGGAGCATCGACGGATCGTATGGGCCGATCGCGTGCACAAAGGCCAGTTCGCCGCCGCCGGCGAACAAGCCGGCGATATCCGACAGGCAGCTTATCTTTTCCTTGATGATGGGACTCAAACGGGCGAACAACATGCTTCCGGTAGTCAGCCAATCCGGCACAAATGGCATAGCCGCCTCGGTGAAGCGCTCGTCTGACATCCGGTTCAAGTACTGTTTGTTGAACCATTTGAGCTTCTCCTCGTCGAATATAGCTCCGGACTTCTGGACACGATCCAGACTGAATGCTCCCACTATCTCGTCGAAAGACATGATCTCCTTGTCATCGGATGGGTGCCAGCCGAGCAAGGCTAAATAATTGACCACCGCTTCCGGCAAATAGCCTCTGCTCCGGTATTCGGTTATAGGCACCGCACCATGCCTCTTGGAGAGCTTGGAACGGTCTCCGGAAAGCAACAGCGGTATATGGGCATATTTCGGCGGCATTACGCCCAAAGCTTCGAATATAAGGATCTGACGGGGCGTATTCGAGATGTGGTCCTCGCCGCGGATGATGTGGGTTATCCCCATATCCGCGTCGTCCACTACGACCACGAGGTGGAACACGGGTTCGTCCATGCTTTTGGCTATGACGAAATCGCCGAGCTCCGTAGTGTCGAATTCGATCCTGCCACGGATCATGTCGTCGAATACGACTTTCTTGTTCGGGTTGCGGAAGCGGATGACCTCTTCCCTGTTTTGCCTGCCGGCAGGCCTATCTCCTGCATCCGTCGGTGTCTCCTTGGAAAGGTATGCATGGCCCGAATCCATGAGACGCCTGATGCTTTCTCTGTACAGCTCCGTCCTATCGGATTGTCTGTAGAATTCATCGTATTTGAGGCCTATCCATTGCAGGCTGTCTACGATGTTATCCTCGTATTCTTTCTTGGAGCGCTCCTTGTCCGTGTCTTCTATGCGCAATATGAATTTGCCCCCATTCTGGCGGGCGTATATACAAGAGAACAGAGCCGTCCTATATGAGCCCGCATGGAAATAACCGGTCGGCGAAGGGGCGAAACGTGTGACGACATTTGTTGGCATTGTCAGATTATACTACGAAAAGCCGGCCTTTGCAGGCCGGCTTTTGATGGCTACTTCATTCAAGAAACTTGCGGTAACCTTCCCTCGTTCCTGCGCAAAGTGCTTTTGTGGTTATCTAGCGTTCGATGTATCACGTTGCGCAGTCACTCGGAAAGGTTATCCGACAAGTTTCTTGTCCATGACTAACCCTTCAAGTTCACACTGGCAGTAGTGGAAGCCTTGAATACGTGAGTGATCGGATTGCCATTCTGGTCCGTCAGGACTTTCTCTACGCTGGCGTTGAAGCTCGTAGAGTTGGTTGCGGTGTAGAGAGAAGCGTAATAAGTGCCGCCGTCGACCATGGGCTCTGTCAGAGTGACTTTGACCGGACCGATGCCGGCATTGGCATAAGCGGTTCCGATGATGGCGCCGGGAGTGCCGCCGTTGTCCTTCTGTATGACTACCCATCCCGGATTGGCCAATTGTACGGAAGAGAGATAGGCCACGTTGCCCGGATACTGATCGGCCATGACTATGTTGTTGACGCTGGAACCGGTCTGGCCGGTGTTCTGAGCGGTCGACGAAGTGGTTTCCGTAGGAGCTTGAGCGCCCTTGTTGCCGAAGACCATGATGCCTATGATAATGAGCACTATGATGACTATGACCGTGACGACCCACTGCCAAGTCTTGATCCCGTTGTTTGGTTGCATGTGTTTGTTTGTTGATAAGATTACGCTTGATAAATACGACGATTTTAGACGTTAATTATAACAGAATTCACTTCTCATGTTCAAGTGCCATATCCAGTATGGCGGAAGCTATCTCGGAGGCGGCGTCTAGTCTGGCAAAAGCCTTGGCTTTCTCTTTCATGGCCTGTTTTATGGCCGCAGAACCGTATATCCGATCGATCTCCTCTATGAGTATATGGGCGTGGAGGTTGTTCTCCTCTATTATGGAAGCCGCTCCGGTTTCCGCATAGGCAAAGGCGTTGGCGGTCTGGTCATGGCTTATGGATTGGGGCAATGGGATGATGATCGACGGCACTCCCCAAGCCGCGATCTCAAATATGGTCGACCCGGCTCTGGAAACCACTATGTCGGCTACTCCGGCGGACATGCGCAATGACAGGACGTTCAGATAATCGAAAGGATGGTAGCGGTAGCCGTAAGGATGGTCTTTGAGTATGACTGACGATGTCTGTTTTATCTCTTCCAAGTTGGTTTTGCCGGTCTGATGGATGATCTGGTATCTATTGAGCAGCTCCGGCAGTCCCTCGATGATGGCGTCATTTATCTTGGCGGCTCCTTGCGATCCGCCCAAGACGAGTATGGTCGGAGTTTCCTGCTCGAGGCCGAGCAACTCATGGGCGCCGTTCGTGAGCGGTTCCATGACCTCGGGGCGTATAGGATTGCCGGTAAAGGCGATCTTGTTTTGGGCTTTCGGGCCGAAATATTTTGCCGCCGACGGGTATGACAGAGCTATCTTCCTGGCGAACTTCCCTGCCCAGGCGTTCACTCTGCCAGGATGAGAGTCCGACTCGTGGATGATGACCGGTATGCGCCATATTCTGGCCGCTATAAGGGCCGGGAAGCTGGTGTATCCGCCTTTGGCGAAGACGACGTCCGGGTAGATCGAATACATCTTCATGATGGCGACCAAGCATCCATATATGGTCTTTATAGGGTCGATGAAGTTCATGAATGAGAAGTATCTGCGCACCTTGCCGGCCGGTACGCGCACGAACGTCATCTCGTTGTCGAAAAGCAGGCTGGCGTTGTACGGGGATGGTGCCATGAAATACATGTCAGGAGACAGTATCTTCCTGGCTTTGACTTGGTCGCGCATGGCTTCGGCCACGGCTATTATAGGATAGAAATGCCCGCCCGTACCGCCACCTGTGAAAAGTATTTTCATGAATATAATATAATGCGAATGCTACGAATGAACACAGTACGAATCTACGAATATGTGCGATTTCATTTGTAGCATTCGTGCGCTTATTCGTGGATTCGCATTAATTGTATTATAATATACCCGTGCCAGAAAAGATATTGCACAAAGACCTCTCGTACAAGGTCTGCGGTTTTTGTTTCAAAGCTCACAACGAGCTCGGCCGTTTCCGCAACGAGCGATCGTACGGCGATCGTTTGGAACGGCTTTTCAGTTCATCCGGTGTATCATTTGAACGGGAAAAGTCCTTGCCTGTTTCATTCGACGGCGAGAAACCGGGCAGGAATATCCCGGATTTTATCATCGACGGGAAGCTTATTCTGGACATCAAGGCCAAAAGAATGATCGAAAAAGCCGATTACTATCAAATGAAGCGCTACTTGGCCGCCTCAAAACTCCGCCTCGGCCTTATTGTAAATTTCAGACAGAAGTATCTATCACCCAAAAGAGTGTTGGGTCAGGCCCGAATATTGTAATCTTCGTCGTGCGCTTATTCGTAGATTCGGATAAATTCGTAGATTCGTTTTGTATCTATTCGTAACATTCGCATCATATCTACTTTCGGTACTTCGAGATATTAGCAACGATTCCTGCAGCCATGAGGGTTATTATCAACGCCGTGCCGCCGTGGGATACGAACAAGAGAGGTACTCCGGAAAGCGGCAAGAGGCCCATCATTGCGGCCATATTCATGAATGATTCGGTGATTATCAAAGCCCCTATGCCTGTAGCCACCATTCCACCAAAAACATCGCGCGACCGGGTAGCCACCCGGAAAGCGCTTCCGGCGAACAGCACGTACAATGCTATGAGCAAAGACGATCCGATCAGGCCGAATTCTTCGGATGCCACCGCGAATATAGAGTCATCAGTCGGCTGTGGCAGGTAGCCGAACTTCTGGATGCTCTGGCCGAAGCCGCGGCCGACGAACCCGCCGTTGCCTATGGCTATGAGAGACTGGTTGATCTGATAGCTTGCGCCTTGGGTGGCAGTGCTCGGATCCAGGAACACCTTGATGCGTTGCAAAGCGTAAGGTCTGAAGGCGATGACTCCTGTCACCGCTATAGCCATGACCAGAGCGGCCAAAGCGACATGGCGTATAGGCATGCCGGCTATGAGCATCATGATGATGCCGGTGCCGCCGATGATGACCAGGGTGTCGGTGTCGGATTGCGCCAGCAACAAGCCGCCGAGGACGGCCATGATGACGATATATGGCAGCAGACCGAACTTCATGGACTTGATCTTGTCTTTGGCGAACTGGATCCAAGCCGCGAGATATATGATGAAGGCGATCTTCAAGAATTCCGACGGCTGGAATGACAGAGAGCCGATATTGATCCACCTGGCGGCGCCGCCGTGGTACAGGGACAGATGCGGCACGAATAGGAGCAGATTGATGCCTATCGCGCCGAGCATTATGAATAGGGCGTATTTGCGCAGCAGAGCGTATGGCAGTCGAGAAAAGGCATAGAAGACGCCCATGCCCAGGATCAAACTCGCCGTCTGTTTTAGCGCTACGGTACCGAAACTGGCGTTTCCGGCGGCTAGGAGGCCGAGCGAGGCGGACAAGAATATGACGTAGCCTGCCACCGCGAGCATCATCACGGACCAGAAGAACAACCGATCTATGTGCGTACGCGATGTCATATCCGTTCTATTGTAGCATTGTTAGCCCGGCGAATGATGTGCATACAGCATGAACGAAACGTGGTACCACAAAGCACAGATAGCCAC
>JAGWJT010000041.1 GCA_028865615.1 Patescibacteria group bacterium | reverse complement strand
TCTTCATATTTCTTAATGCGACTAAATCCCACTGAATCTATCCATGGGATTGGTTCAGAAAGGCTGTTATGGTCAAATGTGAAAAGCTTGACCAAGCGCTCTTTGACTTGTTGTTTATCTGAATCAGTCATGGGATTTTTGTGATCTATTTATAGTTTTCTCTTGCGTTTGATGCCTACCTTCTCCTCTAGCTTGAACAATTCATCGCGCACGAGGGCGGCGGTTTCGAAGTCGAGGGCTTTGACGGCTTCGGCCATTTGCTCCTCCTTCATGCGGATGAGCTTACGCGGGTCGGTCTTCATGAGTTCCTCGTCTATGCGGACCATTTCGCCCACGGCGCGGTCATGCTCGGTGCGGAGCTGGTCGGTGATATCGTGGATCTTCTTGATGATGGTCTTCGGAGTGATGCCGTGCTCCTTGTTGTAGGCCACCTGGATGGCGCGACGGCGGTTGGTCTCGCCTATGGCGGCCTCCATGGAGCCCGTCATGTTGTCGGCGTAGAGGATGACCCGGCCGGCGGCATTGCGGGCGGCGCGGCCGATGGTCTGGATGAGCGAAGTCTCCGAGCGCAGGAAGCCCTCCTTGTCCGCGTCCAATATGCCTATGAGCGACACTTCCGGCAGGTCCAGGCCCTCGCGCAGGAGGTTCACGCCCACCAGGATGTCGTATTTGCCTTTCCTGAAGTCAGTGAGGATATTGATGCGCTCTATGGTCTTGACATCGCTGTGGAGGTAGGCGGCTTTTATCTTCTTTTCTTTCAAGAATTCAGCCAAGTCCTCGGCCATCTTCTTGGTCAGCGTCGTAGCCAGGACACGATCGCCTTTCTTTATCGTCTTCTCGGCTTCGTCTATGAAGTCGAATATTTGGCCTTTATAAGGAGTCCCCGCAACCTCCTCCGAGACGAAATTCGGAGCGAGCGAAGGCGAGCGAGACTTAGGCGCGCGGCCAGCAGGCCGCGACGCCGGTCGTCGAGGAGGATGGTGCGGGGACTCTTTTATAGGCCTTATCTCCACCTCCGGATCCACCAAACCCGTCGGTCTGATCACCTGCTCGACTATTTGCTGTGACTCTTTGCGCTCGTAATCAGACGGCGTTGCAGAAGTGAATATCATGGGGCCGACCCTTTCCAGGAATTCATTGAACTTGAGGGGCCGATTGTCTTTTGCCGACGGCAGGCGGAATCCGTGCTCCACGAGCGTCTCCTTGCGGCTGGCATCGCCCGCGAACATGCCGTTCAATTGCGGTATGGTGACGTGAGACTCGTCTATGACAGTCAGAAAGTCCGCTTCCCCATTCTTGCCGTGAGGAAAATATGACAATAGCGTATCAGGCGGCTCCCCAGGCTCTTTGCCGCTGAAGTGGCGGGAATAGTTCTCTATGCCGTTCGTATACCCGATTTCTCTGATCATTGCTAAGTCATATTTCACCCGCCTTTTGAGGCGTTCGGCCTCTAGCATCTTGCCTTCTTTCTCAAGCATCTTGAGCCGCCCTTCCAGCTCCGCCTTTATGGTCTTCAATGCCCTTGCGCTCTGCTCATCGCTAGATATGAAATGCTTTGCCGGGAATATGTAGACGACGTCATGATTACCACGAAGCGCTCTAGATACCGGGTCCAATTCTACGATATGACTGATAGTGCCGCCGTCATATTCCAGTCTGTAAACAGTCCTGTCATTCACGGGCATTATCTCAATGGTATTTCCCAGTGCCCTGAATTCGCCCGACTTCAAATCAGCATTCGTACGATTGAAATGTATGTCTATCAATTTACGGATGAGCTCGGCGCGCGACAATTCCATGCCGACTTTTAATTTCAAATTCACTTTCTCATATTCTTCCGGCGAACCCAAACCGTAAATACAGGACACAGACGCAACGATTATCACATCCTTCCTGGTGAGCAATGCCTGCGTAGAGGCGTGGCGTAATCGTTCTATTTCTTCGTTAATCATTGCCTCCTTTTCGATGTAAGTGTCGCTCGAAGGAATGTAAGCTTCCGGCTGGTAGTAGTCGTAATATGACACGAAGTAATGCACGGCATTATCAGGGAAGAATTCGCGGTATTCTTGGGCCAATTGAGCGGCCAAGGTCTTGTTGTGAGCGATGACCAATGTGGGTTTGCCATAATGAGCTATGACATTTGCCATAGTGAATGTCTTGCCGGAACCCGTCACGCCCAGGAGAGTCTGCTTGTCCATGCCCTTCGAGAGGCCCTTTTCCAACGCCGAAATAGCTTTGGGCTGGTCGCCCGCAGGCTTCATGGCTGTGGATATCTTGAATGGCGATACTTGCGACATGTGGTGAGAACAGCTTATACTAAGACAGCCCCAAAGACTAGTTCCCCTGTTTCCTTCCGATTACCATCAGTCAGAATGCTGAACCCGCCCAACCACCAGACTCGAACATGGGCGGGTTCTTCTTGCATAAAAAAGCGGCGATCCCGACATCACAGTGTCGGATTAATCGCCGCGCGGATCCAAAAGTTATGAATCCAAAGCGTAGCGGACGGCACGACGCGATTTGCGATCTGGTCGCATTTTCAATCGCTGTCGCACCTGTCCGCAAAGTGTCAATCGCCGCCGCCCTTGATGGCAGCCGGAAATTTTTCGATCTCCCAATCCGACAATGGGATGCCGATCCCGTTTGGTGCTTCGGCTGTAACCAACGTCTGATCGCTCAAAGCGGTGGTTTGCGATTGTTCCGTCTGAGGCACAGGCCCCGGACCTTGAAGGTGACGCAATTTAACAGGCATAACTTTTTATTTGGTTGTTTGGTTTTGTGCTGTTCGCTCCCGTTCTATGTCTCGCACCAGCGAGGCGCAGATGAGCGAAGGGCTCCATTCCTTGCGGTTTGGAGCCCGTTCTTGTAACTAATTTTGGGAGAATTCGTTACAAAGGCTGGCTCCAAACCCCACCGTCATAGACGATGGAGGGCATGAGCTTGATTGCCTTAGTAAACGAATTTTTCATGACAATAACAATGTTATACCTGCGAGCGGCATTTGGCAACAGCTCCTGTGGATATCGCCCGGCTCGCTCCGACGCCTACTTTTTCCTCAAGATGACCTTGTGCGCGGCCTCGCGTATATCTTTTTCACCCATGCCGTACAACTCTATCAGCTCTTCCGGCTTGCCTGACTGGCCGAACTTGTCGTGTACGCCCACGAATTCGATAGGCACGGGATAATGCGCCGCCAGACATTCTGCCACAGCCGAACCCATGCCGCCGGCGATCTGGTGTTCCTCGACGGTCACTATGGCACCCGCTTCATGCGCCAGCCTTATGATGGCATCTTCGTCGAGAGGCTTGATAGTCGCCAAATTCATGACAGCCACGGATTTGCCTTTGTCATCCAGTTCCTTCGCAACTTTCAAAGCTTTATGGAGCAAAGCTCCCGTGGCGATGATGCCGATATCTAAAATATGTCCTTGCGTCTTGCGTCTTGCGTCTTGCGCGCTTCTTGAATCTTGAATCTTGAATCTTGAATCAAATACTATTGTCGCTTTCCCTATCTCAAACAGTGTCTCATCCGTCGTCATGACCGGCGTTTTCTCACGGGCTAGACGGATATATGTCGGCTCATTCGTCTTTGCCGCCGCTATGGTGGCTTTGCGGGCTTCTATGGCGTCGCAAGGAGATATGACTACCATTCTGGGTATGACGCGGGTTATGGCTATGTCCTCTATGGCCTGATGCGTGCCGCCGTCAGGGCCGACGGATACACCCGCGTGCGAGCCGGCAATCTTCACCGGCACGTTGTTGTAGGCTATGGTCGTCCTGATCTGCTCCCAATTCCTGCCCGGCGAGAACATGGCATATGAAGTGATGAACGGTATCTTGCCCATATGGGCCATGCCAGAGGCCACTGCCGCCAAGTTCTGCTCGGCTACGCCTATCTCGATGAATCGTTCCGGGAATTTGGCCGCGAACATATTCATGTGCGTCGAGTCGGTGAGGTCTGCACATAGGCCTACTATCCTCTTGTCAGCTTGTCCGGCCAAAAGCAGGCCCTCGCCAAAGCCTTTGCGGATAGGTTGTTGCTCTACGTCGGGGTCGAAGAGCTTTGGGTTAAGTTCTAAGTCTGAGCTAAGCATAATATCGATAATTAATACAAAGACACCGTCTTAATTAGAAAGCCCAAATAAAGTATATCTATCAATGTAGCAGCTGTTAAATATATAGATAAAGCCTTCTCCAAATTGCTCTGTGCACGATTTCTTCTCATGTAAAAGAATACTGATCCTATCACTAGTAGGAATATTAAGCTTAACAGTGGCCTATATAATTCAACGAATTGAACGAATCTGACGTTAAATAGCGAGGACAATAAAAGTCCAGTTACTATTAACACGAACAAGATCCTCAGTAGT
>JAGWJT010000010.1 GCA_028865615.1 Patescibacteria group bacterium | reverse complement strand
TTGTCGGCTACTGGACATTTGACGGCAAGGATACCGTCTGGACTTCTTCCACCACCGCCACCACTCTCGACAAGAGCGGCAACAACAATACCGGCACGCTTAACGGCATGAATCAGGCCACGAGCGTGGTCATAGGCAAGATCGGACAGGCATTGAAGTTCGATGGCAGTACGAGCTATGTCGGCGTCTCCAATACCATAGCGACCCGCTCAGTCTCATTCTGGGTCAAGCCGACCACGAGTTCAGCTTCAATGATAAATCTGACCTCCGGCGCTTATGTCACCGCTTCGGCGGGAACCATCACGGCTACGGGGTTCACCTCGCCTACCATATACGTAAACGGCTCCGCGGGCTCCACTCTGACCGCCAATGTCTGGAATCACATCGTCGTCACCGATACCGCCAATACCTCGGCGAACGCCATAACCATAGGCAAAGCCAACGGCTCCTATACCGGAGGCGTCATCGACGACGTCCGTATATACAACCGCGCATTGTCGGCGACAGAGGTGAAGCAGCTCTACGATATGGGTGCGGGCAAATTCAAAGCCGGCCTGACCAAGGCAAAGATAGATGTGTCACCTATTGTCGGCCAGACTACAAATTGCACGAGCGGCCTCTCCTGCGGCCTCGTCGGCTACTGGACATTTGACGGCAAAGACACCGTCTGGACCTCTTCCACCGCCGCCACCACTCTCGACAAGAGCGGCAATGGCAATACCGGTACGCTCACGAACATGAACCAATCCACCGCGCCAGTGCCGGGGAAGGTGGGGCAGGGGTTGGGGTTTAATCCAGTATCTAATAATGACTATGTGAAAGTTAACATCTCGTCTAACTTGAATACCTTGCCGACAATGTCGATATCATTTTGGTCGTATCTTACCACGTGGCCTAGTCATGGTGGCATATTGGACAAGTCGAATTGTGGAGCAAACGGATGGAATATCGATGTTCAGACTTACTACAAAGCATTCCTATTCCAGATTCAGTACAGCACGACGAGGCTTCAAGTCGTACCAACTGGCAACATACTCACATTGAATCAATGGCAACACTGGACTATCACATGGGATGGCACTACCGATGCTTCAGGCGTGCACATATACGAAAATGGTAAAGAAGTGAACTATTCAATCCAACAGAATGGATCGGGTTCACGCGTAGCCGACTCGGCTTATTCTCTGACTATAGGGAGAGAATGTTCAAGCACTTTTCCTGGCTCCATCGACGACGTCCGCATCTACAACCGTGCTTTGTCTGCGAGCGAAATCAAACAGTTGTATAATATGGGTAAGTGATCGAAATAAAAAACCATGGAAATACATATAAACAACAATCATGAATAACAACAATCGTCACTTCGGTCTGACGGACTTGCCGCTTTTGATGCTCGTACTTCTGGCAAGCGTTGGAGCCCTGGTTTATGTCGCTTCCAAGACAAGCTCCAGTCCTTCTGTCTCTTCAGTCTCTCCTAGAACCCAGTTGGCGCAAGTTTCAGGTTCTTCCTGCACCACGGTCTGTGGCGGCCTTGTAGGCTACTGGCCCCTAGACGGCAATGCCAATGACGCTTCTGGCAATGGGAATAACGGGACACTTGTCGGGAGTCCGACGTTTACGACTGGAGTGGTGGGGAGCGGGGCGGTGTCGTTGGATGGGACAAGTCAATATGTGACCACCGGCTCCACCGGAGCATCGACTTTAAACGTTGGTTCAGGGAGCTTCACAGTCTCCACTTGGATCAAGACTTCGTATACTTCCGTGACCGATAAAGCTATAGTAGCGAAGCGCAACAATTCAGCGAACACTGAGAGCGGCTACAGCATAAAAATAGTAAACGGCAAGGCAGATTTCTATTTTGGCGACGGCACCAACGGTCGTTCTGATAATTCGTCTATCAACGTGGCAGATCAAGGGTGGCATCTATTGACCATGGTCATAGACAGATCATCGAATCTTAAGATCGGATATGTAGACGGGTCGGTTCAAGTATCCCATGATATATCTACTATAGGAGCACAAACGAATACCGACGCTCTATGTATCGGATCGACATGTTACAACGTCGATTCCGGGCAATCCAGGTATTTTCCGGGTTCAATAGACGACGTCCGCATATACAACCGCGCCTTGTCGGCCCCTGAAGTTTCTTCTATTTATCAGCTCGGGTCCGGCTCTAGTGGAAGCACGGTGGCGACTTACTCTATAACAGTATCAAATAACGGCAACGGAACCGTGACATCTAATCCTTCCGGCATAAGCTGCGGCTTTACATGTTCTATATCAGTTATAAACGGAGGCACTCCGTATACGCTGACTGCCTCTCCGGATTCTGGTTACGTTGTTTCTTGGTCCGGCTGCGGTTCATCATCCGGTAATACTTGTAACGTGACCGTTAATTCAGATATGACAGTGACAGCCACATTCAGACTACAGACCTCGACTCACAGCATCACAGCCATTTCAGGTACAGGTGGTTCCATATTTCCATCAGGTCTAATCTCAGTCAACGATGGTTCGAATCAATCTTTCACCATAACTCCCGATAGCGGTTACAGCATCTCCTCTCTCACCGTCGATAATCGGACCATGTCTACTTCCACCTCGTACGCGTTCTCTAGTGTGACAGCTGACCACATTATTCAAGCGGGGTTCACTTCAATACAACAACAGCCGACTGGTCCGCAGACATATTATATAGACTACGCCAACGGATCTGATTCCAATAGCGGTCTCTCCAAAAGCTCCCCATGGAAATATGCTCCATATATGGCCGGCTTCTCTGGCAAATATACTCATATTGCTGGCGATCATTTCATATTCAAGGGAGGCGTCACGTGGGTAGGACCATCGTCAGGAATATTTATGAACATAAAATCCGGTGGCAGCTCATATTTGCCGGATTATTATGGGGTCGATACTACATGGTACACGGGTAGCAGCTGGTCAAGACCGATATTAGACGGCAATTCATCTGGTTCATACATGATATCCTCTACCAACGTAGACAATCTAATATTTGACGATTGGGAGTTGGATAATGTTGGGAATTCATCTGGAGATGGATACGGTATGCGCCTATCAGGCGGTTCGAATATAGAAGTGAAGAATATGATCTTCAACACCAATGCGGCTCAATCATTTAGTTACTGTTGCATAGTTAAGAACGATTCTAATATATATGTGCACAACAACCTGGTGGAAAATTCAGGAAGGATGTTCATATTCATCGGCGGACCCGGCAGCCCGACGAATTATGTCGTAGACAACATACGCATATATGACAACGACTTTGAAGGGCAGGGGAGTTACTCCATCAATAACACCACCTATCATGGTGATGGCATTATGATAGGGGCTGACGGCAACACAACGTACGCCATGACGAACCTTAAAATATACGGCAATATATTCCGTGGTTCATGGATGAGGAATACTGCCGAGATATATCTCAATGGAGATCTGATACCGCCCAACAGGATAACGCCATATTTCAGCACGAATAATACTGAAATATACGATAATATATTTGCCATAGAGGATACCAGTTGCTCTACAGGAGAGACAGGTAATTTCATACAAGCCATATTGGGGCACGCGAACCTAAGCGTGTTCAATAACACATTCTCCGGTGATGCCTGCACATCCCCCAATCCAGTGGAAGGCAATAGATTTGATCAGATAAACAATTTGACGATTATGAACAACATATTCTCGGGCATGGACAACGCCGTGCAGATAAATCCGGGAGTGACGGAATCAGTCACGGTTGACAACAATCTGTTTTACAACATAACCGGTGATCACTTGGTATGGGATGACAGACAGGGAGGTGACAGATACACGAATTGCTCGG
The DNA here is from genome assembly GCA_028865615.1 of Patescibacteria group bacterium. GTDB lineage: Bacteria > Patescibacteriota > Minisyncoccia > Phycocordibacterales > PALSA-1337 > C7867-002. The sequence goes on along the minus strand of JAGWJT010000010.1, from coordinate 16,792 downwards.
CCATGCAGGCCGATCCAAACGGAGCTTTGGGAACTGCATATTGCGCTGTTGCTGATCCGAAATTCTTTACAATTCCAATTGGAGCTGACACGGGGGATTGGCATATAAGTTCTGAATCAGCCGCCATCGGCACCGGCGTCAACATGACAGCTCTTTGCTCCACATTGCCCGGTCTCTGCACTGACATCGCCGGCAAAGCCCGTCCCTCCACCGGCCCCTGGGACATAGGAGCATACCAGTACTCATCTACGCCCATCAACAACAATCCACCTCCGCCTCCGCCTCCATCTCCGGTCAATGGTTCCTGTTCAACTACTCTGAATCAATGCACCGTAGGCACATTCTACGACGTTACTGATACATCAAGTAATTACCTCTGGTCATGTACAGGCACGAATGGGGGAACGACGGCACAATGTTCACTACCCATATCAAGCGGTTCTTCCAACAATGGCAATTCAAATCAAGGTGGTGGTTCTACCGGTGGTACTTCAGGCGGCGGAGTTTCATCTGGCGGCGCCGACGGGCGTGGGGGCGGTTCAATCACCACAGGCCCTGTCATATCTAACATCTCAGTCCAAGCATCCTCTACTACAGCCGTCATCACCTGGACTACCTCTGTACAGGCTTCTACTCAAGTGAAGTACGGTCTCACATACCTCTACGGCAGTCAGTCGGCATTGAATACCACTATGGTTACATCACACTCGGTAACGATTACCAACCTCCAGCCGAATACTGTCTACCACTACGCTCTCATATCCAAAGATGCATACGGCAATCAGACCACCTCACAAGATTATACTTTCACCACAGCCAGAGTCGGAGCCACGACCGCAATCATTACTACCCAGACTAATCAAACCAATCCTTCCAATACTGTTCCCGGCTGTCCCCAAGGAATCACTTGTACACCCTTAGCTTCATCAAACATCACCCCTTCAAGCTCCTCCTTCACCCCCATCTCTATTGGCACCACCGACCCTGTAGTGAAGACCCTCCAGCAAACGCTCAACTCCAAAGGCTACACAGTCTCATACTCCGGTGCAGGCTCGAAAGGACAAGAAACATCATATTTCGGTTCTCTCACCGTCGCCGCATTGAAGAAATACCAATGTTCCGTATTAAGTGTTTGCTCCGGTCCTTCCTACGGAGTCCTCAATCAAGCTACGGCTCAATCGCTAGGTCTCATTTCAGCTTCATACGCAGCCGGCCAATCTTCTAATACCACCCCAACTAATCAAGACATCAACTGTCCCTCCGGCTACATCTGTACCAAGACCAAAGGACCAAGTACCAACAACCAAACAACAACCAATACCCAATCTCCAATCATCAATTCCAATTCTCAATTCTCCGGCACCTTCACCCGCTCTCTAACCCTCGGCTCCACCGGCTCTGATGTCCAAGCCCTCCAAGTCTTCCTCAACAACCACGGTTTCCTTGTCTCATCCACAGGTGCCGGTTCTCCAGGCCATGAGACCACCTACTTTGGTCCTGCCACCTCCGCCGCAGTAGCCAGATTCCAGAACGCCTATGCCTCCCAGATACTCACCCCTGTAGGCCTTACCAAGGGGACTGGATACTTCGGGCCGAGTACCATAAAAGCTGTAAACAGCTTGCAATAATCGATTATTCATGCTATGCTCTCCCATGCGTATGTTTCTCGTCCTTACGCCTTAGCATAGTGAACGAGAGTGCCGCTAAGCGTGAGGAACTCAAGTTCGGATCGCAGTTCGCGGTGATACATAATGTCGAAAAGGATTTTCGTCGGTTCCATCGCTTGGGCCACGACTTCGGACGGTCTGCGCAATCACTTTGCCCAGATCGGCCCGGTCGCCAAGGCTGATGTTTTGACCGACAAGATGACCGGTCGCTCGCGCGGCTTCGGATTCGTAGAGATGGAAAACGACGCCGACGCCGACGCAGCCGTCCAGAAGCTGAACAACAGCGAATTGGATGGTCGCAAGATCGTCGTCTCCGAGGCTCGCCCGAAAGCCGCCTAATAACGGCCGGTGAGCAGAGAACGTCCCGCAGCGATGCGGGCGTTTTCGTTTTTAAGCAAGGAATCAGTTATGGTCTGAAGAACACTTCGCAGGCGATTTCCAGCAGGAAATCGCCGAGATGTAGCGCGGCCCCTGCAGGGGCCGACGCGTGTTCTGAAGGCCATAACTGATTCCTTGCCGCCTAATTGATATTCCTCCACCAGTCGCTCTTTGGGGCTTTCTTGACTATCTCTATGACTCTGTCGACAGAGTCAGTGATCTCGAACAGCTGCATGTCAGGATGGTCGATGGTGTGGAATTTTTCGTACATGACTTTCTCTATGAAGGCCTGAAGAGGCTTCCAATACTCGGAACCGAACATTATGATCGGCACGCGGGGGATCTTGTTCGTCTGGATCAGGGTCATGATGCTCCATAGTTCGTCCATAGTGCCAAATCCGCCCGGGAAAAAGATATAAGTCTCGGCCGCGAATGTCAGCATAGTTTTGCGCGTGAAGAAATAAGTGAAGTCTGCGCCGTCATTCTCATACGGATTGGCCGTGCGTTCGCGAACCAGGTTGATGCGCAAGCCCACGGACGCTCCGCCGGCTTCTGCCGCGCCCTTGTTGGCGGCTTCCATGATAGAGGGGCCGCCGCCGGTCATGACGGCATAACCGGTCTCTTTGGCCAGGCGTTTGGCCAGGTCGTAAGCGTGCTTGTAGGCCCAGCTGTCTCGCGGTTCCATCGAGGAACCGAATATGGAGACCGAGCGCGGGTACTTCTGTAGGAGTTCGAAGCCGCGCCTAAATTCACGGGCTATGCGGTCTATGTGCTCGTCTATGGCTTTCCCATGAATGTCGGCCTTTGTCAGGGGCAGGGGCGGTTGTTGTTCGCTCATGCGGCTCATTATACATCATTTTTATGCGGTTGCCATAATGGCCCTGCTGTCATATCCTTAGCCCTATGCTGAAATTCACCGTCGAAGGGAAGAAAGGTCGCGCCAGGGCCGGCAGGATAGAGACACCACATGGTGTCATAGAGACCCCGGCTTTCATCCCCGTGGGCACAAAGGCCACGGTCAAATCTCTTTCGCCTGAACAAGTGCGCGACCAGGTCGGGGCGCAGGCCGTCCTGGCCAACACTTATCACCTGTATCTCCAGCCCGGCGCCGACCTGGTGGACAAGGCCGGCGGCTTGGGCAAGTTCATGAATTGGTCCGGGCCCACTTTTACCGACTCAGGCGGTTTTCAGGCTTTTTCCTTGCAGGGCCTGCCCCTCATGCCCGCCGGCAAGGCGGGGCAGTCGGGCGGCATGAAAGGTCGCAAGTCAAAATTTGGCAATGGCGGCTATATAGCGAGCGAAAAACTTGTCCCGACGGACCTTGCGAGCGCGACTGGCGCTCGCACTGAGCGATTTCCCAGCAGGGAAATCGCGTGTCCCGAGGGACAAGTTTTTCGCTCGCTCGAGCAGGGTCATCGGACGTTCGGAAACTCTGGAATGTTCGCCTCTCTCGCCACTGTCGACGACGACGGCGTGACATTCAAGTCGGTGATAGACGGTTCGACCCACCGCTTCACGCCGGAAAGATCTATCCAAATACAGCATTACATAGGCGCGGACATCATATTCGCGTTTGATGAATGCATACCGCCCGAAGCTGATCGCGCCAGGCAGGAAGAAGCCGTCGATAGGACTGCCGATTGGGCAAAAAGATGCCTGGATGAGCACAAGAAGCTAGGCGGAGGTCAGGCATTGTTCGGAATCGTACAGGGTGGTAGGCATCCTGACCTGCGCCGCAAGAGCGCAAAAGATATGGCGCGTATGGATTTCGACGGATTCGGTATCGGCGGCACCTTCGACAAGGCAGATCTGTCTGCCGCTTTAGTTCCGGCTGTCGATGAGTTGCCTGAGAACAAGCCTAGACATCTTCTCGGCATAGGCGAGCCGGAAGACATGATCGCTGGCATAATGAGCGGCATGGATACTTTCGATTGTGTGGCGCCGACCAGGATGGCTAGGCATGGCACCGCATATTCGAGTGAAGGGAATCTAAATCTGTCCAATGCCAGATTCGTATCCGACTTCGGACCGTTGGATCCAAAATGCGGCTGCGATACATGCAAGAACTACAGCAGGGCATATATATCCCATCTCTATAGGGCAAAAGAGATGCTAGCCGCTACTCTCGTGTCAGTGCACAACCTTTACTTCCTGGTCAATCTGGCCAGAGAGGCCCGACGGGCCATCGTCGAGGGCAGATTCGATGAGTTTGTCAGGGACGCGGCGGCATGGCACACACAGTCACTGCAACGTGATACTACTGACCCGGATAACCGATCAGGCACTTTGCGGTGACTGTGTGTGCCATGCCGCCGCGTCCTGTCATGAATTCTAGACTCAATTAGGGTGTGCAGTACGTCACACTCTATATTTCCCTAACTTTGAAATCAGCGGGTGCGCGTTCGAGCCACCACTCTAGCTGATCTTGCGATAGGAGGCCTTCTTGCGCTCCGACGAATTGGGCTACGGACATGGGATTGACGGGCGCCCATGTCAGAGCCTCCAGAGGCGGCTTGCCCATGGCCATGGCTGCCACAAAAGTCGAAGCCCAAGCGTCGCCGCAGCCGGTCCTGTCGAAGGCTTTGCGAGGATCCGGATACATAGGCACCGAGTAGCATCTTTCGCCGTCAAACAGGTAGGCTCCGTTTGTGCTATCCGTGACAGCCACCATCTTGGGCCCCAGCTCCGACAGCTTATTCATGAGCATCTTCACGTCCCGGTTGCTGTCCTTTTCCGGATCGAGCTTGAGGATCCTCTGGGCCTCTTCGACATTTACGACAAATAAGTCCGTGCGGGCATATATGCGCTTGAGCTCGTCCGTACCTAGCTCCATCTGGAAAGTGCCCGGCTGGAAAGCTAGTTTGACCGAAGGCTCGGCCTCCAGCCAATCGGCTATGGACATATGATATGAGAATGTATTGTCGGCCAGGGAAGTCAGGTAGACCCATTTCGGCGGCAAGCCGAGGCCGAACCTTCCGCCGGATAGTCTGATCTTGGACCCTGGCTTGAAAGGGAAATCATAGGCATATTTCTCGTGTTTGACCAGGATAGTCCGGTCGGACTCGTACCAGAGGACATAGTGGTAGTTTGTAAGGTTATCTTTGTGGACTTTGACGTACGAAGTCATGACCTTGTTGGCTTGGAGGGATGCCATGCACTCCTTGCCGTTCAAGTCGCCTCCCAGGTCGGACACCAGGGAGGATCGCAGGCCCAGTCTTGCGGCGGCCACGGCGGCATTGGCGGCGTTGCCCACGGCTCTCACTACCTTTACGTATTCGAAAGGTATCTTGTCGCCGAAAGGCATGCATATCTCGCAGTCCTCTTCGTTGACCTTGCAATGGATCTCGGCCTTGTGGAGCCTGATGAAAGCGTCAGTTACGGTATCGCCTATGGCTAGGAAGTCGATTTGTCTTTTCAGCATATATTTATGTTATGATTATACCAATGATGTCTCTCAAAGACCACATCGATGAAGCAAAGAACAAGGGCGTAGCCATTGGCCATTTCAATATCTCCACTATCGATGGTGTTTGGGCGGTAGCCGATACAGCCCAAGCATTGAAAGTGCCGGTCATCATAGGCGTATCGGAGGGGGAGAGGGATTATTTCGGCGTCGGGGAGATCGCTGCGGTAGTCAGACAGATAAGGCAGGAGAGGGATCAGCCTATATTTGTAAATGCAGACCATACTTATTCTTTCGACAAGGTCAAAGAGGCTATAGATGCCGGTTTCGACGCTGTTATATTCGACGGCGCAAAACTGCCATTGGAGGAAAATATCAAGATAGCCAAACAATGCGTCGAATACACCCGTTCTAATCCCTACACCCTGCACCCTACTCCCTACACCATTGTGGAAGGTGAACTCGGCTACATAGGCCAGTCATCGGAAGTGATGGCGTCCAAACCGGAGGGAGTCCAGCTGACGAGTCCCGAAGATGCGAAACGATTTACGATTGAAACAGGCGTGGATCTGTTGGCGCCGGCTGTCGGCAATTTCCACGGTCTCCTCGAAGGCGATAGGGAATTGACTTTGGAAGCCAAGAAGATAGATCCGAAGAGGGTAAAAGAGATCAGCGATACCACGGGCTTGCCTTTGGTCCTCCATGGCGGCTCCGGACAAGGCGACGACTTGGTCAGGAAGGCCATAAAGGCGGGCGTCGCCATAGTCCACGTCAATACCGAGTTGCGCGTGGCTTATCGGGCCGGTTTGATCAGATCTTTGTCAGACAATGCCGACGAAGTGGCGCCGTACAAGTACATGAAGCCGGCCAAGCTGGCCATGGCCAAGGTGGTCGAGGAAAAGCTCCGGCTTTTCAACGGCTTTTGACCTGTTGATAACCAGCTTGTTTCCGCGCTTTATACTTCATGCCGGATGCTTTATACTTGTAGTATGTCAGGCGGCGTAGAATTTGATGAAGACAGGGCCTCGTATGGCGGTCTCAAACGCCCGAATTTTGCCGGTCAAGCCGGCGGCTATGGAGACAGTTCGGCGGGACCCGATGGGTCCGGCATGGTGGGTTGGCTCAAGCGCCATGGTTTGGCTGGCTCATCCAGCGCGGCCCAGGGCATACTTATCGCCGTGGTCATTATCAACATTATCATCACTTACATAGTGGTGAAATACTTCTTGCTATGAAGACGCATTATGCAAAACTGCCGATGTCCATATACTGGATCTTCGGAGCCACGATAATAGCCAATGCCGTGGCCACATTTATCATAGTCAGATATTTCCTAATACAATGAAAAAGACATCTCGCACCAACACTGTTCTCGTCGGCCGCGGTTTCACCCTAATAGAGCTCCTCGTCGTCATCTCCATCATAGGCATGTTGGCTTCGATAGTCTTGGTCGCATTGAGCAATGCCAGGCTGAGAGGCCGAGACGCGGCGGTTCAGCAGGAAGCCCTGCAGTTGCGCAACTGGTTCGAGCTAAATAGATCTACCTCTGGTGATTTTTCTTCGGCGTTCACATCGATAGCCGGTACTTCCAATAGCAATCACCCTGTTGGTAGTGCGCCGGTGGAGTATTATCCGTTTGATAACACGGTGCCGCCGGTCAGTCTCTGTAATCAAGTATTGGACACTCAATTCAAAAGTGTTTGCAGTTCTATCGTTTCAAATAATAACGGTAACGTCAATTCATTGCTTGTAGGAGGGACATCCGGCGGTTGGTCAAGCCATAAGGAATATTCAATCATGGTGCTTATTCCGAGCACGGGAAAATATATGTGCATAGGTAGCAGCGGAGCCAATTCTAACGGGAATTTAAATGCTTATACCGGTGGTTACGTCAACCCGGGATGCTTATACAATCCATAATACCGCCGGCCGAGCAGCTAGGAGGTTGCATTTTCCGGGCGTTCGTGTAATATAGCGCACATGTTGTCATTGAATATCCAAGCGCGCGCTACGCATGGCGCAAAGAACGATCAACTCAAGAAGGCGGGCCGGATGCCGGCGGTTTTCTATGGTCCGAAGGAAGCCTCGACATCCATAGCCGTAGACGCCAAGGAATTCGCCAAAGTCTGGAAACAAGCCGGCGAATCGTCCGTCATCATCCTCAGAGACGAAAAAGGAGCCGAGCATGAAGCTCTGATCCACGAAACAGACGTCCACCCGGTGACCGGCGAGCCGCGCCATGCCGATTTCTATGTCATAGAGAAAGGCAAGAAGGTAGAAGTGGAGGTGCCGCTCGAATTCGTCGGCATATCTCCGGCAATCAAGGACCTCGGCGGCATATTGGTCAAGGTGATCCGTGCCCTGAAGATAGAGGCCGCGCCGCGCGATCTGCCCCACAAGATAGACGTGGATATTTCCAAGCTTGTCCAATTGACCGATACCATCCATGTCAAAGACTTGTCTTTGCCCGCGGGAGTCGACCTCAAGGTCAATCCCGACGATGTGGTAGCCTCCGTTGCCGAGATCAAGGAAGAAGCGGTAGAAGCTCCGGCCGCTCCGGACTTGTCAGCCATAGAAGTAGAAGCCAAAGGCAAAGAGCCCAAGGAAGGCGAGGAAGGCGCCGCTCCGGCCTCCGATGCCAAAAAGTCCGCCGCCGGCGATTCCAAAGAAGCCAAGAAACCGTCGGAATCAAAGAAATAAGACATGCTATAATATCCTGTACCGATGCATTCAAGGTACAGATTTTTATTGTCCGTCCTTTGCACAGCGTTCTTTCTGGGCATCCCCGGCATAGGACAGGCGCAGACCTTTCTGGATTGCGGCACTTTCAATACGGCCGCCAAGCAAGCCCAGTGCCAGGAATACAATCAGACCGTAAAAGAGGAGCAGCAGGCTCAGTCAGACTTGGCCGCCGCCCAAGCCAAGAGCTCGTCGCTTTCCAACGATATAGCCGTTCTGGACGCCAAGATCAAAGCCACGCAACTCGATATCAAGGCCAAAAATCTCCTCATACAGACTCTGGGCAATGATATAACCCAGAAACAAAGCCACATCAACGATCTGGAGGGTCATATAGCGTCGGACAAGCAGACCCTAGCCGAGCTCATCCGCAAGATGAACGAGCTGGATTCGTATTCTGTGGCGCAGGTCATGTTGTCGCAAACTTCCGTATCGGGATTCTTCAGCGATCTGGATACGTTCCAATCCTTGCAGCAAGGCCTGCAGACCGCCTTCGACCAGCTCCGTTCCGATGAAGCTTCCACCAGCGCCGAGAAAGACGCTTTGACGGCCCGACAAAGCGCCGAAGAAGACGCGCGTTATGAGATACAACAGCAGCAGAAGAATCTACAGGCCGACCAGAGCCAGCAGAAGCAGCTTCTAGCCATAAGCAAAGGCAATGAGAAAGCCTATACCAGCCTCGTGGCCCAAAAAGCGGCCGAAGCAGCCAAGATCAAAGCCGCTTTGTTCCCGTTGGCCGGAGGCGGCAAGCCCATAGATTTCGGCACGGCATTGCAATATGCCAACACAGTCTATAACAAGACCGGCGTGCCGCAGGCGTTCCTGCTCGCTATCATGACCCAGGAATCCAACCTGGGCGGCAATGTGGGTACGTGTTATCTGACCAATACGAGCGACGGATCCGGAGTGAACGCCAGGACCGGAGCTTCGGTATCATATGTGATGAAGCCGAGCCGGGATGTCCAGCCTTTTGTGGACATAACCAGATCGCTCGGTTTGGACTATAGTTCTACGCCGGTATCTTGTCCTCAACCGTCTGTCGGAGGATACGGAGGCGCTATGGGCCCGGCCCAATTCATAGCCTCGACCTGGATCCTGCTCGTAGACCGTATCAAGGCGGCCCTGGGTGAATCGTCGCCGCCCAATCCATGGAACCCTCTGGACGCGTTTATGGCTTCAGGATTGTACTTGTATGACCTGGGTGCCGATGCTTCGAGCTATACTCATCAGCGTACGGCCGCTTGCAAGTACTATTCCGGCACGACTTGCTACAATGCCACTACCGGTCGCGCTAATGTCGGACTGTCTTATGGCCAGAATGTGATGGCTCTAGCCAGTCAGATACAGCAGAAGATCAATCAGTTGCAATGATTCACAGTGTCGAAGGAGAACATGCCCTCGAGGAACACTCGCAGGCGATTTTCCAGCAGGAAAATCGCCGAGAACCGAGTGAGGAGCCTTGCAAGGCTCCGAACGTTTCCGAGAGGGCATGTTCTCCGAAGACGCGGAGACCTCTGTCAAATCGTCAAAATGACCGGTATGACCATGGGTCTCTTGGCTGTTTCTTGGAGGAGGAACTTGGATACGGCGTCGGCGATGTTATCCTTGACGAAGTCGACGTTGATCGGATTCTGGCCGCGGGCCGAGCGTTCGGCGGTTTCTTTGACTATGAGGCGCACCTTGTGGAGGAGCTCCTGATTTTCGCGCAGGTAGACGAAGCCGCGGCTGATGATATCAGGCGATTTCTTGAGCTTGCCGGTCTGGGCATTCATGATGCCGAAAACTATGAATATGCCGTCCTGGGCCAACATAACACGATCGCGGATGACAACGTCCTGAACGTCGCCAACGGAGAAACCATCCACCATGACCAGTCCCGAAGCGGCCTTTTCCTTGCGGACTGCTATCTTCTGACCGGTCGGGTCGATCTCTATGATCGAGCCGTTGTCCGGAACGACCACGTTTTCTTTGGCTACGCCGCGCGACATGGCCAGTTCCGCATGCTGGCGAAGCATGTAGTGGTTGCCGTGAAGGGGCATGAAGAAACGATAATCTATGTGGTCGTGTATCCAGCGGAGCTCGTCGCGATTGCCGTGGCCGGAAGCGTGTATGTCCGAGTCCAGATAAGTGATGACCTTGGCTTCGGATCGATAGAGGTTATCTTTGAGCTTCGTCACGGCCAGGAAGTTGGTCGGGATGATCGAAGAGGACAGGATGATCGTGTCGGTCGGGCGGAGCTTGATGAATTTGTGGGTCTTGTTGGCGATGCGGCCGAGGGCGGCGAATTCTTCGCCTTGGGCGCCGGTCACGAGCAATATGATGCGGTCCGGCGGGTACTTCTCTATATCCTCGATCGGTATGACGTTGGTTATCTCCGCCAGTTTGAGCTGCTTGATGATCTCCATATTGGTCTTCATGCTGCGGCCCTCGATGGCGATCTTCTTGTTGTATCGTTCGGCTATCTTGACGATATTGATGATGCGTTCCACCTGCGAGGCGAAGGTGCCTATGATGATGCGGCCGGAAGAGGCCTTGATGATCCGTTCTATGTTCTCGGTGACGGTGGTCTCTGACAGGGAGAAGCCGTGTTTCTCGATCGAGGTCGAATCCATGGTGAGCAAGAGGACCTTCTTGCCCTTGAATCTGGCGTACTGCTTCTCTTCCTCTTCGGTCGGAACGCCGTCCATATTGTCCACACGCACGTCTTCTATGAACACGATGTCTCCGATATCGGTATGTATGATGAGGCCCATGGAATCCGGGATAGTGTGGGATATGGCGAACGTCTCTACTTTCATGTGCGGACTGATCGTGACAGTAGCGTCTTTGTCCAGGACTTTCATGTTGAGGGGCGGGACATGGGGGAATTCGGTCTGTCGCTTCTGGATCATGATAGCTCCGAACTGGCGGGAATATATGGGCGGATTGCCTATGCGCGGCATGATATAAGGGATGCCGCCTATGTGATCGAGGTGGCCGTGGGTGATGAATACGGCCTTGACGCGATCGCGCCGTTCCTCGATGTATTTGGTGTTCGGCAGGATATAGTCTATGCCCGGCGTGCCTTCTTCCTTGAATTGGAAGCCAATGTCTATGATGATGATGTCGCCTTTGTATTCTATGGCCGTCATGTTGCGTCCGACTTCCTCGACTCCGCCCATGGGGATGATGCGGATGGCTCCGTCGGCTAGGGGCGGTATCACGTCGCCGTCGCGCTTGGGGAGTTGCGGTCTGGGGGCGCCGCGTCCTTTGCCCAGGGAGGCTTTGCGGACTATATTCATCCTGGCTCCGGGCGTGTGGGCCGCCATGATCTTGTGAACGTTATGCGCGCTACGCACCGCAGGCATCGAGCCCGCAGGCTTGCCATTTATGGGCTTTCCGGCCCGAGCTTCGAATAGCTTCCTGGCTCCGCGGCCCATGACGATGCGGTGGGTCCCGCTCTGTCCTATATGCCCCACAGCATGCCCTGCGGTTGGTTGGCTCGTTTTCGGTACGGCTTGTTCGGGAGAGCCGCCAACGGCGGGCATGGCCTGCCTCAATATGCGCGTGCGCGAAGATTGTCTGTTCGTCCTATTGTTATGTGTTTGTCTGTTCTCGTTCATATTTTTGTCGTTTCTATTAATCGATAATCATCATCTGAAGAAATCCCATACTTTGTCCGTGGCTATATACCACGAACTCACGGAGCTCCACCTGTCGGACGGGACGGTCATGGTCCCCAGCTCGGCTCCCTTGAGATCTTTGGGCATGGCGTATATAAAATCCGGTGCGTATAGGAATATAGCCGGCACGTCGGACCTTATATCCTGGTCCAAGGCGGCATAATCGGCGGCTCTAGCGGTCGGGTCTCCGTTCGAGCGTATATCCTGAAGCAACTTGTCGACTTTGCTGCTGGCGTACATGGCTACATTCAGGCCAGGAGCGTTGCGTTCCGAAGAGTGCCAGAATGCGAACATGTCGCCGTCGCTGCCGACGGCTTGACCGAACAACAGAGCGTCGTAATTCCTGGTCCGGATGACCGTCTGGTACAGATCGCTAGGCTCGAATACCTTGATCGTGACGTCGGCGCCCATCTTGGCCCATTGATCGTGCAAGATGGATGCGGCCGCCTTGAGATCGGGTGCATCGGCGGTGTATAGATCAAATGACAGAGTGGTGCTGGATATCTTGCCGCCGGAGAGCTTCTTGGCTTTGACCATGATGCCGTCGTTCCCCATGACCCAGCCTTTCTTTTCGAGCAAGGCTTGGGCGCCGGCTATGTCGGCATCCCGGCCGCTTTCGGAGCTGGTAGCTATACCCGGAGGCAACGGCCCATAGAGCGGCAGCCCGTATCCTCCCAAGGCCGCGTCCACTATGGCCTGTCTATCCACGGACATGTCGAGAGCCTGTCTGACCGTCTGGTCTGCCAACAGGGCATTGTTGTTCTGGTTCAGGAATACGCCGAAAATCCTGGACATGGGAGCGGTAGCTATCGTGAAAGGCTCGCCTTTGTCGGCTGCGAGCTTGGATGCATAATCCGAAGAGATCGACGGCAGGCTGTCTATCGATCCGTTGACGAGCGCATCCAGAGCCCGGCTCTGATCGGGATAGAAATTGAAATCTATGTTCGATATATAGGGTTTGACGCCGGAATATCCGCCCCAGGCGGAAAGCTTATAATCGGTAGGTATGCCGCCCTGATCCCTGTCTATGCCGGTGACTTTGTACGGGCCGGCGCCGACGGGTTGGATGTTGTATTGGCTGAAAATGAACTGATCGTCGGATACGTTGCCCCAGATATGCTTTGGTATTATACCTACGGCCGTGTTTGCCGGAAATGAGCTATAAGGCTGTTTCAAGACGAATCGGATCTCTGTCGGAGAAGTGGCTGTGGCCGCCACATTGGCCCAGTCTGCCGCCAGCGGGCTTTTCAAAGCCGGATTCTGGATCTCATTCACGGTGAATAATACGTCGTCTGCCGTCAAAGGATAGCCGTCTTGGAAAGTCAGGCCGGGCTTCAGATCGAAGGTATAAGTCAGCCCATCCGGAGAAACGCTCCATTTGTACGCAAGATCCGGGACCACCGAGCCGTCGGAATATTTGGTCAAGCCGGCATAGACCAGGGCGGATATGTCCTTGTCAACGTCGGTGACGGCGATGACGGGATTGACTGCGTGAGGCAGGCCTACCAAGCCTTCGCGCAAGGTGCCGCCTCTGGCCGGCACTTCCTTCATGAAGCGGGCATTGACTTGTTCCGCCATGACCAAGGCTGTGACTACGGCCGCTATGACGAAAGCGCCGAATACGACCCTCTCGGTCGATGAGAAGCGCCGCATGTATCCTGATATGGTTTGGCCGCTCTTCAGGCGGAATTCTTTTTGGGGTTGTTCAGTCACGATATCTGTTGAAAGTGGGTTGAAAATAGAAGATCTGAAGGTTTGTCCGGTCTGTCATGCTCGGCCGGCTGCTATATGAGGTTGAGCAATGCTGACACCGCGAACAGTATCCCTATGACTATAGTGGTAGTGAAAAGCCCTTTTTCCAGGCCGCGGCGGGTATGGAAAGCGGAGCTGAAATTGTCGGAGCCGCCAAAGGCGCCGCCTACTTGGGCGCCCGTCCTCTGCAAAAGGATGGCTGATACCATCAAAACGGCCAACACTATCTGTATGTATGGAAGAAGGGCCTTCATTGGCGGTTATCTTATCATGAGTCGCATAGGAATGCAATCATTGCGTTGAAATGTGTTGAATCGTACCAATGCTTATCAGCTATCATACAACTGATCGTGCGTGCCGATATCTATGAATATGGCCATGTCCGCCTGCACTTTGTAGACGGCTCTGATATCTCCGGTAACATTTATGCTCCAGCATCCTTGCCAGCGTCCTTTCAATGGGTGGTTGCGCAATATGGAATGTACAGGTTGCTTCAGAAGCAATCCAACACGTTCTCCAAAGGCGCTCTGCACCTTCTTGGGCATTCTTTTGAAATGCTTCTTGAAAGATTCATGGCTGATGAATTTATCGATTCTCATATGTGTCTTGGTTCAGGATCAGTCGTACAGATCGGCCATCAGTTCCTTGACGGAGTGGAATATGGGGGACAGGTTGCGACCGGTTTTCAGATCCCTCTCAGCTTGACGAAGCATTTTCTCCAGCCTCTTGGAAGGTTTCAAAGGAGCGTCCAAGACTATCCTCCTGTCAGCCACAAATTGACGAAGGAAAACATTGATAGCCGTACTCAACGGAATACCCATATCTCTAGCGGTAGATACGGCTTGCTCCTTCAAGTCTTTTTCAGTTTTGACGTTTATGATGGTTTTCATATAACCAAAGTATATACAACGGTTATGATATGTCAAGCACAAAAAATCCCACGGAAGCGCAAGCGCCGCTACGAAGTAATCACGGAATTCAATATGTGTCAAGTTGCCAGTTTTTCATTCATGGCTATAATTGCAACATCTTTATAAGATTAATTTGGCTCGGTAGAGCCAAGCCGGTTTCAAATCCATTTCAAATCACATGAAAAACGCATCCAAGAATGACATTTTCAAGAAGATAAAGCCGCTAGCAGACCATGTGCTCGTCAAGGAAGACGCCGAGTCCAAGGAGAAGAAGACTTTGGGCGGCATCATCATCCCTGTGACCGTCAATGAAGACAAAGGCGCCAAGACGGGCGAGGTCATGGCGGTCGGTCCGGGCCGCACCGAGGAGGGAGAGCTCGTCAAGCCGTCGGTCAAATATGGCGACAAAGTCCTATTCAAGGAATGGGGTGGCAGCAAGATCAAGCTGGATGACGAGGAGTATTACATTATCAGCGAGTCGGATATATTAGCAATCATCGCATAGATTCAAGATGCAAGATTCAGGATTCAAGAAATTCCTGAATCTTGAATCATGAATCCTGAATCAAACAACATGGCAAAGAAGATCATATACAACGGAGAAGCCCGCAAGGCCTTGAAACGAGGCATAGACACCGTGGCCGACGCCGTCAAGATAACCATAGGACCGCGCGGCAGGAACGTAGTCCTGGACAAAAGTTATGGCGCCCCTACCATCACCAACGACGGCGTATCCATAGCCAAGGAGATATCGCTCAAGGACAGATTCGAGAATATGGGAGCCGAGATAGTCAAAGAAGTGGCGGGGAAGACCAACGACGTGGCAGGCGACGGTACGACTACGGCGACTATTCTGGTCCAGTCCATAGTGGGCGAAGGCCTGAAACAGACGACCATGGGCATGAATGCTATGGGCATCCGCCACGGCATAGAAGCGGCTTCGCGCGATGTCGTCGAGGCGCTCAAGAAGATCGCCAAGCCCATAAAATCTGACGAGGAGATCAGGCAGGTGGCGACCATATCCGCCGAATCCGCCGAATTGGGCGAGAAGATAGCCGAAACGATCAAGAAAGTAGGCAAGGACGGGGTAGTCACAGTCGAGGAGTCTCAATCGATGGGGCTTGAGACCGAGATAGTAGAGGGCATCGAATTTGATAAGGGTTATATATCCGCTTATATGATCACCAATGCGGAGCGCATGGAAGCGGAATTCAAAGATCCGGCGATCCTCGTCACGGACAAGAAGATCTCTACTATCAAAGAAGTCCTGCCTTTGCTCGAGCAGTTGGCCCAGTCCGGCAAGCGCGACCTGGTCATCATCGCCGACGACGTCGATGGAGAAGCCCTTACGACATTCGTGGTGAATAAGTTGAAGGGCACTTTCAACGTGCTGGCCGTCAAAGCGCCCGGCTATGGCGATAGCAAGAAAGCCATGCTCGAAGACATAGCGGTCACTATCGGCGCTACGGTCATATCGGAGGAGGTCGGTTTGAAGTTCGAGAAAGCCGCTCTGGATATGCTCGGCAAGGCGCGCAAAGTCATCGCTACCAAGGACAAGACAGTCATAGTGGGAGGCAAAGGCAAGAAGGCCGACATAGAGAAGCGCATAGCCCAATTGAAGAAGCAGCGCGAAGGGACCGATTCCAAATACGACAAGGAAAAGATAGACGAGCGTGTGGCAAAGCTCTCCGGGGGCGTGGCCATCATCCGCGTTGGCGCGGCTACCGAGACCGAGATGAAATATCTGAAGTTGAAGATCGAGGACGCCGTCAACGCCACCAAGGCCGCCATAGATGAGGGGCTCGTGGCCGGCGGGGGCGTGGCTCTGGTCAAGGCCGCCCATGAAGCCGGCAAAGCCTCGGCCAGGAACAGTCTGACGAAGGAGCAAGCTCTCGGCTACGAGATAGTCATCAAGGCTCTAGAGGCTCCGGCCAGACAGATCGCCATCAATGCCGGCAAGGAAGACGGTTCGGTCATAGTAGACAAGATCAAGAATGGCAAGGGCAATGTCGGCTATGACGCCTTGAAGGACGAATTTGTACCAGACATGATAGCTGCAGGCATCGTCGATCCGGTCAAGGTCACTCGCCTCGGAGTCGAGAATGCCTGTTCAGCCGCGGCCATCCTGCTCACCACCGAAGCGGCTGTCGCCGACGAGCCGGAGGACAAGAAGGAGAGCCACAACCATGGCGCCCCGGACATGGGGTACTAGTCGAACGAAAGGCGTCAGACAAGGCCTGACTGACACTTCGCAGGCGATTTCCAGCAGGAAATCGCCGA
>JAGWJT010000040.1 GCA_028865615.1 Patescibacteria group bacterium | reverse complement strand
TGGCAGGACAGTGAAGAATGGCAGACATTGAAAGCTGCCATAACCAAAGACGCTTCTGTCATAGACAGGGTGTCGGCCGAGACCGGGGTGCCTTCCAGGATGATAGTAGCCCCTCTGGTTGTGGAACAACTGAGGCTGTTCTACTCGGACAGAGAGCTTTTCAAGCAGATATTTGCGCCGCTCAAGATCCTGGGAGATCAGACCCAATTCTCCTGGGGCGTTATGGGCATAAAACAGGAAACAGCCAAGCGCATAGAAGACAACCTCAAAGATCCTCAGTCGCCTTGGTACCTCGGAAAGGATTTCGAACACATGCTTGATTACAATGCTACAACGTCCCCGTCTGACATAGACAGCCAGAGGTTTGCCAGGCTGACAGACGAGCATGATAGATATTACTCTTATCTCTACGGCGCCATTTATATCAAAGAATTGGAGTCGCAGTGGCAAAAAGCCGGATTCCCTATCGGAGACAAGCCGGATATCGTCGCAACTCTCTACAATGTCGGCTTTGACAATTCGAAGCCCAAAGCCGACCCGCAGTCGGGCGGAGCGGAGATAGATATAGGCGGCATGGCCTACAGCTTCGGCAGCCTAGCCGGAAGTTTCTATTATTCGAGCGAGCTGACCGGCCAATTCGGCCGGTGACGATCACTTCCTCTTCTCTTTGATCTCTTCGGCCACGTTGGCGGGGACCACGTCGTAGTGGTCGAACTCCAGCTGGGCGGAGCCCTGACCGGAGGTCATGGAACGGAGTGAGGTGGTGTAGCCGAACATCTCGGCCAGAGGCACTTTGGCTATGATAGACACATTCTGGCCTTTCTGATTCTGGCCTTCTATGAGGCCGCGCTTGGAAGCTATAGAGCCGTTGACATCGCCTATATATTTCTCCGGGCAGACGACTTCCAGTTTCATTATAGGTTCAAGTAAGACCGGCCTAGCTCGCTTTGCGGCATCTTGAAATGCTTGGCTGGCAGCGATTTTGTATGCGATTTCTGAAGAATCAACGTCGTGGTATGAACCGAATGTTAATTCACATGAGACATTGACCATCGGATAACCGGCGACGATACCGCGATCCATGGCCTCACGCACGCCTTTTTCGACAGCCGGGATGAATTCACCGGGGATGACGCCTCCCTTGATAGAATCGATGAACTCGAAGTTATCGTAGCGCTTTGTATTCTTGGGTATCTTCTCTCCTTCGACGAGCGGCTTCATGGGACGCAGAGTCAGACGAACGTGGCCGTATTGGCCCTTGCCGCCGGTCTGCTTGATGTATTTGTTCTCGGCCTCGGCCTCGCTCATGATGGTTTCTCGGTAGGCTACTTGCGGTTCGCCCGTGTTGGCTTCTACGCCGAATTCCCTCTTCATGCGATCCACCATGATCTCCAGATGAAGCTCGCCCATGCCCGATATCAGCGTCTCGCCGGTCTCGGCATTGGTGCTTATGCGGAAAGTCGGGTCTTCTATGGACAGCTTGCGCAGGGCCATGCCCATCTTCTCCTGGTCAGCCTTGGTCTTCGGCTCTACGCGGAGCGATATGACCGGATCCATAAATTTGATGACTTCCAAGACGATCGGATTATTTTCATCGCAGAATGTATGCGAAGTCAGGGCGTCTTTCAAGCCTACGGCGGCGGCTATCTCGCCCGCAAAGACCTTCTTGACCTCTTCGCGCTTGTCGGCCTGGAGACGGACTATGCGCCCAAGGCGCTCCTTCTTGCCGGTAGAAGAGTTGTACAGATAAGTCCCGGCCTCTATAGTGCCGGAGTATACGCGGAAGAAAGTCAGAGCTCCAACGAAAGGGTCGTTTTGCAGCTTGAAGGCCAAAGCCGAGAAGGGCTCGCTGTCGCTTGCGTGGCGCTCTATCTCAGTACCTGTATTCGGGTCTATGCCTTTGATCGGCGGCATATCCAGAGGCGACGGCAAATAATCGACGACTGCGTCGAGCACCAGCTGAACGCCTATATTCTTCAATGCTGAACCTGTAAAGACCGGGAACATCTTGTTGGCTATGACCGCTTTGCGGGTGATCTTCTTGAGCTCTTCCATGGAAGGCTCTTTGCCCTCCAGATAGGCGGCCATGGCGGCATCGTCGTGTTCCACTATCTTCTCTACCATCTCATTGTGATATTTCTTGGCATCTTCCATAAGCTCGGCCGGTATCTCCTTCTCTATGATATTGATGCCTTTCTCGCCCTCAAAATAGTAGGCTTTCATCTTCATGAGATCCACCACGCCTACATGGTCGCCTTCCAGGCCTATGGGGATCTGGAAACGGACTGCATTCTTGTTCAGGCGTTCAAGGATAGACTGATACGAACGCTCGAACGATGCCCCCATGCGGTCCATCTTGTTGATGAAGCACAGACGCGGCACATTGCCTTCGTCGGCATAGCGCCAGTTGGTCTCGGACTGAGGTTCTACGCCGGCTACACCGTCGAATACCACGACCGCGCCGTCGAGCACGCGCAGGGAACGCTTGACCTCCACGGTAAAATCTATGTGGCCGGGGGTATCGATGATATTGAAGCGGACTTTCTTGGACGCGTCAGTCGGCGGCATATATGTAGGATTCCAGAAACAGGTGATGGCGGCGGCCGTGATGGTGATGCCTCGCTCGCGTTCCTGTTCCATCCAGTCAGTGGTGGTTTCGCCCTCATGCACCTCGCCGATCTTGTGGATCATGCCTGTGTAATAGAGGATGCGCTCGGAAGTCGTGGTCTTGCCGGCGTCGATATGGGCTATGATGCCGAAGTTGCGTACTCGTTCTAGTGGGTAGTCGCGGTTCATAGTAGTATATATTACCACGCAAAGTGGGCAAAGGCCTTGTTGGCTTCGGCCATCTTGTGGACATTCTCGCGCTTCTTGACGGCTTCGCCCTCATTCTTGGAGGCGGCTATGATCTCTTCGGCCAGTTTTAGGGCCATAGGCTTGCCCTTCTTGGCTCGGGCGGCATCTATGATCCATTTCATCGACATGGCCTGCTTGCGCTCCGGACGGACTTCGCGGGGCACCTGATAATTGGCGCCTCCAACGCGACGAGAGCGGACTTCCATGGCCGGAGCGGTGTTGCGCAGCGCTTCGTCGAATATCTCACGAGGATTGTCTTTCTTGGTCTGTTCTTTTATGGCTTTCATGCAATCAGCCATGATCTCGCGAGCGATCGTCTTCTTGCCTGATTCCATCACATAGTTGGTGAACTTGGCCAGTTTGATAGACTGGTAGGTCATATCCGGTCTCAATTCCCTTTTGATGTTTATCTTGCGTCTCATTTCAGTTGAATAGTTTGATAGTTCCTAGTTAAATAGTTATGCGATTGACTTGGTACTCGGTACTATTTAACTGCTTTCGGCTTCTTGTTGCCGTATTGGCTGCGACCCTTCCTTCTGGCTTCGACGCCGGCGCAGTCCAGGACGCCTCGCACTATGGAATAGCGCAGGCCTACGTCCTTGACGCGTCCGCCTCGGAGCAGGACCACGGCGTGTTCCTGGAGGTTGTGGCCCATACCCGGGACATAAGCCGTCACTTCCATGCCATTGGTCAGACGCACGCGGGCGATCTTGCGGATAGCGGAGTTCGGCTTTTTCGGAGTCTTCGTGGTGACCTTGACGCAGACGCCGCGCTTGAACGGAGCCGGGAAGAATGACGGCCTATTGGCGATGGTATTGAAAGTGCGCGTCAAAGCCACGGACTTGGACTTCCGCTTGAAGCGCTTCCTGTGGGACTTGGTGAGCTGATTGATAGTAGGCATGAATGATTACAAGTTAAATAGTTGAATAGTACCTAGTTGAATAGTCATCCGGTTCCCCGCTTTATTTTGTTCACCGCCTTCGGCCGGAGCCGGCCTGGGCGATTACTCAAACGGGGCTGTTAATGATGTTTTATTGCCCGTGAAGGCAACGCGGTTAGACTAGCATATACGGAAACACGGAGCAAGCGCCCGGCCTACTGCTTGTCCGATACCAGCTTGTGCGCTAAATCTTCGACTTTAGTTTTCCACCCTTCCCCGTCTGTAGTGTCTATGTCTGACAATACGTCGCAAGCAAGCTCTTTCAGTTCCCATCTACCCCCAGTCTCATCCAGCCATCTATAATGATTGGGTGTTCGGCGCCACATCTCTCTTATCTTCAAGACTTTGGCGCTGATCTTGTCCACTGAAGACGCGGCGAAGAAATCTTTTTTGACGTCTCCGTAGTCAGCCGAGATTGTCCTGCTTATCATGACTATAGGATCAGCGTAGACGCGGACAAATCCATGCCTGATACCGGCTGGCATAGCCATTTCCCGCAGGGCAGTGCGTTTGTCTTCATTTATAAAGTCCGAGTCTAGGACCACGTTGTTTCCATTCTTTATGAGATCTCTTGCGATATCTCTCACTAAAATATTAGCGTTGTCGAAAGATTCGCCCCTCCTCATCAGTATTATCCTGACTGCATCCGTCTCCACTATCGCCGCTCCTATCAATTTAGCCAGTTCTTTAGCAACAACGCTCTTACCGGAACCGACCAGGCCTAT
>JAGWJT010000039.1 GCA_028865615.1 Patescibacteria group bacterium | reverse complement strand
GTCGAATATATGCGATACTACAACAACGAAAGAAAACAGTGGACCAAAAACAAGATGGCGCCGGTCGAGTACAGAAATCATCTGTTGGCGAAATCTTAGGGGCGTGGGAGTGGGTTTCAAAAGTGTCTACTTTTTGGGGTACAGTTCAAAAATCGAGCGGATCGCATATTCAGAACCCCAACCACTCCAGGAGTCTTTTCAGCAAAGGCTCATGATGCTCGGTCTCGGCTATGTATCGTAGCATGACCTCGCGGATATCTTCGGGATCTACCTCGTCTATGTATATGACCATGAGCGGCATGAATAGCTTGCGGGACTTGATCAAAAGGCGCGGCGGAAATTCGTCATGGGGCACACAAAAAGAATCCAATGTCAGGAACGGGTACAGGACGTCGCCGGCGGCCAGGCCGCGGTCGTTGATCTCATAGCGTACTTTGGCGGGCGGCTTGGATGCTAGCAAAGCCAGGGCCAGGGCGGCTACGATGACGAATATGCCGGTGATGATCTCTCCGAACATGAAGCATACGGTCGCGATCGCCAGGGTGATGATGCCGACGGTCCAATACCAGTCTGACCTCTTCTCTGTATAGAGGTGTGACGGAGCGCTCCACGATATGAAAGCTTCGGCGGCCATATGGGGACATTATAACATCATTCCCCAAGATTGCGCGTCCATATCGCCACACGGGCACAGATCATATGCGGACGGGGTGAGATTCGAACTCACGGTCCCTTTGCAGGGACGCCGGTTTTCAAGACCGGAGCCTTAAACCCCTCAGCCACCCGTCCGTGCCGACATCATAAGCGAAAATACGCCGTTCGGCAAAGATTCATGGTAAAGTTACGGTCATGGACGGGAAGCGTATCATAGGCATCGATTATGGATCCAAGCGGGTGGGCGTGGCAGTGTCGGATCCGACCGGCAAACTGGCTTTGCCGTTAACCGTGCTGACAAGCGATGCTGGCCTCCCGAACAAGGTCATAGAATTAGCCGGTAAGTATGATTCGAAAGTCATCGTCCTTGGCGAGTCCAGGGATTATTCCGGCAAGCCAAACGAAATACACGAAGCGGCGTCGGCATTCAAATCTATGTTGGAAAGCAAAGGATTCCATGTCGTTTTTGAGCCCGAATTCATGACAAGCATCCAGGCCGAACGGCTTCAGGGCAAAAATAGCATGACGGACGCCTCGGCCGCGGCGCTCATATTGCAGAGCTATATGGACAGGGCATCGGGAGCCGAGAGCTTGGAGCGGGTAGGAAAAACACCATGATGGACATCGTGCACTTCCTGACGGATCCGCAAGCCTTGATAGCCGCTCTGGGGGTGGCGGGCGTCGTCGCGGTCATATTTATGGAGACCGGATTTTTCTTCGGCTTCTTCTTCCCCGGAGATTCTCTGTTGTTCATGGCCGGCTTCCTGGCCACTCAAAACAAGACATCCCTGGCCATACTCTTGGCAGGGTGCTTCCTGGCGGCGGTGCTCGGAGATGCCGTGGGCTATGTGGTGGGCAAGAAAGCCGGTCCGGCCATATTCGTGAAAGACGATTCATTATTCTTCAACAGGAAACATGTAGCCAGAGCCCAGCATTTTTATGAGAAATACGGCAAGAAAACCATATTTTTGGCCAGATTTGTGCCTATAGTGCGGACTTTTGCCCCGGTAGTGGCCGGGGTGGGCGGTATGAGGTATAGGACGTTTGCCGCTTGGAATATAGCCGGCGGCCTGGCATGGACTTGGGGCATGCTTCTGCTAGGTTACGGATTCGGTTCCATCATCCCTGATCCGGATCGGTATGTTCTACCCGCTGTGGCCGTCATAGTCGTGATATCGCTGTTACCCCCGTTGAGGGAAATTCTCAAGAAGCGGATGCTGTAGTACAATGTGTCCATGAGAGCACATTCGTTCTTCAGATTGTTTCCGCCGCCGGTCTTCTTGACCATGCCGTATGCCGGTTTGGACATATCCGATGAGGCGGCGAGGTGTGTGACATATGCCGGCTTCGGCCGCGACAGGCATATATCGTCTTACGGCACGGACGACCTGCCGGAAGGCATCATGGACGGAGGCGATATAAAGGACGAAAAAGCATTTGTGAGCAAGTTGGCCGATTTTGGCAGAAAGCACGGTTTGTACCGGGTAAAAGTATCCATACCGGAGGAGAAGTCATATCTTTTCCAGACTGACGTTCCGAGCATGGACAAGAAAGATATAGAGCGCAACATCGAGTTCAAGCTGGAAGAGAACGTCCCATTGTCCGCCCAAGACGCAGTTTTCTATTTCGATCTTCTGCCGGACCAGACTGCAGGCGACACGCAAGCCAGGCTCCCCAAGGTCAGCGTTTCAGTCGTGCCGAGGACTTATATAGAGCATTATATCAATCTGCTCAAAGCGGCCGGCCTGTACCCGGTGGCTTTTGAAGTAGTGCCGAAAGCCATAGCCAGATCCGTAGTGCCCAAGGGCATACCCGGAACGAAGATGATAGTCCATTTCTTGAGCAAGAAGACCGGCATATATGTCGTATCCGGAGATGTCGTATGCTTTGCCTCCACGGTTTCAAGCGTGGTCGGCAGGGGCGTTCCCGGTTCGATATCCACGGATGAATTGACCAAAGAGATCTCCAGGATATACGCTTATTGGCTTTCTCACGGCACGGGACATTCGATAGACAGCATCATACTGGTAGGCAAGGATGCCGCCGACTACGACGATATAGGCAGTCATATACCGGATGCCGCGTCTATACCGACCAGGGTGGCCGATGTCTGGGTCAATACGTTGGATCTGGATGGCTATATACCGCCCATAGCCAGGAAAGATTCGCTGGAATATGCCGTAGCCGCCGGGTTGGCCTTGGACCTTGCGTTCGCTTGAATAATATATGAGACACACACTTATACCATCCCAATTGAAAGCCTCGATGCACCGTGAATATCATAGCCGGGCGCTGGCTGTGGCCATGTATGCTCTGGCGGCCTCGATCTTCATAGGCACGGTCGCGCTATTCCCGGCATTCATCCGGGCGTGGTCAGCCGAC
This sequence comes from Patescibacteria group bacterium, assembly GCA_028865615.1. Lineage (GTDB taxonomy): Bacteria > Patescibacteriota > Minisyncoccia > Phycocordibacterales > PALSA-1337 > C7867-002. The sequence continues at coordinate 1,501 of JAGWJT010000039.1, read as the reverse complement.
AGGGAGCAGTTGGACGCCATATCGGCGGCTCAGAACGGCAAAGATCAAAGCACGCTGTCGGCAGATCAGGCCGAGCTTTCCGGGGATGCAAAGCTGCTGTCCGCGTTGTCTCATTTTGTCGGAGCCAGCGACCTGTCCGGGGCCGTACAGTCCGTAGTCGATATCAAAGGCCCGATAGCATTGTCGTCATTGTCTATAGGCAGACCGTCGGCGAAAGACATATCGGTCGTTTTGACCGGCGTAGCTCCAACCAGAGACGATATGCTGGCTTTCCAGTCCAGGTTGGAAAGATTGTCGCCGGACATGTCGGTCGATCTCCCTATAAACGAGCTGGCCAAAAGCTCAAATATCGAGTTCACCATGGACGTAACAGGCCCACTGCCATGAATAAACAGCCATTTGACATAGGCATGATGTCGCTGTTCATATCGGCCGGAGCCGTCATAGCGGCATCTTGCGCTTATATATACATATATGCCCAGGCGCAAACGCTTTCGGACAAGGCTATCCTGGCTAGAGATGTAGTAGCGGCGGAGAAAGCTTCCGAAGCGAACGGCACGGATCTCATCTCGATGTTCGATTCCACTGCTTCCGCAAGAGCCGCCCTGCCGAGCTTGTTCGTAAAGTCGGACCGTGTAGTCGATTTCATAAAATCCATCGAGAACGTCGGCCGGCAATCCGGCGCCAGCGTATCCATATCGAGCATAAGCGCAGATCCGGCCTCCGGTCCGGCCTGGACCACGGGCAAGGTGTCGGCATCGGTGGCGGCTTCAGGTTCATGGAGCCAGATCATGACCGCTCTCGGCCTGTTCGAGAATCTTCCTTTCGCAAGCTCGTTGGATAGCGCGTCGTTGTCGGCTTCGGCGCAATCCGGCAATAACAATAGCGCCGCCAAGCCGTCCTGGACATTGTCATTTGATATAGAGGCGGCCATGCTCATAGTCGCATCCTCAACACACCAATGAACATAAAACTTTTCAAGAATAATAATAACGGCCATCTCATGAAGAGCCTGTCATCCGATCCGTTTACCGACTGGGTCATCATCGTGACGAGCGCCGTGCTGGTGTCGATATCCCTTGTGGCGGTCGGCTTTGCAGTGTATGTTGACACTGGGTATAGGTTGTCGGCGCCGCCGGGCGCTGTAGCCGTCCCGTCGTCCAAGGACAGCTTTGACCAGAGGGTTCTTGATTCCGTAGGCAATTCTATGGATATCAGGGCGTCCAAGACCGCGTCTTTGCTGTCAGGCAAGTCCTATATACCCAAAAATCCATCCCTCCCGTAGTTCAATGGATAGAACATCGGACTTCTAAGCCGATTATGTAGGTTCGATTCCTACCGGGAGGACTGATTGATATGTACCCCATTTAGTAGACACATAGATCTGTGTTAGCTGTTTTCTTTTGTTAGAATTACTAGTAATTAACAAAAGAACATGAGAACAAAATTTTCAAGCGAAGAGGTTGCCAAATTAAGGCAAAATCCGAATGTGTTCAGTTGC
>JAGWJT010000009.1 GCA_028865615.1 Patescibacteria group bacterium | reverse complement strand
ATTTCCAGCAGGAAATCGCCGAGATGTAGCGCGGCCTCTGCAGAGGCCGACGCGCGTCAGGAAGACCTTGTCTGACACCTTTCGTGTTACAATAGCCGCATGTCATCGCGGCCTCTGGTCATACTAGGTATCGTAATAATATTCATAGCCATAGCGGCTTCCATAGGCTACCTGGCCAAGGGCAGCGGCGGATTGACGGGTGTAGAGGACCAGATCGGTAATGATATAGCTTCATCTAGCTCCGGACAGCCTGTCGGGACGACCACGTCGCCTGAATTCTACGGATCCGCATCACCCCAAAGCTCGCCGGTCTCTTCCGGACCGGCCGTAGGCGTAGAGCCGTACGCTTCGTCTACTTTTGATGTACCCATGCCGGCTTCCGGCGGCCAGTCGGCAGTAGACACTTCTTCTTGGCTCATACACGTCGACAATGCCGCCGGCTATTCCGTCGAATATCCTTCCAATATGATGGAAAGCGCCGCCGCCGGCGTGCTCACCCTCGTTTTCCCCAAGAGCATATATTTCCACTGGCCTTTGGAGGACAATGCAAAGATAACGGTCTATGCCACGACAACGTGCCCGTCGGTGATATCCGGAGCCATAGGCAGCGGACCGCAAAACATCACGCTCAACGGGTTGTCATTTACCAGGAATATCGGCACTGACGTAGGAGCCGGCCAGCTATATACTGAGGTGGCATACGACACCTATTCCGGGGGCAAATGTTACAGGGTTGATTTCTTCGACCACGGCACCAACGGCGCAGGCTTCTATGTGGATGACGTTTCGCTCATACAGAGGTATGACGCCCAACACGCTACGGATATGCAGGCGGCATTTGCGGTCATGAATGGCATAGTCGGCAGTTTGAAGATCATATCGGCTCAATAGCCGGTCACATATACTGCGGAGAAGGAGGCCGACAAGGCCTTCCTGACGCGCGTCGGCCTCTGCAGAGGCCGTGCTACATCTCGGCGATTTCCTGCTGGAAATCGCCTGCGAAGTGTCAGTCAGGCCTTGTCGGCCTCCTTCTCAGGCGCTGGATTCTTGCCAAGATGGTGCTATAATCGTACTGTTAAGTTTAGCGGCTTTTAATAGCTTTAGCGTTCGATAAAATAAAATGAGCAAGAATTCAAAGATCATATCGGCCGTAGTGTTCGTACTGATCATCATCGGCCTCATAGTGTGGTTCGGCAACAAGTCTTCCGGCCCTGCGACGCCCGTCGCCCCCTTAGGTGAAGCTACGGGCAGTTCGACCCAGTCTGTGGCCGTATCTGAGACTACCAAGGTATCCGGCTCTACTTCCCAGTACGAGAATGCCGAGCTCGGTTTCTCCGTCCAGTATCCTAGTTCCTGGGAGAAGGACGAGACTACTACGGGAGTCCAGTTCATCATGCCCATAGATCAGACCCAAGTGTCGACGGTCGCCAAGCTGGAGTCCGACATAGCGGTCGTCCCCGGAAAGTGCGCTTTCCCGCCGGTCACTACGGTGCAGGATAAGGGAACGATAAATGTCGGCAATATGAAATTCAACACGATATCGATGTCCAACAATGTCCAGGGCAGGTCGTATTTCGACAGGATGTATTCATATCAGGACAGCAATATCTGCTATGCTTTCCATTTCTCTTACATAGCTTTGTCTCCTGAAGCCAAGGGTTTGACCGGCTCCAACCTGACTCAGGCCCAAAATAACAACAAGGCCATCCAGTCTACGTCGGACGCAGCGTTCACGTCTATGGTCAAGTCGTTCGCCCTGGTCACTCTGCCGGCAGGCGAGTCCGAGACGCAGGCCAATCCTACGAAATAAATTTCTAATTAACCTAATTACCTAATTGATCTAGATAAATCCTAATTAGTAATTATTTAGAAATTAGGTCAATTAAAAATTAGGTCAATTCTTCAACAAAATGACATATATCATCATAGCAATCATCATCGTCCTGGCTCTCTGGCTCATCTTGGCTTATAACGGTTTGGTATCCGGCAGGAATAGGGCGCAGGAGGCCTGGGCCGACATAGATGTACAGCTCAAGCGCCGATATGACCTGATACCGAACTTGGTGGAGACGGTAAAGGGTTATGCAGCCCATGAAAAGGGCGTATTCGAGAATGTGACTCAGGCCCGCGCCGCCGCCATGGGAGCCTCAGGCATGGCGGCCAAGGGCCAGGCCGAGAATCAGCTGGCCGGTGCGCTCAAGTCGCTCTTTGCCGTGGCCGAAGCATATCCCGATCTGAAGGCCAACCAAAACTTCCTGTCTTTGCAAGGCGAGCTTACGGATACCGAAGACAAGATCCAGGCGGCCCGCCGCTTCTACAACGGCAATGTCCGCGACTTCAACACCTCTATCCAGAGGTTTCCGAACAATATGATGGCCGGGCCGTTCGGCTTCAAGGCTATGGAATTCTTCCAGTTGGATGAGGCTGATGCCGCAGCCAAGGAACCGGTCAAGGTGCAGTTCTGATGTATCGTGTGGCGGGCGGAGGGAAATACGGATAATTTCACCGCAAAGTGCTTGATGGGTTTTCCGGGTCAGCGGTTCCACGTTGCGATGAAGTTATCCGTATTTCCCTCCGTCCGCCCATTCATGTAGAAAATGGCCACCCTTTATACCTTACAGGGAAAAAATGTTCGCAGAACCTGGTTGCTCATGGGCGTCTTCTTGGTCATCGTCATAGCAGTCGGCTATTTCATCTCTTACTATTATGGCAATCCCGCTATCCTGGTGTTCGCAGTCATATTTGCCGTGGGCATGAATATAGCCGGCTACTGGTATTCCGACAAGATCTCGCTTTCTCTGGCCGGGGCCAAGCCGGCTGACAGGGAGGCGAACCTGGAATTGTTCCGCGCTGTCGAAAATCTTTCCATCACAGCCGGCCTGCCTATGCCGCGCCTATACATCATAGACGACCCGGCGCCGAACGCTTTTGCCACGGGGCGCGACAAGGAGCATGCGGCGGTGGCCGTGACCTCGGGTCTCATCGGCATGATGGACAAGAATGAGCTCTCCGGCGTTCTGGCCCATGAATTGTCGCATATAGGCAACCGTGACACCCTGCTCATGACTGTGGTCGTGGTGCTGGTCGGATTTATAGCCATCATGGCGAACATATTCACGCGCTCCATGTGGCTGGGCGGCGGCCGACGCCGGAGCAACAGTTCCGGTGAGGGCGGAGGACAACTGCAGCTCATCCTGATGATAGTGGGTATCGTATTCGTCGTCCTGTCGCCGATAGTGGCCCAAATGATACAACTGGCCATATCCCGTAAACGCGAATTCCTGGCGGACGCCGATGGCGCCCTGCTGACCAGATATCCAGAAGGTCTGGCTTCGGCGTTGGAAAAGATACAGTCATACGGCCAGCCGATGGCCAAAGCCAACAATGCCACCGCGCATCTATTCATAGCCAATCCTTTCGGTCCGCACGCCGAGCGCGGCCTGGCAAAGCTCTTTATGACCCACCCGCCGACGGAGGAGCGCATAGCGGCCCTGCGAGGGATGGAATAGCAAATTCAAAATTCAAAAAGCAAAGCGCAAAATTGAGGTGCAAAACTGTAGATTTTATGATACAAATGAATCTTGCTGTGTAGTTTTGAATTTTGCTATTTGAGTTTTTGGTTTTATTGGAGAGGTGCCAGAGCGGTCGAATGGGCGTCCCTGGAAAGGACGTATATCCGAAAGGGTATCAGGAGTTCGAATCTCCTCCTCTCCGCAAAACAAATTTGTTAGATTGTCAAGGATAGTCGGAGCGAGAAATTGCTGATCGTATCACGCATCTCGTCTTTCACTGTCGATTATATTTCTCATGCCGGCAATGTCAGATTTGCCGACGTGCTCTATGCCCATATCTGCATATTTGCCGGCAGTATATTCATCGGTAGTAGTGGAATATATTTTGACGTTAGGCGAATGGCCGCGGATCTCTTCCGCTATCACCATGCCGGCGTCGTCTTCCGTTCTGGAAAAATGATGGTCTAGGAATATGACATTCGGTGACACGGAGGAGATGGCTCTCCGGGCATCATCTACGGAATGGCATTCGACTACAGCGATATTGTCGTCATCTCCGTAATATGCCTCCATTAAGCCTCTCATGCTATCGATATAACTATGATCGTCGTCAATTATAAGGACCCTTTTGCGCGGCTTCTCTGCCGACTCTCTTGCGCCGGATTCTGATCTTGGTATTTCGGTCTCAGGTGATTTCATGGTACAAACCATCATACAATATGAAGAGCTCACATCCAAGCCTGGTCTCTACGCCAAGCTCTGGAGCCATCAGAGCGGGGAGTTTATCGACGGGTGAATATGGAAAAGTTATGCACTCCGTGCCATTGAATCATGGCGTGGCGGAGTTAAAATTGATATCGGATGAACCTAGAGAGGAGTCATTATGACAAAAAGTCTCTTTGATAACGGATCTCGGAACGGACGGAGTGTGCCCACGCCGCTCCAGACAGACGAATTCTTCCGCCGCATGCAAGGCGAAGTCCACAGTCGGCTCAACTGCATATCCACGGAGGAGCACACCGGAATACCTGTTGGAATGCAGACGGAACTGGATCGCTTCACCAACTACGTGAAAATGGACGGACGCAAGCGATTTATGGAGCGTTATTGCATAGACAACATGTTTTCGGCAGCGTGCCCTCCGAAAAGCCGTCATTGTCCGGATGCTGTCGCGCCGGGCGCTCTACCAGCCGTATCGCCTGTGCCGTTGGCCGCATGAATGCCGCTTCGCGGCGACTCTCCCACGGCGACCTCAACCCGAGGCCGCTTTTTTGTTGTATAATATCCCCCATGAACAGCCCTTCGTTTGAGGGAGGAAAGCTCGCTTCGCCGCAGGAAGAATTGGCGCGCATACGCGAGGCCGGCCTCGAGCATGCCAGGAATGCCGCCGAGAGCGGCGCCGAGACTACGCCGCGCCAGGTCATCACGGAGACAGTCAAGGCCTATGCCGATGCGCCGGCCAAGGAAGTCCTACGTCCGGACTACGAGCTCAAACCGCAAGAAGTCGAAGCCATCACTCTCGAGTTGTCTCCCGAGACCCATGACAAACAGATGGAAGAGCTCATAGGCGTCGTCCTGGAAAAAGGCATAAAGAACGCCATGACCGTGGCCGAAGGCATGAACAATCCGCACTTGCTGGACGACTTTCATCGCGTGCTCATACAGCTCGTGGCATCCGGTCGTCCCATCCAAGGCCTGAAGGAACACGATCCGCTATGGAAGCCGCTTCATATGACATTGTTCGAGGTCAGCCTGCCGGAAACTTCTGAGGCCGACAAACAAAAAGAGCTGTCGGCTCTCATATCCGGCATGGAGCAGTTCTATTCCGGCATGCTGTCTATACCGGCTGACAGGAAGGACCCGGCCTGGTTCACGGTGGAGATAGCCAATCGGAACGGTTCGGAAGAATTCGTCTTCTACGTGTCCGTGCCGACCGCTAGGCGCGATCTTTTCGAGAAGCATATCCTGGCCGTATTCCCGGGCGCTCATATTCATGAACACAAAGACGATTACAATATATTCAATCCGCAAGGTGCCGCGGCCGTGTCATACGCCCGCCTGGCCCAGCACCCGCTGTACCCGCTCCGGTCATATGAGGATTTCGACATCGATCCGCTCAACTCCATCCTGAACAGTTTCTCCAAGCTCGACAAGCACGGTGAAGGTGCCGCCATCCAGCTCATCGTCGGCGCGCGCGAGGACGCATATTCCAAGGAATGCGCCAAGGCCATAGAGAAGATCCGCAAAGGCGAGAAGGTCAAGGACGCCCTGAAGGAAGTCGATCGCGGCCTGGTCGGCTCCATATTCAAGGAAGCCGCCGGCATGTTCAAGAAGCAGGAGACCCTAGACAAGGAGAAGGAAGAAAAGGCCAAACGGGCCCAAGCCGTGGACCAGACGGCCGTGGAGCAGTTCACCAAGAAGCTGTCGTCGCCGTTCGTGTCGGTGAATTTGCGCGTTGTAGCCTCAGCCGCCACGGGAGCCCGGGCTGATGTCATCCTTCATGATATAGAGTCAGGTTTTAACCAATTCGAGAATGGACACGGCAATCGCATAGAATGGGCGCAAGTGGAAAAGCGCAAGGCCCAAGAAGTAGAAGAGATGTTCTCTCTGCGCGAATACGATGACAAGGAGGCTGTGATATTGAATATAGAGGAATTGACTTCCTGCGTGCATTTCCCGGCGTCGACGGTGTCGCGAGCGGCACCCCAGCTCAAGCAGTCCAAAGCCGGCACTTCACCCGCACCCCTGGATGTGCCGAAAGAGGGCACTTTGATAGGTGTCAACGACCATCGCGGCCAAGAGTCGCGTATATACATAGCGCCGGAAGATCGCATGCGCCACTTCTATGTCATAGGTCAGACGGGCACCGGCAAGACGGGGTTGTTGAAGAATATGATCATCCAGGACATCCGCGCTGGCAGTGGTGTATGCTTTATCGATCCGCACGGTTCAGATGTGCAGGACATCCTAGCCAATGTGCCGCAGAGCCGCTATGAAGATGTTGTTTATTTCGACCCGGCTTCCGTGGAGCGGCCCATGGCATTGAATATGCTCGAATACGACCGCCGCTTCCCGGAGCAGAAGACATTTGTCGTCAACGAGATGTTCTCCATTTTCCAGAAGCTATACGGTGCCGTCCCTGAATCCATGGGGCCTATGTTCGAACAATATTTCCGCAACGCCACCAACTTGGTCATAGAAGATCCTGACAGCGGTTCGACTTTGTTGGACGTATCGCGGGTCATGTCGAACAAGGCTTTCCGCGAGCTCAAGATTTCCAAGTGCAAGAATCCTGTGGTGGTCCAATTCTGGAAGGAGATAGCCGAGAAAGCCGGCGGGGAAGCGTCGCTGGCCAACATTGTGCCTTATATCACTTCTAAGTTCGACGTCTTCCTGTCGAATGAGATCATGAGACCGATAGTCTCGCAGGAGAAGTCATCATTCAACATGCGCGAGATCATGGACGGCCGCAAGATCTTACTTGTGAACCTTTCAAAGGGCAGGCTCGGAGACATTAACTCACACTTGATTGGCTTGATACTGGTAGGCAAGATTTTAATGGCTGCACTATCTCGCGTAGACTCATTCGGCAAAGGCGGCACAGCGATGCCTGACTTCTACCTTTACTTGGATGAATTCCAGAACGTAACGACCGATTCGATAGCCACGATCTTAAGCGAAGCTCGTAAATATCGTCTGGCTCTGACGGTAGCCCACCAATTCATCGGCCAGCTCGATGACAAAATCAAGAATGCCGTCTTCGGCAACGTCGGCTCCATGGCGGTGTTCCGCGTGGGCACGGAAGACGCCGAATTCCTGGAGAAACAGTTCACGCCCGTTTTCTCCCAGACGGATATAGCCAACCTGGACAACTTCAATGCCTATATCCGTCTGCTTGCCGACGGCCGGCCGACCAAGCCCTTCAATATCCGCACCATGCCGCCCGAGCGCGGCAATCCCGCCCAAGTCGACAAGCTTCGCGAGCTCTCCGCCCTCATGTACGGCCGCCCCCGCGCCGAGGTCGAGGAAGAGGTGATGAGGAAATATCAGGGAATAAAAGCGTGAGGCATCAATTGTATGGAATCAGTAGAAAATGAACCGATGTCTGTAGACATGTTCAGCGAAGAGCTTGAAAGACTCTTTCGAAGCAACGGCAGAGTGTATGTCCGAAAAATCGAGCCTATTAAGGGGGCAAGCCAAGTCAAAGAAAAGTCGAAGATAGAGACTCGTCTACCAGACGGGACATTGGAGTCTGTCCAAGAAGCCAACAGTGGAGATTGGGTGATCACTGGTTCAAAAGGCGAAGAATTCGTGTTCACTAACAAAAAATTCCATGATCTATACGAAGACAGAGGTGCTCAACAGTATGTACCAAGAAAAAGAAAGATAATCGCTATGCCAAATCCTTTTGGAAGATCGATCAGGATACAAGCTCCATGGGGAACTCCGGAGATCCCGGCTTTTCAAGATGGAGGTGAAAGATGTATGCTGGTGGCCAGCTTGGATGATGATGGTTCTATGACGAAAGACAGATATATAATCGGAGACGAAGAGATGCTACTCAATAATTATACGATTGAAGATTCTGATCAGAGCTAAGCCGATTGAACGATTGCCCAACGACAGATTTCATGGTACCATTTAGTCATGAATTTGAGCGCAGAAATAAAAGGTAAAATCCAGGCGATAGCCACGAAACACGGCCTGGAATTCGCGGTCTTATTCGGCTCGCAGGCGACCGGCAGGATCCATGCCAGAAGCGACGTTGATATAGCAGTCATAAGCAGGCAACCGGTCAACATCGACAGGTTGGCCATGGAATTTTCAGAAGCTTTGGGACGGGACGACGTGGAGGTTGTAGACCTGTCGCGTTCCTCGCCGACTCTGATGCGCCAAGTCGTCCTGGAAGGGAAGCTCTTGTACGAAAAAAGCTTCGGGGGATTCTTTGCTTGGAAGATATACGCCATAAAGGTCTGGATGGAGACGGCGTGGCTGCGCGATCTGGGCAAGAAGAAGCTCATGGAATGGGCCGGACAATCATGACACCAAAGACTCTCAATCCGGAGGCCAGAAATCTGCTCGAGAAGAAGCTCGGACTGCTCAAGGGGTATATGGACAAGCTCGAGAGATACGTCGTTCTTGGCACGGACGAGATATTGGAGAACGACGACAAGCTTCTTGCCATGGAAAGGGCTTTCCAGTTGGTCGTGGACGAGGCTATAGACATCAATTCTGTCCTGGCTTATCAGCTGGGTAATACGGTGCCGGACGCTTACAAGTCGACTTTCTACGATCTGGTGCCCATAGGCGTCATAGACGTCGATTTCGCGGACAAGATATCGGAATCGGCCAAAGTCCGCAACAGGCTGACCCACGAATACGACAACCTGACCAACAAAGAGACGGTGGAATCCATCAAGAAATTCTTTGAGATGTATAAGATGTATACAAAGACTGTTGTCGAGAAAGTGACAGCGGGATGAGGAGTTGGGTATAGAGAATAAATTCAATCATATGGCTTACGAAGGTTCAGTGTTCCCGCTCAATGACGACAACGGCTCAAGGTCATCGCCGGAAGGGTTGCGGCCGGCCGATCCGGTCAAGAACATGGACGAGGTCTTCCGTCCTTTGACGGCGGAAGGAGACACATTCACGGAAAGATTCGAAATAGGGCCGGATGGCTCGCTGTCGCCTATAGGCAAGGAAAAATCTTTGCTTATGAAAGCCGGCATGGTCACAAATGTGGCCCAGTTGCAAGAATTGATCGGACGATTCAAGGAAAAATATAGGGATTTTCTGATCGAAGTGGGACAAGATCCTGACGGCAAATCTTTGGAGTTCACCGTTTCCAGGGCGCCCGATGACATGGATGGACTTGGATAGTACGATCCCGGGCATGACCCGGAGCACGATTCGGGGCTGTACGTATTCATGCAGACATTCTATAATTAAGCCACTAAAATGGGATTTGAGTCACAGCCGCAACAGCCGCCGATAAAACCGGAAGAAGTGGGCGTCATTCCGCCACCGCCCAAGGCGGAATCGACGGTATCCGGACCGGAAGCGCCGGGTCTTGAATTCAAGGACAAGCCGATCTTGTCTGATGTGAAAGACGACAAACGCATAGAGCTACACCCGGAGCCGCCAGCTGATTATCTGGAGAATGACCGTAGGTACAAGGATGTCTTTGAAGAAGCGAGCAAGCAATACATGCGCGAGGATAGAGCTAGCCGTGAATTCATGGACAAACATGGATATAGATGGGACGGCGACAAGATAGTCGACGCGGCAGGCAAGGAATGGGCGGCAAGCATGATCATCGGAGGCGCCGATTATAGACGAGTCCAGGAGATGGCCAATGCCAGTTTCTCTGAACTTTACCATGATGATTTTGTAGAGTACGAGAAGAGAGAGAAAGCCAAGCAAAAGCACGTCGAGCCGCCGGCCAACCTGCCCACGGAAGATACCGCTAAGGCGGAGCAGGCGACGACGATGAAGTCGGAGACAAAGTCGGAGCAAGCGGTGCCGCTCGAGGCCGGAAAGACCGCCGTGGAAAAGCCTCATATTTCCGTCGAACCGACGAAGACCGAAAAGCCGGCCGAACCCACAAAGACGGAGGAAATCAAGATCCCCGTCGAGGAGGGCGACGACAAGGAGACCCAAGAGCCGCAAGAAGTGCCGATCAGGCATGTCGACCGCCGAGAACAGAGATTGGCCGGCGATTTGCGCGACAAGCTCGGCATTGATCACATGGCAGCCGAAGCGAAAGTCTCGGCGGAGCTCGCTGCCGAGGAAGCGTTGGAATTCGGCAAGAAGTCCGTAGAGGTCATGCGGCGCAAACTGGGCATAGATGATATCGTAGATTCCGTCAAGATAGCCTGGAACGGCAGGATAGCAGGTTGGTTCGAGCGCAAAGCGGCAGGCAAGAAGGATAAGCTGAACAAACTGACTGCCGGTTTGAAAGATTTGGAAACGGATGCCGCCCACTTAGGCCGCCAGCTCAAGATATATAGATCCGATGGCAATGTGAGCGAAAAAGATCTTCTAAGGATCGAAGCCGACAGACAGAGGATCGAAGGGAAGATCGGCGGCACCAAGCAAGCTATAAACGAGAAACAGGCCAGCCTGAACGTCACAGAGATAAGCAGGAGAACTTTTGAGAGCAGGCGCGATGAAGCCGGCCGCACTTATGTAGAACGCGCCAGGGCCGAGCTGGAACCGTTCGAGGACAAGATATCCGACCTGAAGAATACCCGCGAACAACTGGACAAAGAAGTGTCAGCTGACAATGATACCTTGAAAGTATACAAGGAAAGGATGGCTGAGCTACAAGCCAAGATTGATGCAGAGAGATTCCCGTCCATACGCAAGGCCGACAGGGCGATCTTGAAGAAGGTCCAAGAAGAGGCGCGGTTCTTCGAGAGAGAGATCCGTGATCGCGAGAAACACAAGCTTGGTATAGACAAACAGATCGCCAAAGCCGAGAGACGCGCTGCACCGTTCCGCGGCAAGATAGACAAGATGAGCAGGATCATGCGCGGCAAGCCGGCCGAGGCGGAAAAGGCGCAAACAAGGCACGAGACGGAAGAACGACCGGCAACGGATGCGGAGCAGGCCCCGGAGCAAAATATCGAACAAAAACGTGACAGCCAGACGGAAGCCTACGCTGATGAGGATTATTCGGATACCGAGCTGGTCGAAGCTTGGAACGAGTTGAACGGAAGCAAGATGATGATAAATCCTGAAACCTTCAAGGAAGCGACCAAGCCGGCAAAAGGCGGTGACAGAAGTAAGAAAGCATCTATAAATGATTTCTGGTCCGGCGCCCAGATATATTCCGCGGAGCACGGCGATAGCGAGAGGATGGAGGGCATGCCTAGCATGACCAAGGCCGCCGAGAAAAAGCGCAGCTACTGGAGATTTTTCTTCGGCATTCCCGACGCCAAGATGGGCAAGAAGCGATTGCTCGAACAAGTCAGGAAGAATCGCGCCAAGGAGGCGGCGCAGAGAGGGCGTTCAGGTCGGAAAATTAACAATAAGCCGGCGGCAAAGCCCATCGTTCGCAAGACGAAGATCATCACGAAAAAATAAAAGACCATGACCAACGTTCATACTACAAAAGACGACATCAAAACCGATCCGCAACTGGATAAGCTGCTGAAAGATATATCAGAGCGGCGGATAGAGTCGGCCGCTTCCGGCGCTGCTCTCATAGAGAAGGCCCGCAGGCAAGCTGAGCTTCTCGAGAAAGACGAGCTGGAGAAGAAGATGAGCGTCCTTGAAGAAGGCGTGGCCAAGGACCTTGATGCGGCCACAGCCGAGGCTCTGCGATCGTTGTACGAAGATTGAGCCGATATCATGATAGACATAAACAAAGAGATACATCTGGGAGAGAAAGCCTACTTGCTCATGGTATCGAGGAAGATACTCCCGGGTTTGGCTATCATGATCATAGCAGCCATATTGCTGGCCCTGAGCGGTGTCATCACCGGCGTGCTTGCCGGCTTGGTGACCGCCGCTGGCGCAAACCAGGCCAAAGCCGTGATCTCTATATCCGGTTATATGACAGATGTGACGCTCGGCCTGCTCATTCTGGGCCTCATGATATGCCTTGTCGGCGCTATCATAGCCCGCCTGCAATATTCCAATTACAGCTACATGTTCGAGGAATTCGATTTACGGATGAAGCGCGGCATACTGTTCAGGCATATAGATTCGTTGCCTTATAGACAGATTCAAGACGTCAATATAGACCGGAGCTTGGTGCATCAGATGCTCGGCCTGTCCAAGATCACTATATTGACCGCAGGGCATGAAGAGGAAGGCGAGAAAGGAGAGGCGCAAGTCGTATTGGATCTGCTTGGCAAGGAAGATGCCGAAGAGATCAGGCAAGAATTGGAACGCAAGATCGGTGTCCAGATCGTCAAGACCGTTCAGGAAGCGGACGCGGAAAGTTCTACTGGGAAGGGGACAGGGGCGGCAAGGCAGTAGCTATGCAAAAGCTTTTAAAGTGCTTTGGGTTGTCTATGTTTGTCAGTGGTGACGAGCCTTAAAAGCTTTTGCATAGCTACTGCCTTGCCGCCCCGCTTCTTCCTAATGCCACGCGCCGATGATGGCGCCACCGACCATGAGAGAGATGAGCGTGCCGATGGATTCTATGAGTACGAGCTTGAACGGCTTCTTTTGCCACATGAGCTCGCCGGTGTTGCCGGCAGCGATGAAGCCGAGCCATATGAGGAAAGCTATAAATGCGCCGTCCCCGGACGACAACGTCATCGATGTAGACTCTATGAAAGCCATGACGGCGAATGTCACGAGCATGGCGATGAACTGGATGATATACAGCCTCCAGGCGCCCTTTGATGAACCCGGAGCGTCTATCTTCGACAACGTCATCCATTCTTTGCCGAACAACATCGGTGAATACCACAACGACATGATGGCGAAGGCCACTATGGCGGCTACTAATACGGGCCAGAAACTTATGTAGGTCATGTTGATAAGATTAGATTGATATATGACGGGCATGCTATTACTATATATATGTTACCATTGATATAAAGTCATGCAATCTACGGCCAAAAAAATAATAACGGTCATTTTCCTCTTGGCGGCGCTCATCGCCATAGCGTTTGCCATAGAATGGTTTGGCCGGAGCCTGCCTGCGAACGGATCTCCCGTAGAAAATATCGCCCAACCGTCGAAAGTCGCCGATCAATCATCGTCCACTGGCAATGATATGCAGGTGGTAAGCATAAAAGCTCCGGGAGGCGTCATCCATGCCATGGTTGCTTCCACTTCCGCCGAGCAGGAGAGAGGTCTTGGAGGACGCAGCTCCATCCTTGTCGATCAGGGTATGCTTTTCCCGTTCCGATATCCGGGCGATTACGGTTTTTGGATGAAGGATATGAGTTTTCCACTGGATATGGTTTGGATATCATCCGACAAAAAGGTCTCCGGCGTCACTCCCGGCATTTCAGCCGATTCCTATCCCGAAGTCTTCTATCCGCCAGTGGCCATTTCGTACGTTTTGGAGCTGAATTCTGGCGGTGCTGCGGCCTATGGTATTGCGACAGACACTCAACTTGTGTTCTAAAGCATTATCCACACTTTTTTTGTTTGCATCTGCGGAGTAGAATGAGGTAAAAGAAGTTTTGTATCGGTGCGGCGCGATTATTAAAATTTTTATCAGCGGAGTTTGCTTGCATAGGGTGAGCTCTGTCTCAAATATGCCCAAAAAGAAGAAAACGGCTGCAAACAAAGCAGCCAAGCCAGTGTCCATCCCAACGATTATAAAGAGAGACGGCAGGATAGTGCCTTTCGATCTGGAGAAGATCGTCGTTGCCATATGGAAAGGCATGAATACCGTCAAAGAAGGGTCGATGGATGATGCCCGGATAGTGGCGAACCAAGTCTTCGCTGAGATGACTCGTATCAAGAGGAAGTTCCAGAACTTCGTTCCTACCGTAGAGGGCGTGCAGGATATAGTGGAGACCGAGCTCATGCGTGCCGATTTCGTCAAGACCGCCAAGCACTACGTCCTATACCGCGAAGAGCGCGCTCAGATCCGAGCCAAGGGCATGGAAGTGCCGGAACATGTGCGCAAGCTGGCCGAGGACTCAAAGAAGTACTTCAGGAACGCTCTCGGAGAGTTCGTGTACTATCGCACTTACTCCAGGTGGATCGACCAGGAGTCTCGCCGCGAGACTTGGATCGAGACCGTTGATCGCTACATGGGCTTCATGCGGGAGAATCTCGGCAAGAAGCTCACCGACGCCGAGTACAAGGACGTACGCCAGTCCATCCTGACCCAGTCGGCCATCCCATCGATGCGCTTGCTCCAGTTCGCCGGCCCGGCCGCTCGACGCACCAACGTCTGCGCCTACAACTGCTCGTACATCGCTCCCGAGTCCTTCCGGGACCTTTCGGAGATCATGTACATCTCCATGAACGGCACCGGCGTCGGCTTCTCGGCCGAGAGCGCCAACGTCCAGAAGTTCCCGCAGATCCAGATGCAGACGGGCGAGAAGATCGCCACCTGCGTCATAGACGATTCCAAGGAAGGCTGGTGCGAGGCTTTCGTCAAAGGCGCCGAGACCTGGGCTTCCGGCAAGGACATCGACTTTGATTTTTCCCAGATCAGACCGTTGGGCACTCGACTGAAGACTATGGGAGGCAAGGCTTCCGGTCCGGAGCCGCTCCGTCGCCTGCTCTCCTTCACCCGCGAGATCATGATCGCCCGCCAGGGCAAGCGCATGCGCAATATCGACGTCCACGACATCATATGCATGATGGGCGAGTGCATAGTGGCCGGCGGCGTGCGCCGGAGCGCCCTCATCTCGCTCTCCGACCTCGACGACGAGCTCATCCGTGACGCCAAACAAGGCGCTTTCTACAACACTCACCCGCACCGCATGTTGGCCAACAATTCGGCCGTATACGTGAGCAAGCCTTCCAACGAAGAATTCCTCAAAGAGTGGATGGCCCTTATAGAGAGCCGTTCCGGCGAGCGCGGCATATTTAACCGCGGTTCCTTGGCCAAAACCCTTCCCGAGCGCCGCCTCAAGGTACTAAAAGAGTACAAAGGCTATCTCGATGCTTCCGGCGAGCATGTGGTCGGCCTCATAGGTACAAATCCCTGCGGCGAGATCATCCTCCAGTCCAAGCAGTTCTGCAACCTCTCCGAGGTTGTGGCGCGCACCGAAGACACGGAGAAGACCCTCATGAAGAAGATCCGCGTAGCCGCCATCCTGGGCACATACCAGTCCATGCTCACGAACTTCCAGTATCTCTCCAAGGAATGGAAGGAGCACTGCGATCGCGAGCGCCTCTTGGGCGTCTCCATCACCGGTCAGTGGGACTGTCCGGCTGTCAGGAAGCCCGAAGTCATGAAGAGGCTTCGTGACGAGGCTATACGCGTCAACGCCGAGTTCGCCAAGCGCTTTGGCATCGGCGCCTCGACGGCAGTCACATGCGTCAAGCCCTCGGGCAACGGCTCGCAGACTTTCGACTGCTCGTCAGGCATGCATCCGCGCCACGCCAAGTACTACATCCGCCGCGCCCGCATCGCTTCTACGGACTCTCTCTTCAAGATGCTCAAGGATCAGGGCGTGCCGTTCCACCCGGAAGTCGGCCAGACCATGGAGAACGCCACTACCTACGTCCTGGAATTTCCGGTGATGGCTCCGAAGGGCACGACTACATTCAAGAACGACCTTTCCGCCATCGAACAGCTCGAGTACTGGAAGATGGTCAAGATCAATTTCACTGAGCATAACCCATCCGTCACCATCTCTGTAGGCAATGACGAGTGGATTGCCGTGGCCAACTGGGTCTATGAGAACTGGGACATCGTCGGCGGCCTTTCATTCCTGCCTCGCGAAGACCATGTCTACAAGCTCGCACCTTATGAGGCCATAGACGAGAAGACCTATCGCGACTTGGCCAAGAAGATGGAGCACGTCGACTATTCGAAGATCATCACCTACGAGAAGCAGAATGAGACGGACCTCAAGAAGGAGCTAGCTTGCGTCAGCGGAGTGTGCGAGATAGTGTAAAGATAATACGAATCTACGAATGTATCCGAATGCCACGAATGGATACAATGCGAATCTACGAATAAATCGCACGAATGTTACGAATAGAAGAACTGCTCTTCAGAAAGGGGAGCAGTTTTTCTGTGAAATGAAACCGAGCCGACAAAGCCTTCCTGACGCGCAACACCGGGCAAACATTCCGCCCAGCTCCAACGCAAAGTGCTTTTGTGGTAAGCCAAGCAGGTGGTACCACGTTGCGTTGTCGCTAGACGGAATGTTTGTCCGGTGTTGCCATATATCGGCTCCCACCTGCTGGCGGGGCCTGGTTCTCCTCGCCTTGCTTGGCATACATATGCCTGTCGTGCCGTTTACGAGATCTTGTCAATATGTGTAAAGTGAGGTATCATTGTCACCAGCTGCACCAGACAACCGCTTTACGGTAGTTGGTTATTGGTTATTAGTAGTCAGCAGGTCGCGAGGCGCCTCCGGTCAATGACCAACAACTAACAACTAACAACTAACAACCAACTACTGTAGAGAGGAAAGTCCGAACACCGGCTTCGTGGGAATGAGCGATCGCTTCCATGAAGCAGCAAGCAGCAGGCAATTCCTGCCAGGGTAACACCCAGAGGTGCGAACAGTGACGCCCGAGCCGAAAGGCGGAGGCTCCATCGGTATCGACGGTCGAAAGGCCGCGCGATGCCGACGGATGAATTCCTCGGTGACGGGGAAGTGCAACGGCAAAACCCTTGTTTCGGTGCAAGACCGGATTTTGGTAACTGGTTACTAGTCGCTAGTAACTGGTTATCGTGACGCTAACAGTGTCCCACTAGTCACCAGTTCACTAGTTACTAGTTCACTAGTTACCAGTCACCAGTTACCAGAATGAGTCGCAAGAGGCGCATGGCGACATGCGTCCCAGATAAATGGTTGTCGCCCCGATGTCGCCGCAAGACGGCTCATCGGGGAACAGAATTCGGCTTACGGTGCGGCGACACACCCCTCCATCTCTGATGGAGGGGTGTGTTTTGTCGTGAATCATTTATGGTATAATGTACCGGTAGTCACGCTTTAGAAGATTAAAGATTCAAACATGCCCCCAACACAAAATTCTCGCGGTCGTTTGGAGAAGATAGCTTTTTATATAGCATTGGCGACCATCCTCCTCACCCCGATAGCTTTCTGGCCTGACAAATATATCTCTCTAGGAGCGATCAAAACCCTGGTCATCTCCGTCGGCGTATTGGTTTCCCTGGCTCTCGTATTTATCGAATCAGCAAAAGCCAGGAGACTTTCCTTGCCCCCGAAGAGCATCACATGGATATCGATATTGATGGTGGCATCTCTGGTCGTGTCCTCGATAGCCGGCGGCCAATTCATGAAATCATTCTTCGGCCAAGGCTTTGAATCCGGAACAGGAATATTCCTCACCGTTCTTTTCCTATCCGGCTTGGCGGTCTACATCTTGGTCTCAAGGAAGATGGAACGGGCGGTGATAATATACGCCGGGATCGTCGGACCGTATCTCCTGCTAGTCGTATTCCACGCTCTGAGATTCATATTTGGCGCGGATTTCGTATCGCTCGGCATATTGAGCTCGTTGACCTCGACCGTATTGGACGGATGGTATTCGCTGGCATTGTATTCCATGGTCGTTTCCATCATATCGATGTCCGCTATAGCCCTGCTTCCTTTGAGCAAAAATATGAAGATCTCATATTGGATACTGCTGTCGTTGTCGGCCGTGGTTTCATTCTTGGTCAATAGCTCCTTGGCCTGGGGAGCAGCGGCCGCGGCTTTCCTGGGATTGGCTATATATATGTCCATGCGTCGGCCTCGGCCGGACGGTCCGTTCGTAGTCTCGCTATTGAAACGCATATCATGGCTGCCTGTAGCCGCTTTTGTGATCGCCTGTATATTGTTCTGGAATGGTTCGGCCATCGCCGGACCGGTTATAAGCAAGATCGGCGGCGTCTATTCGGAGATATCGCTCCCATGGACCATGACTTTGGATGTGACATCCGGAGCCATAAAGTCTTCGCCTCTGCTCGGCTATGGTCCCAACCGCTTCACTCAAGCTTATTTGGACAACAAGCCGGCAGTCATCAATCAGACCGATCTCTGGGGCGTAGAATTCAATTCCGGCTTCGGCCTGGTGCCGACATTCATAGTGACCCAAGGAGTCCTGGGCGCGGTTTTGTGGGTGATCCTGTTCGTCTTTCTCGGCATATCTGGAGTGGTGTCTCTGCGTAGGCCGTCTATCGAAGATCATTATGCCTCTTTCATCATGACGTCATCCTTTGCCGCGGCCGCTTTCCTATGGTTGATGTCGGTGGTGTACGTGCCTTCCCAGGCTATGCTATTCATGGCGTCAGTCTTGACCGGCATATGGCTGGGATCTGCAGTGGCTTGCGGACGCCTTAAGCCGATAGATATACATCCTCAATCGGGAGACAAGTCGTATCATCTCGTGCGCGCATCGGCGGCCGCTGCGGCGGCGGTGCTCATCGGGTTGTGTCTCATATGCGTGAGAGATACCGTCGCTATGGCGTATTTCGAAAATGGCGTGCAAGCGCTCAATTCCGGCGGGTCGCCGACATTGGCGGACAGCGATTTTAGCAAGGCCCTGTATCTCTATCCACAGGATTTGTTCTGGCAGGGGAGGGCCGAGGCTTCCATAGCCGAAGCCAACCGTGTGATATCCTCCGTTCCGGCCAATTCCGACGCATCCACTTCCCAGCAAGCGGCTACGCAAGCGGCGGCCGCACTCAATGTCGGCATGGGCTATGCCGGCAAAGCCATAGCTTATGATCCGGGCAATTATTATAACTATGTATCGCAGGCGAGGATAGCGGCTGCGGCGGCCAGTCTGCGCATGTCAAATGCATACGAGGCTGCGGCAGCGGCGTATACTTCGGCCATAAGGCTCAACCCGGGCAACCCGTCGTTGTATCTCAGTCTGGCCCAATTGCAGGCATCCAACAACAAGCTGGACGATGCCATCCAGACTATCGGAGCGGTCCTCCAGGTCAAGAACAATTATCTCGATGCAGTCTTCCTGCTCTCGCAAGTGGAAGCGGCCAAAGGCAATCTGCCTGATGCCATTACTGCGGCAAAATTTGCCGATACGCTCAATCCAGGCAATCCTACGCTGTTGTTCCAATTGGGCCTGCTACATTATGAGAATGGAGATTATTCAAGCGCCACTACCTCGTTGTCTCAAGCCATAAAGGCGTCTCCTGATTATGCCAACGCCCAATATTTCCTAGGTTTGGCCTACGCCAGGCTTGGAAACGATAGCGCCGCTCTGGCTACATTTGAGCAGTTGGCCAAGACCAATCCGGATAACCAGCAGATTTCCGCCATACTCACTGCCTTGAACGCCGGAAAATCTCTTTTTGCCGGGCCATCAGCCAAAGCGGCGACGCCCGAAAAGTCGCCGTCGCTCCCCCTGAAGCAGAAATAGCATGGTCAAGAGATGGATGAATGCCATCGGCAGAGAGATACTGGGCTTGCATGAAGCCGCGTATCTCCTGGCTTTGTTCGCGGCCATGTCGCTCGTCCTGGCTCTGGTCCGCGACAAGCTCCTCGCTTTCGCTTTCGGCGCCGGCCATACACTGGATATATATTATGCCGCATTCAGGATCCCAGATTTCCTTTTCGCTTCGGTAGGTTCGCTGGTGTCCGCGTCCATACTCCTGCCTTATTTCATCGAACGATTTGAGCGCAGCCGCCAAGAAGGCAGGGCTTTTTCGGACTCTATATTCACGGTATTCTTTGGTCTCATGGCGGTCGCGGCCGGCGTCGCTTATTTCATAGCCCCGTGGCTGGTCCCGCTGGTCATACCGGGTTTTGACCATGATCCGTCGCTTCCGCAGCTCATAACGACCATGAGGATAATGCTCCTGTCGCCGTTTTTCCTGGGCCTGTCCAACCTATATTCAAGCCTGACTCAGATGCACCATAGATTCCTCGTGTATGCGGCGTCGCCGGTCGTGTACAATGCCGGCATCATCATCGGAGTGGTCGGGCTCTATCCGATATTCGGCATCCCTGGACTGGCTCTCGGCGTGGCCATCGGAGCTATATTCCATGTAGGCATCCAGGTCCCATTCATGACCGGGGAAGGGCTGTTGCCCAGATTCACCAGAAAGATAGATTGGACGGACACAAGGAAGATAGCGTTGTCGTCTTTGCCGCGCACTATAACTCTTTCGGCCAACCAGCTTGCCTCATTCGTGCTAGTATCCATGGCCTCCCTTATGGCCACTGGATCGATCGCCGTATTCAATTTTGCCTTCAACCTGCAATCCGTGCCGCTCACTCTGATAGGAGCCAGCTACTCTTCGGCGGTCTTTCCGACATTGTCTAGGCTGCTATTCAAGGGCGATACCAAGGAATTCTTGGAAAAGATGGTGGCTTCGGCCCAGCACATCATATTCTGGTCGATGCCGCTCACGGTCCTCTTCATAGTCTTGCGCGCCCAGATCGTGCGCACCGTGCTCGGGGCCGGAGCTTTCGATTGGGCCGATACCAGGCTTGTGGCCGCGGCCCTAGCTATCTTTGTTATCTCGACCATCGGCCAGAGCTTGATAGTGCTCTTTGTGCGCGGCTTCTATGCGGAAGGCAAGACCTCGAGGCCGCTCCTCATCAATGCGGTCTCGGCCACCGGCATTGTGGCGCTAGGCTTCGCTCTCTGGAAGATGTTCGAGGCTTGGCCTGTCTTCAGGTTCTTCCTGGAGGACCTTTTCAAAGTCGACGGCCAGGTCGGAACCAGCGTATTGGTTTTGGCCTTGGCCTATACCCTCGGCGTCATCTTGAATACTTTCCTGCACTGGTGGGTCTTTGCCAGGCATTACAAAGGCTTTACTAGGCCCGTCCTAGAGACGCTGTTCCACTCGTTTGCGGCCTCGGTCATCATGGGCTATGCGGCCTACTTGTCGTTGCGCATATTTGCCGGCGTCTTCCCGCTGACAAAAGTCTGGGGCGTATTCATGCAGGGCTTCTGTTCCGGCTTGATCGGCTTGGTTGTCCTGGTTCTGGTCCTGATCATCCTGCGCAACAAGGAGCTCGCCACGGTCTGGCGCACTCTGCACCACAAGATCTGGGGCGCCGCCGTGCCGCCGGCCGAGGTGGAGCATATGTAGGAAATTCAAAATTCAAAAAGCAAAACTCAAAATTTCAATGAACCAATTTTGTACTGTCATTACGGTTTTTTGTAAATCTAGTCTTTTCTGCTATATTTCACCTACCAAACTCAAATGAACCCATTATACATACGCAATTTCTCCATCATCGCCCATATAGACCACGGCAAGTCCACCCTTGCCGACAGGATGTTGGAGCTGACCGGCACCGTCGAGAAGCGCAAGATGCAGGATCAGGTTCTCGATAGCATGGAGCTCGAGCGCGAGCGCGGCATCACCATCAAGATGCAGCCGGTGCGCATGAATTTCAAGGTCGGCGGCCAACAGTACATCCTCAATCTCATAGACACACCCGGTCACATCGATTTTTCCTACGAAGTCTCCCGCTCCCTCAAAGCCGTCGAGGGCTCTATACTTCTTGTCGATGCCACCCAGGGTGTTCAGGCTCAGACGCTCACTACTCTCAATATGGCGCGCGAAGCCGGCCTCAAGATCATCCCGGTCGTATCGAAGATCGATTCGCCTCTGGCTCGGACGGACGAAGTAGCCCATGAAGTCGCCCAACTTATCGATTGTGACCGGTCCGAAGTCTTGGAAGTGTCCGGCAAGACCGGCGAAGGTGTCGAGCATCTGCTCGAAGAAATACTCAACCGAGTTCCTCCCCCTCAACCCTATAACCCTACACCCCAGAATCATGCCCCCGCCGTTTTCCGTTCCTTGGTCTTTGACTTCCAGTACTCCAATCATACCGGCGTCATCGTCTATGTCCGCGTCATGAGCGGCTCCGCTTCAAAACGCGACAAGTTGATGTTCAAGGTCGCCGGCAGGGAATTCGAGGCTATAGACGTCGGCGTTTTCACGCCGGAAGAGATGCCTGTCGTTTCGCTTGGGGCAGGCGAGATCGGTTACATAGTAACCGGCATCAAAGAGCCCGGCATCGCCTCCGTAGGAGATACGGTCGCCTCGGTCAAAGACCGTTTACCGCCGCTTCCCGGGTATAGATCGCCGCGCCCGGTCGTGTGGGCGTCTCTATATCCGGAATCTCAAGACGACCTGCCGATCCTCCGCCAGGCTCTCGGCCGGTTGCGCCTGTCGGATTCGTCGTTCACGTATGAGGAAGAAGCGTCCGGCACTCTAGGAAAAGGATACCGTTGCGGTTTCCTGGGCATGCTCCATCTAGAGATCGTGACCGAACGCCTCAGGCGCGAATTCAACCTGGAATTGATCGTGACCCAGCCGTCCATCACCTACAATGTCGAGCTCAAGGACGGACGGATATCGACCGTATATTCGCCGGCTCTTTTTCCCGATGAGCATCAGGTCAAGACCGTGTCCGAACCCATAGTCACCATGAAGATCATAACGCCGCCGCAGTATATAGGAGGCCTCATGAAATCTCTGTACGAGCATGAAGCGGAAGTGACCGCCACGGATACTTTCGGAGATAACCGCACCATGCTCACGCTCAAGATGCCTTTGCGGGAACTGATGAGGAACTTCTTCGACGAGGTCAAGAGCGTATCTTCCGGCTATGCTTCCATATCGTACGATATTACAGAAAACAAACCGGCCGATGTAGTGCGTATGGATATCCTAGTGGCGGACGAGCCCGTCGCCGCATTCGCCAGGGTCGTGTCTCGCCGCCGCGTCCAGGAAGAAGCCGAAGCCATGATCAAAAAACTTTACGAGGTCATGCCGCGCGAGCTCTTCACCTTCAAGGTCCAGGCCAAAGCCTTCGGCCGCATATTGTCGTCGGAGACTATCAAGGGCAGGAAGAAGGACGCGGCCGGCACTCTCTCCGGCGGCGACATAACCCGCAAGATGAAGTTGCGCGAGAAGCAGAAAGAAGGCCGCAAGCGCCTACAGGAACACGGTGCGGTCAACATTCCCCAGGAAGTGTTCGTCAAGATGATGCGATCGGGGGAGTAGCGCCCACAGATCAGAGGCGGCAAGGAATATGCGATACAAGAGCTTTTAA
>JAGWJT010000008.1 GCA_028865615.1 Patescibacteria group bacterium | reverse complement strand
TAACCGCAAATGGGAAGATAAATCCGTTAGAACTGGAGAAGATCCTTTACATGGTAATATCGGATAGACATGTACTAGAAGAACTAGAAAGAATTTATCCAGGTTCCATCGAAGAGTGCGAAGGGTATCGTCATATAGACGGTGAGTTGATAACTGCGAACATTGACAAGCTATCTAATGCTCTATACAAACGCATACTTGAAATTTATGTCGCTTCAAAAAAAGCAGAATATCAGGAATTACAAAAACGACTACCGGTGATGAAATTGGAATTCCTGGGAAAATTCCTGTCGATAGTCCGCAAACATGATCTGGCCGTATCAGAGGGCTATATAAAGAAAATCGTAGCAGAAATTCCGGTCGTCGTTGGAGATAACATAATAAACCACACGGGATGTGAAGCTGTCGGGTATTTTGATTCGAATGCTAACACGATCGTCATGACGACTATGATGCCAGGGGACATGAATCTATCAGCTGATAATGATAGTTATCTAGAAGAATCCCTATTCCATACATATGCACACGAGCTTTTACACGCCATCTCCGGACAAGATATTATGGGCCATACCGACGAAGAAGATAGCTCCTTGGAGTATCATGACATCCAGAGACTCGGATTGAGTATAATAAATCGATTTGGCTGGCTTAACGAAGCCATAACGGAAGAGACAACGTGTGAAATACTACAGACTGAGCAAGGAATATATTCAGAAGAGAGAGACTTAGTTCAATTGATTATTGAAAATAGCCATGGACATATACCGTTTGAATTATTGCAGAACGCTTATTTCGAACATCACAGGAAAGACTCCGAATTGACCTATCTGCCAAAGCTCATCCAAGCTTTCAACAAAGCCTACGGGGTCGGATTTCTAGTTAAGCTGGACAACGTTATCCGTGAACATGGCATAGAAGCCGGCATAGAATTCATAACAGAAGCCTAGGTTCACGTCGGTGTGACCATCTGACTCAAACCAGTGTATATATTTTCGAGACGCGTACGATCTGTTCTATCGACTTCCTTTTTGTCATTTATATCCTTCATTACAGCCAATATCCACCCAAAGGTCTCTCCATCAATCTTTTTTAAAACAGCTTCACCTTCAGGGCTTCTCGATAATTCCAAAAGCTTTTCCAACAGAAAAGTTACGACTTCGTCTTTGACGTTATCCTTCTTCAAAATATCATCTATGATGTTGCCGATAGTACCCCGCCTATTGATTTCCGCTTTCGAACGCATTCTTAGCTTTTGCATTTGTAGCTTTTCCTTCAATGATTCAGATTCTCTTTGGTGATGATTCTCCATTTCGATACCGTCTAGATATTTCATTCTCGAAGGATGCCTGAGCATCCTCAATGCCTTGACCTCTATATCTCTAACGCGACTTCCTGTGATTCCAAACTCATCGCCCACTTCTTGTAATGACTTCTTTTCAAAGAATCTCTTCCTTATGATCTCTTGTTGTCGTTGATCCAGGGTCCCGATCATTTTCTCAAGTTCCACATGCAGTAATGGATCTTCTGAAAACTCATTTCTTCCAGATTCTATATCTCTCTGCATCTGTCCAAATGCTTCCTTCTCTGCCAGAGAAACTTTGTCTTCCTGCGTTATCTGTTCGAATCTTTCCATAAGACGATTATACCAAGCTCGTCCAAAAGTTCACACTCGAAATCTAGCGACGGAATCCCTCAAAAACTCAACCCTGTGAACAGCTGAAACACCCACGGTATGACCGGGTAAAGGATCTGCCACAGGACGAACACTACAATCAACACCCAAAACGGCGCATAAGCTTCCAGTATGCGGCGCATACGGCCATATTGATGCGGCAGGACTGAGAACAACAGCTTGGAACCGTCCAGAGGCGGCAACGGAATCAGGTTAAATATCGCCAAGACGATATTTATGACCACTATATAAGATACGATGGTTATGAACGGAGCTACTGCCGCCGAGGAGGCCTGGGTAACACCATCAACCACAAATCGCAGGACTGTGCCAAATATGAGGGCCAACGCCAGATTGGAAACCGGTCCGGCGGCCGCTATCAAAAATTCGCCTGCACGACGATTCTTCAGGTTGTAGGGATTGTACGGCACCGGCTTGGCCCAGCCAAAAGTGAAACCGAACAATGACGTGACCAGCGGCACGATGATCGATCCGACCGGATCTATGTGCTTCACGGGATTCAAGGTCAATCTGCCTTGCAGTCTGGCCGTAGGATCGCCGAGCAGATCAGCCATATATCCATGAGAAACTTCGTGGAGAATGACCGAGAATATGAGGATTATGATGGATAAGATGATGAGCATGAGATCAGGTTTTGCGTTTTGAACTTTGCATTTTGCACTTGTTATGATAGCATACGACCCATTATGGCAAAGGTATGCGATATAACAAAGCGCGGCTCCATGACCGGAGGCAGGTATTCCAATAGGACCCGTGCCACCCAGTTCAATCCTTGCGGCACCGTACGCCGTTATCCCAATCTCCAGAAGAAGACTGTTTTCGTGCCCGAACTCAAGAAATCCTTCCGCTTGACCGTCTCAGCTCGCGGTTTACGCACTATAGAGAAGAAGGGGGCCTTCAGAGCTTTGCGCGACGCCGGTATCATATAGGCTTGGGATGCAACCCGCAGCTACAATTTCAATTTCGAAACCCGGACGGTGACCCCGTCCGATTCTATTTTGACAGCACCGGTCCCGCGGATATTGAAACGATTGTTATAAGGTATGCCGGCTGTCGGATCTTGAACTTCTTTCTCTGAAGAAGCGACCGAGGCTTTCGGTATACGTACCGTACTTGTTATCTGCTTGGAATAAATCAGGTAATCGGGTCTCGATTTTTCGGTTAACTGTATGGCCATATTGGACGGTGATGGATTGTACGAAACGATCAAAACGTCAGCGGGTTTCAGATCGGCCGCCACATACTTCTGGATTTTTGGACTGGCGCTTCCCGCAAAGACTATCGACGTCGAACCAGATGACAGCCTAAAAAGAAGCTCTGGCCCGCTGGCTTTGGAGTACTTGAAATCATCGGCCAATGCCGGGAATAATATTTCCATAGAAGTAGAAGCGTCGAGGACGAGCGTATCGCCATTCATGGCACTTTTCAAAGCGATGCCCTTTTGGTTGGCAGTATCGATAAACGTCTCGTATATACTATCTGTGGAGCTGGCTATGTCCAGATCGACGAGCGTCAATCCCGGCACAACTACTTCATCGACAATGTAACGATCCAACACATCTACGAGACCTGTCACATGCTTGCCGTCAGCCACGGTAGCGATAACCTTATCTATCCTGCGCGAATAAAATGGCAATATGGACGTGATCTTACGGATAATGTCTGAATTTGATCCCCCATCCATCAAAATGCGCTTGTCTGCAGGAGTACGGATGAAAATCGTCGCGGTGCCTGGCGTGTCGAATACATAGACCTCCAATATAGGGGGTCTTTTGGATTCTAGCCAAGCATAAGCGCCGACACCGGCCACGGCGCTAGCGCAGACGGCCAGAATAAGCAAAGGTTTTGCCGCACCTTTCATCATGCATATAGAGTATAATCGATAGCGGTTCAAGAAACGTTCAAAAAAGATTCAAATCCGAATCAAAAAAGGTTAAAATCCGAGTGAAGAAATCGAGCCCTTAAATCCAAGGGATTATAACAATTAGAACCATAATCAAATAAAAATATGCAAAAATTCACTGCAAAAAAGTTCGACATTCCGGCTCTAAAGGGTATTTCTGCCAAGACTATCGAAGAACATCTCAAGCTATACAACGGCTACGTCAATAACGCCAACTCCATTCTGGAAAAAGCGCCTGAATACATGCAATGGGCAGAGAAGGATCCGTTCGTTCCCTACTTCACCGGCGAGCTCCGCCGTCGCTTCAGCTTCGAATACAACGGCATGAGGAATCATGAAGTCTACTTCAGTTCGCTCGAAGGCGGGCCGAAGGAGCTCGGCGCCGATAGCCCGCTCCGCAAAGCTATAGAGAAAGACTGCAACAAGACTTTCGACGAATTCGTGACCAAGTTCAAAGCCGCCGCCGCCTCCATCCGCGGCATAGGCTGGATGGCTCTGTGGTATGACCGCAAAGACGGCCGTCTGCTGGTGTCATGGGTAGACGAACAGCACTACGGCCTCTTGAACGACTGCGCCATGATCCTCGGCCTGGACATGTGGGAGCACTCATATGTGGCCGACTATCAGCCGTCAGGCAAGAAGCAGTACATAGAGGACTTCTTCGCTAACCTCAACTGGAGTGTTGTGGAGGAGAGTTACAAGAGAGCGCGCAAATAACTAGAGTTTGATGGGCATTATAAAGAGAACCCTTAGATATCCACAGCTTAGAAAAAGTTGCAGAGACTTTTCGGCATTAGTTAGATATACTTTGTAATATGACAAATATAAACCAGACGCCATCATCCAAATCCGTGGCAGGATGGATCTTTGGTGGACTATCTTTTATACCTTTAATAGGTGTTTTGTTCGGGATAATAGCAATAATTATCGGTTTGATTAAGAAAACTAGGGGTCAGATATTTCTCGGTATTTGCGGAATCCTTGTTACGGTCTTCATCTATGGGTCTCTCTACTATTTCGGATTCGTGGCACAGACCGGAATATATGCCGATTTGAAGATTAAGCTTGCCTCACAGCTTATCAGTACCGATGCTGGCCAGATTTCTCTATATAAAAGTCAACACGGAAGACTTCCGGTAACACTTAATGATTTAGGAGTCCCATCGCAAACAAATATGTTTTTTGCCTCTGATCCATGGGGGACTCCATTCTCGTATACACCGGAAAGTAGTGGACATTTTGAGCTGAGAAGTGCCGGACCGGACAAGATATTGAATACGGCAGATGATATCAAACAAACTTTCTAGTCACCCCAAGGCGTGAACTCTTCATTCCAGACTCTTTGAAGTCCAGCGTTGAAAATTTAGGAAAATCACAACCTACTCAAGTATAATCCGTGATATTCCCTTCTTAGATCATTCACGAATTTTTCCAGCTCTATCCTATCAACAGATAGGGTAGCGGAAAGTCCGGATCCAACGCTCATATTGGCAAGCTCAAAAAACACATCAAAGGAATCGTTAGATGGCGTAATCTTGATATAAATATCATGTTCAAGAGGCAACCAACTGTCAGGCCGACCGTCTTTCAACACTCCTTCAATGAATGGAATTAGAGAATCTTTGCCGTACTCATCAAATTCAATCGATTGCAACGGGAATGTTTCAGGATTGAAAGCTGGCCTGTCTTTGTATAGAAGTTTCAATACATAATTAACATAGCCTCCATACTCTGGTGGTCTTGAGAAACTTAAATTTGCTTTTAAGTTTTCGCTGTTTAATATAGCCATGATGTTACTTGGAACGATGGTATATTATACCAGTTTATAGATTCATAAGTTATCTTTCTGTTCTAGCTCATCACCTCGAAAGTGGTAGATCATAAGATACATAAGGTATGTCCTGCGTTTTAGCCGCCGATTTCTTCACTCGGATTTGATTCTTTTTTGATTCGGATTTGAACCTTTTTTGAACGTTTCTTGAACAGGGCTGTGATACGGTGGGGACATGAACGAGGAATACTTCAAAGATTTCGACAAATGGAACGACAAGAAGAAGGAGGTAAACTCCCGGATCATGCCGACCGATTTCTTTTTTCTAGAACAAGAGGTTTGGTGGGCTTCCATAGGAATGAACGTCGGCAATGAGCTAGACGGCAAAAATATGGATTTCGAGAGACCTGTATTGATAATCCGGAAAATAAGCCGAGACCTGGTATGGGTACTGCCTATGACTAGAACCGCGAAAAGCGGAGACTACTTCCACCCGATCAAATATCGTGGATTTTCCGATACGGTAGCAATACTGCACATAAGATCTATAAATACGCGACGTCTGAACAGATTCATATTCAGAGCAAACGATGAGGATTTCGCCACTATCATCGAAAAAACGGCAAATATATTGCCGTTAAAAACGAAACCCCCGACAGAATCGGGGGAATCTCGGTCGGACATTTCTGGAGCCGTGCATTGATGCTAGCAAACTCACCGGAATGGTCAATATTGTTGTGAATATAAATATGTGTTCTTGTCATCTCATCATAAAAAGTTCACCCACCTCACAAGAAGCAGGTGAACGTGGCAAATGTCAAATATGAGTGCACTATAGCAAACTAGCGTTTTGGCTGACAGTCGCTTTCTTGGTAACTTTTTCTTTCTTGAGATACACATAAACCGTCACCACCACCCCATAGAACCCCGCCACCCACCATATGGAGAACGGCGGGACGTAGGCAGCGGCATATGGCACGCGGGCGAACCACTCGACCATGAAGAGCTCGTACGAGAGCAGGAAGTGGGCGGCCCAGCCGATGATCTGGGCGACGACAGGCAAGACGAAACCGACGGCGCCGGTAAGGAAAACCGCCAACATGGTCACGGGGATGAACGGCAAGACTAGGATATTCACGACCACGCCTATGATCGATATCTGCCCCATCATGTACAGGATGTACGGCGATACGAATATCTGGGTCGAGAATGTGGCCGCCACTGTACCGCGCATGCCGAACTTTTCCGGAATGAAGCCGAGCCGAGACTCTATAGGACCGGCGAGGAGGATGAGCCCTATGGTCGCCAAGAAAGACAATTGGAAAGATGGATCGTGTAAGAGGACCATCGGATTGGCTATGAGCATGAGCAGTGCCGCAAACGCCAACGCTCTATGCACGCTATAGTCTCGCCTGATAAGGTCTGCCACCAAAGCTATGATACCCATGAAGCAAGAGCGCACCACCGTCGCTCCCCCGCCGACCAAGACGCCGAACAGAGCTATGCCTATGCCGCCTATGACTATGCCCCAGACCCTAGGCAAGAATGAAAGCACCCGCCTCATAGCCACGGCTACGACCGTTATATTGAACCCCGACAAGACAACGATATGGATGAGACCCACTATGCGGAAATCATTCAGAAGATCACTGCCGAGCGCGGCCTTCTCGCCTACTACCAAGCCTTCCGCCAATGCGGCATGCGGTTCTCCGAGCGTCGATTCCAGATTGACATCAAAGCGATGCTTGAGTGCGTACAATGTGCCTGTAATCAAATCCCCCGTATCCGCCGCTAACCTATGACTCTCCGACTTCATGCCATCCGGCAATTCCGTCTTCTCGACTACAGCGCTCTTCATCTCATAGAATACGTCGTCCTTGGCCAGATAGCCTTTGTAGTCAAAAGTCCGGCCATTGTCTCCGCTGGAGAAATTGAAAGGCACATTGAGCTTGCCTGTGAATGAAACTTCGTCGCCATACGCGAAGCGCGGATATGATTTGGCTTTGACTCTGACATTCAGACCGGCGGCGCATTGGATGCTGGTCGATGCGACGGTCAGCCTATCGGCGGCTATGACCAGGATCTGCCCAGTGCTATTCATGGACGGATCTTCGGAGACTGCGCCATAACCGGTCACGATCTGCTTCAGACAGTCATCGGCCGGCGGCGCATTCTGGTGCAGGGAAAAAGCCACGCGGCATATAGCAGCCGCCACGAAAACGCTCCAGAACACGTATGTGCCCCGCATGGTCCATGAATGATACTCTCCAAGTCCTCAAGAAACATTCAAAAAAGTCTCAAATCCGGATAAAAAAAGAATCAAATCCGAATGAAGAAAACCGCGGCCGACGATTTAGGCTTTTTTGAATTCTTCCATGATCTTCCTTTCCTCTTCCGCATCCAAAGCCTTTTTGAATCTAGCGCCTTTTACGCCTTTTACTCTCTTCTCGCAATCCGCCCATGTGGCGTGCGTCATGACCGAACCATTTACAGCGCTCACATATGAATACGCCCTAGCGCGAGATCTGGATGAATCAGATTTTTTGGCTACAACTAGCGCTTCATCGTGTGAAACATCGAATATGTTCCGGATTTTGTATCCGGAAAGTGGCCCGTCATACAAGCTTTCTTCTATGCCGTCGGCCATCTTCGTGGCTATCTCATCGCATCTTTCGTTGCCACTCACACCGACATGGCCGCCTATATATTTCCAATCGACGCGAACACCGTGAACCACTAGGTCGGACACCGCTTTATCTAGTTCGACCCACATATCCTTGTTGAGAACATCCGTTTTAGTTTGCGTCTTCCATCCGTTCCGTTTCCAACCCGCCAGCCACTTGGTCGCGCCGTTCACTAGATAAGAGGAATCCGTGTAGACCACAAATACTTCGCCGCCATTCAAATGCTTGGCCGCCTGTTTCAATCCCTCTAAGGCCGCCGTCAATTCCATCCTGTTATTCGTTGTGTTCTTTTCTGCACCACCAAGCTCCATGACTTGCGCCTCGTTTTGAGTTTTGAGTTTTGAGTTTTGCACTACGATTGCTCCCCATCCGCCCGGACCAGGATTGCCTCGCGACGCGCCATCGGTAAATATGACCGTGTTCTTGTCGATTTCCATGATGATGTATCAGGATGTTACCACATCAACCACCCGCAACCGCAATTCCGGCGTGCTCCTAAATGTGGATTTCTCCAGTGAAGCGATGAGATCCAACGGCTCACCCGGTTGAGCCGTTGAAACGGCTTCATTGTCGGCTCCGAAGAATGAAATGGCCGATACCTTCGAACCGTCCGACTTCTTGAAAACCAGCTCTATATGCTCGCTGCCTTTGCCGAATTTCTTGACCTGAACCGGCACGACATTCCTGAACAAGAAAACAGGCTTGGGATTACCTACGCCAAAAGGCGCCAGACGATTTACATCATTGAACATCTTCCAATCGACATCTTCCAGCTTTAACTCTGCATCCACACTGTCCGTGTAAGTCTCGACCTTTCCGTCTTCCTGAATCTTGAATCCTGAATCTTGAATCTTTTGCGCCGCCTCATTCAGCCTCTGCTCCAGATAATGCACGGCATCATTTTCCACGGCAAATCCGCCGGAATGTTTGTGTCCGCCGAATTGCATGAATGAACCTGCCGACGCGGCCCGCATGAGCTCGACTACATGAGTCCGTCCTTCGGAGCGGCATGAACCCTTTATGACGTTGCCGCCGTCACGCCCCCATAGGAAGACCGGCCTGTCGAATTCTTCGGCGCATGAATTGGCCGCCAGCCCCAGGAGAGACGGCCGCCACTCCGGATTGCCGAGGACTATGACCGACGGCAAACCATCTGCTGTCTCATTCTTGTTCTTGAATCCTGAATCATGAATCCTGAATCTCTCTCTTACCTTCTTCTTCACCTCCTTGACCAACGAGGCCACCACGCCCTTGCGCTCGTTGTTGACGGCATCGAGCCGCTCCGCGAAGCGCGCGGCATCGTCGTCGTTGTCGGCCGCCAGGAGATCGAATGCGTCCATAGGCACGCCCATGCGCGAGGCGGCGTTGATCCTAGGCGTCACCATGAACGCCATGTCATCTTCGGTCAGTTGCGATTGGCGCATGCGCAACCTGTCGAACAACTTGCGCAAGCCTTTGCGCGGAGTCTTGCGCAGGACTTGCATGCCGTAGTATGCAAAAACTCTGTTCTCGCCGGTGAGAGAGACCATGTCCGACAAAGTAGCCAATCCGACCAGATCGAGCAACCATTTCTCATGACCTTCCTTGAGGCCGAAACGCTCTTTCTTGAGGATAGCCTGTATGAGCTTGAAAGCCACACCGGAGCCGCAGAGACTCTTGTCCGGATAAGGACAATCGCCCCGCTTGTGATCTATGACCGCCAATGCGGGCGGCAGAGATTCGAGACCGGTGTCCGGAGAAACAGGCGGCTCATGGTGATCGGTGATGATGACATCCATGTTCAACTCGTTGGCCTTCTCGACCGGTCCGATGTCCGCTATGCCACAATCAACGGTAACTATGAGCTTGACGCCTTGTCCCGCCAACTCCTCGACGGCTTCTTCATTCAAGCCGAAACCCTCGTCGTGGCGATGTGGTATATAGACGACAAAATCCTTGAAACCTATCCTGCCGAAAAAATCATTCCATATGGCGGCGCCTGGTATGCCGTCGGCATCGTAGTCGGCATATATGGCGATCTTCTCACCGCTTTTCACGGCATTGATGATCCTGTCGGCCGCTTTTTCGGCGTCTTTGAGCAAGAATGGGTCATGAATGTGGGCATCGTAGTCCGGCCCCAAGAATCGTCCGGCCGCCTCTGCCCCGGCGAGGCCGCGGTGGAACAAGAGGTGCGCCAAGAACGGCGGATACGCCGATAACTCCGACTGTTCGGCGGCGGTTAGAGGCCTGCGTATATCGTATTTATGCACGGATGAAGTATATCACCTACAAGGGCTTTTTTATTTGATGATGCGGCATTATAATGTCCGCATGTCAGACTGTATATTCTGCAAGATAGTCCGCAAGGAGATACCGGCTCATATAGTCTATGAAGACCAGAAGTTTCTTGCTTTCCTGGACATCCATCCGCAATCGCCAGGGCACGTCCAGGTCATACCCAAAAACCATTATCGATGGGTCTGGGACGTGCCGAACGTCGGCCAATATTTCGAGGTCGTGGCCAAAGTAGCGCGAGCACAACAGAAAGCTTTTGATAATGAATGGGTACTATCGAAGATAGTCGGCGACGAAGTGCCACATGCTCACATATGGGTCTTCCCCAGCGATCAGGCCAAAGGCGACAAAATGGATTTCGAGGCTAATAGGCAGAAGATCCTCTCGGCAATTTAATATATCTTATAAGATATATTGGATGCACTTTGGTATTCAGGTATTTGCTTTTGGGCTTTTAATTGGTATCTTTGACATACACCGATCTTTTCAAAACTCTATATACCAAAACTTATGCAACCACCGCGTTTCTGGGGCAAACAGTATCGCCCGACAATGAAAACCGTCAGCAACTTCAGTTGCCCAAATCCTCATTGCGGAGGTTTCTCGTTCTTCTGCAACGGAGATTTCGGCCGCCCGGCGGCAAGGATATGGAGGGAATCTGTCATCGGATTCTCTCCGATAGCCAACGGCCAGAATAGCCACAGTGACCATGCCACTGCCGGCATAGCAATCATACGCTGTCGTCATGAGGATTGCAGAACGGTCTTTTGCTTCCCGCTTTCATGGCAAGCTCTGTCCATATATATGGAGCAATGCCCGGGGTGGCGAAATGCCCTGGCTTCAGCCGCCGGGTGAACCTGCACGTCATTCCGACAAACGTCTTGGCAAACGCTTCAGTCCGCCACGCAACCGCAAAACGGTTGCTTTTTAATTATTCAGTGCCTTCAACCCCGGCAAACTCCCCTTCGCCAAGAAGTCGAGCATGGCGCCGCCGCCGGTGGAGATCCAGGTGAACTGGTCGTCTATGCCAAGCGATGATATGGCCGCTAGAGTGTCGCCGCCTCCGACTATAGTGGTGGCACCACGCAAAGTGGCCGCGCCTATCATTCTTGCCAGCTCCTTTGTCGGTTCCGTGAATCCGCTTTCATACATCCCCAACGGACCATTCCAGAGGATGAACCTGGAAGCATCGACTTTCTTATGCAAAGCGTCGACTGTGGCCGGGCCGCTATCCATGATCTTGTCGTCTTTGCCCAGGGTCGAGACTCTCTTTTTATCGCCGCCTTGCACGACCACGTCGACAGGCAATGCCAGCTTCGGGTTGCCGACGAATCTCTTCAGGTCAAAATCGCCTTTCGAAAGCAACGACTGACCGACTTCGTAGCCCATGGCCTTGAAGAAATCATTGGCCAAGGCTCCTCCTACGAACACGGAGTCCGCCAGCTCCATGAACTTTGTCAGGAGAGGCATCTTGGTCTCAAATTTTGCGCCGCCCAGGATGAACAAAAACGGGCGGACCGGGTCGAAAGCCTTGGCCAAGTTGGCGACTTCCTTTTCCAGCCGGAGGCCAGCATATGACGGCATCAGCTTCGGCACGCCGACGATAGAAGCATGTTCGCGATGACAGACCGGGAATGCTTCATTCACGTAAATATCTCCCAACGATGCCAGCTCCTTGGCGAATTTTGGATCGTTGGCTTTCTCGCCCGGAAAGAATCGGAGATTCTCCAACAGCATGCACCGGCTGTTCCCGAGCTCATTCTCTATCAGATCATTGGCCGTCCGTATATTCTTGACGAACACGATCGGCGTGCCGAGCTTGTTCAACCTGTCGGCTACGGGTTCGAGCGATAAGTCCTTGTGGTCATTTGACTCCAGGTGGCTCATCAATATGACCTTGGCCCCCTTGGCTCGGAGATAATCTATGGTCGGCATGGCCGCCCGGATGCGCGTATCGTCCGCCACCGCGCCGTCCTTGATCGGTACGTTGAAATCTACCCTGACCAGCACGCGGACGCCCTGTAGATGCGGAATGTCTTCTAGAGTTTTCATGCGCCTATTATATCAGGCTCCGCTGATTTTGTTCTGCAGTTTCCTGGCATTGCCATGACTCAACAATCCCAGATAAGATTGGACTGTTTCCTTTTTGTGGCCGGTATCATTTATACGCTTCAGCATCCTGCGCTTTGTTGCGGTCCTTATAACTCTATGATTAGTGAAGTGGACCCAGCCAAGATAATCTACTCCTGACGCAATCGTCCTTACGGATATCTTATCAGGGTGTAGTTTCAATCGTAGTATGGTCCACAGGAAATCCTGAATCCTAGGAATCAAGCTTATGAGCGTATCTCGACTTTGAGAGAAAATAACAAAATCATCCGCATATCTGATGTAATATCTGACTTTCCGTTGATGCTTTACGAACCGGTCAAATTTATTCATATATATGTTAACTAATAACTGAGAGGTGAGATTGCCCAGCGGCAAGCCTGTACCAGGACCGGCTGAATGGAAACTAGAGATTATCTCTTCAAGTAGCCGCAGAATATTCTTGTCCGGAATATAAAGAGCCAGAATATCCAGAAGTATTTGCTGATCAACGGATGCAAAGAATTTCCTTATATCGCATTTCAAAACCCAAACCGTCTTCGTGTGATTGCATGAAACTCTACGGGCAAAGACCTTGAATCTGTCCATCGCTTTATGGGTCCCTTTCCATAGTCTGCACGAGAATGAGTCGGCTATAAAAGTCCTGTCGAAAAACGGATAAAGCTTCCTGTAAATAGCGTGATGCAGTAACCTATCCCGCACGGATGCCTTGTGTATGTCTCTGGGCTTCGGGTCGTTTATCTTGAAGAATTCGTAAGGTGAATGCCTATAATCTCCGCTCTTCAGATCTCTATGTAGAGATAATATGTTCGCCATCAAGTCCCCCTCGAATTCTTGGACATCTTTTCTGCTACGCTTACCTCTCACAAATTCCTGCCAAGCTTCGAGCAGACTGTCGACGGAGATGATATCATCATATGCATGAATAAATCGGATCCTATTCTTCCTGAGAAAGTCTCCCCCCCCAGCCGAATTTTGCCGGTCATGCATAAGATCAAAGATGCTTATCTGCTCTGGCATGGTTATCACCAGATAATACCAAAAACACATCGGTATACTCTAGGCGCAAGAATAGATTCGCTCTTCGTAGAAACCATAGAAGCAGTAGCGGCGGCCACTTTCCTTTCAAAAGAAGAGAAATTGCCGTATGTACGATTGGCCATCAGAAAATTAGATTCCATGAAAGTGCTTTTACTCATGCTGTGGGAGACGAAATCGCTCGATAACAAGAAATATATCGCTCTTTCCGCGAAGTTAGAGGATTGCGGCCGCGATCTCGGCGGCTGGAGCGGACAGATCTTGAGACAGACCAAACAAAACCCCGCCGTTCCGACTGGAAAAGCGGGGAAATGAAGAGAGTTGCAGGACAACGAACGCGAAACCGCCATTGTCGTTCCACTTGTCGTCAGGCCTGTCGTAGTTGGCATTGAGCCAACGGCCATCGTCGTTGCGGTTCGAGTTGAGCAAGTTCGGATCGCAATCGGAATTGCACGAGACACCACCAGAGTCACCGCCCCTTGAATACTCTCAGAGCTGAATCGAATCCGGCATCGTAATGCCTTAGTGCCCCGTGCCAAGTATCTTCGTTTTTTAAACAGCTGCATGCACCACTCTATCCAAAGCCGTGACCGTGGATACTCTCGATGCACGGATACTGGGTTCGGTAGCGGGAAGCCGTAACCGCCCGCATATTCACCTACTGCCGGCACAAGTATATCTTATTTTCATACAAAAATTTAGCCCCGCTCCGACGAATCGGAACAGGGCTAAGGACTAAGTTTCTAAGGACCGGAGTCCTAAGTGGCTTAGTTCTGAGGGCTAACTTGCAGGACAACGAACGCGAAACCGCCATCGCCGAGCCACTCGTCGCCAGGCCCGTCGCAGCTGGCACCGAGCCAACGGCCATCGTCGTTGCGGCACGAGTCGAGCAAGCTCGGACCGCAACCGGAATCAGTGATGGGTTCGTGCATGGTGACGATCCACCAGAGACCCATCTTCTCGAGCTGTTCGTCCGAGAAGGTATCGCGGATGAGACAGGCGACTTCCCAATGAGGAGTCTTCCAGCCTTTTTCCGTGGCATGCGCCCGAATCTTCTTCGTGACGCGATCGCGTGAGCTGATCTTGCTGCCCGGACGGACTACGATGTGGTATGCCACGCCATTGGTCGGGGCTTCGCTCGCGCGACGGAGCACATTGCGTGCCCAATCGGAGAGACGGAAGCCACGGCTTTCGAGGTGCTTCTCCCACTGTTCGCGGGTCATTCCGTTCGAAGTTACGGTGAAGTGGATGTTGCCATCCCCATCAAACGTCCATTCAACGGGCGTCGGTGCAGTCGGGATGACCACACTTTCGGACCCGTTCTCGGAGACTTCGACGAGTTTGGCTTTTCCCGTCCGCAGCAGTGTGACTGCGCGGAAGTTGTCGCCGGTGGAGAGGTAATCCACGTCCTCGGTTGTGCCGCCGTTGCGTTGGACGGCAAACTCCAGTTTCTGACCTGCGCCCTGACTGAGTGTGAACTCGCTATTCATATAGCATGTCCTTTCATGTTGTGAGCTCGCTGACTACGCAGCATGCTCTGGTTTATGTTCGCTGGGTTCTTCGCCACAGCATCCTAGACCCTATTCATTCAAGGCCCAAAAGGCTGTGGCAAACGCAAGCCTTCTTTCAACGATCTATTACGCTACTAGTATACCAGATTATTGGATTTTGTCAACTGATTTCAACAGCTCGATGAAGCCGGGCAGGTTGACGCTTTCGCGGCCGACTAGAAGGCCGTCGACGCCGCCCGTGGTGACGATCTCGGCGGCGTTGCGGAAGTTGACTGCGCCGCCGTAGAGCACTTTGGTTTTCATGGCTACCTCCGCGCCAAAGACGTCCGCAAAGGCTTTCTTGACGAATATCGACATCTCATGGATATCGGCCGGCGCCATGGGCTCTTTGGCACCTATGGCCCATATCGGCTCATAAGCAAGTACTATATGCCTGGCTTTTTCAGCGGGAATGCCGGCGAGCGAAGCCTTGATCTCGTTCCTGACGAAATCAAAATGCGAGCCGCTCTCGTCGCGGGACTGCTCGCCTACGCATAGGACTGCGGTCAAACCGGCCTCGAGAGCGCGCGAGGCCTTTGCAGAAACGGCCCCATCGGTATCGCCCGCGGCGCGCTCCTCCGAGTGGCCGACGATGACGAACCCCAAGCCGAGGCTCCGGAGCATGGCCGCGGAAACCTGTCCCGTGTGGGCGCCGCCCTCCTCACGCGAGACCGACTGGGCGCCGACGGCGTAGTTTGCAGACGGCTTTCTGGGTACGGCGACCGGAATGAACGGGAACGGGGGACAAACCACGGCTTGCACACGCTCCAATAGGCCGGCGGCAGCCCGAGTCTTCCCGGCTATGCGCTTGGCGTCATCGACGGATGACGGATTCTCTTTCCAGTTCCCTATGACCAGTTTCTTATTCATGCGGACAATTGTAGCGCACGAGCAAGAATTACGCACGATTGCTATAATATGCCCCATGAATGACGGCAAGAACGGGTTCACGATGATAGAGATATTGGTAGCCATAGCCATAATACTCATATTGGTCGGGATAGGCGTCTTTGTATTCTATGAAGCCAGAGAGAAAGCCGAACTCGACGGCATAACCGACGGCATAGCGTCGACGTTGGAAAAGGCGCAGTCAAACGCTCTGAACGGCGGCAACGGTTTGCCTTATGGAGTGAGGTTCCAATCAAATTCGTACACTTATTTCAGCGGCAACTCATACGATCCTTCGGATCCATCGGACGTCACCGTGTCGATAGATTCCGGACACGGCATATCAGACAATATAAGCGGCGACACGGTGATATTCTCGCGCCTGACCGGAGTGCCGGATGCCACCGGAACCGTGACCGTCACGGACTTGTCATCCGACGAGACCCAGACCGTGACTATAGGGAACCAAGGAGACATAACCGTGGTAAAATAATACCGTGAATACCGACGCTCATCCGCCGAAAGGGTTCAGCATAGTGGAGATACTCGTAGCGGCAGCCATCATTGCCGGCGTGGGCATAGGCATATCTTCCGCCTGGCAAGGCTTGATGAGGCTGACTCGCACAAGCGCCGGATTGACCCAGGCAGCCGTCTTGTCGGAGGAAACCGGCGAGGCTCTCGAGCTGTTCCGGGACCAGGGCTGGAAGGACTACGTAGCCCCGCTCGCCGACGGCGGCACATACTACCTGTATTGGAACGGATCAGCCTACGCCACATCTACGACGCCTGTACCTACGGGATCAGGCGACGGTTATGACGTCGGCTTCACATTGTCGTCAGTCGAACGCGATACGAACGGCAATGTAGTGGGCTCCGGC
This sequence comes from Patescibacteria group bacterium, assembly GCA_028865615.1. GTDB lineage: Bacteria > Patescibacteriota > Minisyncoccia > Phycocordibacterales > PALSA-1337 > C7867-002. Next base: position 7,707 of record JAGWJT010000008.1, on the reverse strand, counting down.
GGCACAACCGATCCCGATACCGTGCTAGCTACCATTTCCGTGGCTTATGCGAACGCGACGTCGACGCCCATATCGAGTTCCCAACTACTCATACACGATGTATTCTCCAATTAGCCGAAAAACCGGTTTCACTCTGGTAGAGACGCTCATATATGCGACAGGTCTCGTCCTGCTCACGGGGGTGATCGTGTCCGTCTTGTATTACGGCTATGGGTGGTATCGTTTCGTCACAGTGTCTCCGAGAGTCGACCAGGTAGGAACACTGGTTCTGGAAAGGCTCGAGGGCGGCATACGCGCCGGCCGGGCGCTCGATAGCAGCAAGGACATATTTGACGTCCCGGCCGGATCTATAGGCCTGAATGCCCTGGATACATCGAAAAACAGCATATCTTACGAGTATTATCTGGAGAACGGCAGGATCATGTACAGCCAGAACGGCGGCACGGCCGCAAGCATAACGCCCGCAGACCTGTATGTCTCTCAATTGCGTTTCCATGAAATAGCGACATCCGTGTCAACGGCTATACACTTTTCCGTATCCATAGATTACCCGACCAAAAATGGCACCACCACCAACAGCTATAGCGGCTTGGCCATAATGAGGAACTCATATCAATGACATGAATATACGCCCCAAGAACATCGATAGCGGCTATATGATATTGTTGACGGTTCTCTTCATCGCCATAACTCTGTCCGTCATACTCGGCGCCACCGCCCCCGTCATGGCCAGATACGCTTCGGCTCGCGGCCTTCTATATTCCAAGCAATCATACATGGTGGCCCAGAGCGCCGTGGAAGACGCTATATACCGCCTCAAAACAGGCCTAAATATGCCCAACTCATCGACTCTGACCCTATCTTCCGGATCCGCCACTATCAAAGTGAGCGACACCGCCAGCGGCAAAAATATCGCCGTGAGCGCGGCCGACCAGAGTTACGACAGGAATATCCAAGCGGACATCCAATTTGGCACAGGCGTATCGTTCCACTACGGCATACAGTCCGGTAATGGAGGATTCTCGCTCGCAAACAGCTCCAGCGTTACGGGTAACGTCTTCTCTGATGGCACCATAACCGGCTCCGGCAACACCATTGCCGGAGATGTGATCTCCGCCGGCCCAGGCGGCTTGATAAGCAATATCAACGCCACAGGTACTGCTTACGCCCATACCATCGAAAAATCGACCGCGGGCAAGAACGCCTATTACCAGACTATTGACACCTCAACCAAAGTAAACGGGTCAGTCTGTCCCAATGCCAATTGTTTCCCTGATAGCCCCGACCAGTCTCCGGCACCACTACCCATAAGCGATGACCAGATAAGCCAATGGGAAAATGACGCGGCAAAGGGGGGTACGGCCGTTTGCACAAATGGAACATACACAGTGAGTAGTAGCGCTACATTGGGTCCTATAGAGATACCGTGCAATCTGTCAGTCACCAATAGCGCCCAATTAACAGTGACCGGACCTATATGGGTACAAGGCAATATATCTTTCAGCAACAGCTCCAAAGTTTCGATCAGTCCCTCGCTTGGCAGCCAAAATGTAGCGGTGATAGCGGACAATCCGTCCGATGAATTGAACAGCAGCAAGATAAGCGTGAGCAACAGCGTCACGTTTTCCGGATCGGGCTCGCCCAATTCATTCATGTTCCTGATATCACAGAACAGAAGCGCCGAAAACGGCGGCTCTACGCCGGCTATCTCATTGAGCAATAGCGCCACGGCTTTTGTGGCATACGCAGCCCATGGATTGGTGCCCATAGGCAACAGCATAAAGCTCAAAGAAGTAACTGCGTACCAGATATCTCTTTCCAATTCGGCCGCAGTCACCTACGATACCGGCCTGGCCAACACTCTCTTCCAAGCCGGCCCCGGCGGCGGTTACAATATCATCGATTGGGTCGAGTATTGATGGCGCGGATACCATCCGACAGCCGATATATCAGTGGATGACGTTGACCAGCGAGTACATAGGCTGGATCATCGATACGGCAAAGAAGCCGACGGCCGCGCCTATGAGCACTATAAGCACCGGTTCTATGATAGTAGACATGTCCTTGGTCTTCTGTTCGACGTCTCCTTCATAGAAGACCGCCACGTTGCCCAACATATCCCCTATCTTGCCCGTCTCTTCTCCGACCGAAAGCATCTCGGCAAAGAACGGCGGATACAGTTTGCCTTCCTTTTCGAAAGTCTTGGACATGAGGTCGCCTTTCTTTATGGCTTCTTGGGCCTTGGTCAGGACGGCTTTGAAATATATATTTTGCACTACGGCCGCGGTGATCGATACCGACTCCACGACCTCCACTCCGGCTGACAAGAGAGACGACAGCGTCCTGGCCGTGCGGGCGGCATTGACCTCTTGGACCAACGGCCCTACGATCGGAGACTTTATGAGAAGCATGTGCAGGACCTTCTTGCCGGAATCCTTCTTGGACCATCGCCAGAAGGCCAATGCGGCCAGTATGATAGCGGCGAGCAATATGATGCCATCGTTTTGCATGACGTTGGATATGTTGAGGACTATCTGCGTAGCCAGGGGCAGCTCGACGTTCATGTCCGTGAATACCTTCATGAGAGTGGGCACGACGAATACCATCATGAGGATCGCTATGACGATCATGACGCCTATGATGACCGACGGGTATATCATGGCTCCTTTGATCCGTCTGGACAGGGTGTAATTCGAATCCATCTGTTCGGCTATGGCTTGCAGGGATTCCGACAACGTCCCGGACTGTTCGCCGGCATGGACCATAGCCACGAACAGCTGCGGAAAGACTTTGGGATGTTTCGAAAGCGCGTCGGCAAAAGTCTGGCCCTTGTCTATATCCCCGATCAGATCGGCCAAGACTCTCTTCATGGCCGGATTCTTGGACTGGCGATCCTGCACCGACAACGCTCTCGACAATGACAATCCCGCACGGAGCATCAAGCCGAGATTCCTGGCGAAGTTCATCTTCTCCACGGTCTTCACCCTGGAGAACAAGCTTATCTCCATATGAAGGCCTTTGTGCGGCTTGGTCTCATCGAGAGATATGATCTCGTCTCCTGATTCTCTGATCAGTTTGTACAGCTCAAAACGATCGGCGGCGTCGCGTTCCCCGCTGTATACGTCTCCGCTCGGTCTTTTTGCTTTGAAGGTGAAGTGGGACATGATATTTGGATCATTCCGACACGACGCGCAGGACCTCTTCTATGGTCGTCAGGCCTTGGACGCATTTGAATATGCCGTCCTCGAGCATAGTGAGCATGCCTTCTTTCTTGGCTTGGTCCTCTAGCTCCGATGCCGTGGCTCCTTTCATTATGAGGTCTTTGACTGGCGGGCTCATCTTCAAGACTTCGTGTATGCCTACGCGGCCTTTGAAACCGTCGTCATCTCCGGCCGGGACAGGTTTGTAGAACTGGATATTCTTCCAGTCAGACTCTTTGACGACATTTTCGGCCTTCAAGACTGCCATGACACGGTCCAGATCGACCAATCTGGCCAATCTGGCAAGCTCGTCCTTCGATAGAGTATAGGCCGTCTTGCTATCGGTCAGTTTGCGGACAAGGCGCTGGCCTATGACTATATCCAATGTCGATACCAGTAGGAACGATTCTACCTGCATATCCAGGAGGCGCGGTATGGCGCCAGCGGCGCTATTTGTATGCAATGTCGAGAGCACCAAGTGACCGGTCAAAGCGGCATTTACGGCCAAAGCGGCAGTCTCGTTGTCGCGGATCTCGCCGACCATGATGATGTCGGGGTCCTGGCGGACCAGTGTGCGTATGCCCTGGGCGAACGAGAATCCTATCTCCGGCCTGACTTGGGTCTGATTGATACGGGCCATCTGATACTCGATCGGATCTTCTATGGTTGATATGTTGACGTCGGGCTGGTTCAGTATATCGAGCATGGTATAGAGAGTAGTTGTTTTGCCGGAACCGGTCGGACCGGTGGTCAATATCATGCCGGTGGTCAGATTGAGGGCCCGGTGTATGCGTTCGAGGGCTTCGCCGTGGAAACGCAGGTATTCGAGGGTGAATCCGGTGATATTCTCGCGCAGGAGACGCATCACTATCTTCTCACCGTAATAAGTCGGCAGTATGGATACGCGGAAAGACACCTTCTCGCCGTTCATGTCTACCTTGAAACGGCCGTCCTGGGGCAAACGCTTCTCATCGAGCTTGAGGTTGGAAAGGACTTTGATGCGAGCGGACACGGACGGCCCGGCTTGGCGCGGCAGGACCATGGCGTCATGGAGCAGGCCGTCGATGCGGTACCTGACCAGCACCTGCTCTTCCATGGGCTCGATGTGGATATCGGAGGCGTTTTGCAAGATAGCGTGCTTGATGAGAGTGTCCACGATACGCACCACCGGCAGGTCTTCGGCTATCTTCTTCAGGTCGGCCTCCGTGGCACCCTCGCCTTTCTCCTCGGAAAGCATCTTCAGGGTCTCCGTCTCCTTGGCTATGATGTCGCCGAATTCGGCTTTGAGGGATTTTTGATACTGTACGAGAGCGTCCTTTACCGAGTCGGCGTCCGTCAGGCGCGGCAGTATCTTGAGGTTGACTTTCTTCTTGATGAATTCGATGGCGGACAAGTCGTCCACATCGAGCATGGCCACTTCCAGAGAGACGTCGGTCTTCTTGAATGCCACTATGTTGTGCGAGCGGGCTATGGGCTCCGGTATGAGCGAAAGGGTCTCGAAAGGTATCTTCTGGTTCTTGAGATCCACGAACGGGATGCCGAGCATGTATGCCTGCATGCGGCGCAGGTTGTCCGGCGTGATCTTGCCGGCTTTGACCAGCACGTCGCCTAGGCGCTTGGACTTCTTGTCGGCTTCTTCCTTGGACGCTTCGAGGTCGGCTTTGGTCACCAGACCGGAGTCCAGTATGAACTTGTAGAGCTGTGTGTCTTCTACGAGCATGTTGCAAATATTATACCATCGCGTCTATAATAGAGCCATGAAAGCAAAGGGATTCAGCGTCATAAACGACAAAAACACCCGCGGAGTTGTGGGTCCGGCCTCTTTCATATCCCAGAAATTGCTGGAAGACATAGTTGACCTCATAAATTACTCCGGTTCTGCCGTAAGTGCTCGCTTAAATCATGGTTTCAAGAGATCAAAACAACTCATAGACGGGCGGGAACTGCGCGAATCACTCGGCGTCTGATGTTCACTTATTATTTCACTCCCGCCGCGGCAAAGGAGATCTCGATATTACCGTCCAAATTCAAGCGGCAAGTCTTCGACGATATAGAAAAGGTCTGTGCTAAACCCTACATTATTTGACACCACTTGTCAATATGGTAATATCGCCATATTGAGGTATCATAGCCTCGTAACAGTCCGGTTCGTCCGGACATTTTATTAAGTTAAATAGTATCCCTATTTAACTGTCGAAAACTTAATAACAATATAATAACAACCAAATATATGTTCGATCTAAAGACGATAAACAGCGTAGTCGCCCAGCTCGAAGAAGAGCGCGGCATACCTCGCGACAAGACATTGGAAGCCATAGCCATGGCTTTCGCGACAGCTTACAAGAAAGAGTACGGCAAGAAGGGCCAGATAGTGCGCGCCAGCTTCGACGAGAACAGCGGGCAAGTCGAGTTTTGGCAGGTCAAGATCGTCGTCGATCGCGACCAGGTCATCATGGAGGGCGACGAGGAAGCCGGTCACGAGGAACTCAAGGACGCCGCCGTCGAAGATATCAAGATCCGCTACAATCCCGAGCAACACATGCTCATAGAGGACGCCAAGCGCATCAAGCGCGACGCCGCCATAGGCGACGAGCTCGTGTTCCCTCTCGAGGCCAAGGCCGACTTTGGCCGCATAGCCGCCCAGACCGCCAAGCAGGTCATCATCCAGAAGATACGCGAAGCTGAAAAAGTCTCCGTCATGGGCGAATTTGGCCAGAAGGAAGGCGAGGTCGTGGCCGGTACCGTAGAGCGCGTGGAACGCGGCGTAGTGTTCGTGGATATGGGACGGGCCGTCGGCGTCATCCCCTACGAAGAGCAGATACCCGGGGAACGCTGGAAAACAGGCGATCGTATACGCGCTTACCTATACGCCGTTGAGGAAACCCCGCGAGGCATCGTATTGAAGCTTTCCAGAGCCCATCCAAGATTCCTAGCCAAGCTGTTCGAGACTGAAGCTCCGGAGATCGCCGCCGGCACAGTCGAGATCAAGGCTATAGCCCGTGAAGCCGGTAGCCGTTCAAAGGTAGCAGTAGTTTCGCATGATCCGCACATCGATCCGATCGGTTCCATGGTCGGTCAGCGCGGCGTTCGTGTTTCGACCGTTACGAGCGAGCTCTCCGGCGAAAAGATCGACATCGTGGAATGGAACGAGGATCCTGCTCTATTCATAGAGGAGGCTCTGTCTCCTGCCGAAGTGGTTTCGTTGGAACTCATAGACGAGGAGCACCGAGCTATCGTCACCGTGACGGAAGACGAGCAATCGCTCGCCATAGGCAAAGGCGGCCAGAACGTCCGTCTGGCGGCCAAACTGACAGGCTGGAAGATAGACATTCGGTCCACCGGCGGCGACACTCTGGACGAGGAGGAGCCCGACGACGTCACCGACGAAGCCGACGAGGTCGCCGAGGCCGAGGAAGAAAAGGTGGAGAAAGAAGTCGACGATAAGGAGAAGCCGTCTGAAAAGAGCGAAAAGACGACCAAGGAAGAATCTTCCAAATAGGTTTACTTGACTTCCTGATAGCAATTTTGCTATCATGGTTATTGCCTGTATGAGAAGTCGACAAAAATTAGAATTCCATACTTTCGAACAAGTCTTCGGAAAGCTACTCAAGAGCAAGGGTAATCGTGAGAAATTCGATGCTGAAATGGCGCGTAGGCGTCTGGTATTCCAGATCCGAGAGCTTCGCCGTTCCAAGAAATTGACGCAGAGGACTTTCGCCAAGAAGGTCGGCATGCCCCAGTCCGTCATAGCCAGAATGGAGACCGGCAAGCACCAGATCTCCCTTTCCACCCTCGTTAGCATAGCCTCCGCCTTCGGCAAACAAGTGAAGTTGGTGTGAGAATGCCCGTAGAAAAACTCTCCCGAGCTTTCGTTCAGGAGAGAAACGACGAGATTTACGAGCGAAGCGGACGGCTCATTGGCATTCCAGTGGTTGTCGAGCCAATAGTAGTGCCGGATCCACCTGTCGCCGTTCCAGTTGAGGTAACGGACATAGCGGTTGCCGTCGGAGTCGCTTATGTGCGAGGCGCCATCCGTATCACTGCCCGGCGTGAAGGCTTGCGCCGATCTTACGGGCTGTCTGCGGGGGTTCCGCCGTCTTCGGCATCATAATGCCCTAGCGTCTCGCACCAAGTATCTTCGTTTTTTGAGTATGAAATGGCCACTCCCGAGGAAGCCTTGACCGCCTCGGCTCTCGACCAAGTGATACTGGATTTGGCCGCCGGAAGCCGTAACCGCCGGCAGATTCGCCTACTACCGGTGATATCATACCATTTCCATAAACAAAAGCCCGCGATTCGCTGTGCGCAAATCGCGGGATATCAAGGACCGAGTGTCACAGTGCAAGAACAAAGGGACACAAGGTCAAAGGTTCAACTTGCGAGCGAAGCGGACGGCTCATAGGCATCCCAGTGGTTGCCGAGCCAACAGTAGTGCCGGATCCACCTGCCGCCGTCCCAGTTGAGGTAACGGACAAAGCGGACGCCGTCGGAGTCGCTCCATTCTGAT
>JAGWJT010000038.1 GCA_028865615.1 Patescibacteria group bacterium | reverse complement strand
TGGTAATCCGAGTCGGTGGTACCACGTTGCATTGTCGCTAGACGGGATATTTGCCGCGTCCCTGCTCTACTTTCTACTCCACCTGCCCCGGTTCTTCCAGGATCATCTCCGCGCCGCCTTGGTATGAGCTCACGATGCCGGTCAGGCTAACATGGCGCTCATACTGCTTGAAGTCGCCAAATTTACCGGCGGCGGACTTGAATATGACGGCGGAAAAGGGACAGTCGTAGTTAGACGCGCCAGCGGCGCCTCCCCCATTCATGCCTCCTTTCGTACCTCCGCCTGAAGTCGGGCAGAAATCCAGGAATGTAGTGCCGCTTTTGGCTGTATACGCCTTGTAAACCGTGCCCATGACCGTGGCTCTCTCTCCTATATGCTCCGGCGCCTGCGTATAATCGTACGTCGGCGCGGGAGATTCATCTATCAGCCTGGTGCTAGAACCTTCGGCATTGTAAGTGCCATCATAATCCCCCGTCTCGGAACCGCCGTTGGCCGCTATGACCTTCTTGACTATGGCCAGATATTGCTCGCGCACAGCCGGATCAGTGCCTATCTCCAGGACTTCGTCGTTTGCATTTGTAGCGGCGGCGGTCCAGTTGTAGCTACCCGAGGCATAGGCTTTGTCGGTAACTATGGCCTTTATGTGCATGATGCCGTCCTGGTGCTTCTGGACTTCCAATAGGATACCGGCGGCGCGCAGGCCGGCCACTATGCCCTTGCCGCTCTCGGCGGCCGCGGCGGCGTCGGTGATGCCGCGGACTTCGACTCCCCTATTCTTGGCGCGAACCAGAGCGTCGGCGATATCCTTGACCGTGAAGTAATAGACGGCAAAATAAACATACTTATCGGCGGAATCGATGAGATGGATGATCTCCTTGTCATTCTGGCGGGCATCGAGGCTGTAGACCACGCGGATGCCGCTAACTCCGGCCGGGCGTATGGCCGTTATCCATACTATGAATATGACAGCGGCCAATAATAACGCGCCGGTGACGCCAGCTATGACACCGATGACAAAGGGCCTTTTGACCGGTAATTCGCCGACATGCGGCTTGCCGGACTGATGCACGGAAAAAGCGCCCGACAAAAATGATTTGATGTTGAACATAAGATTGTGAGGATATTTAGAGAAGTTTTGTAATGTGCAACGGCGGACACGCAAACAAAAAACGCCTTCAAAAAGCTTAGGCAGAAGCGTATTTGATGCGACAATTATAATACCGAATCAATCGACTTTCAAGACTTTTTTGAGGACCTCCTCCGGGACTTCGCCGGCCGGCTGTTCGACGGCTGACGGAATGGGCGCTTTGGTGATGATCGGTTGCTGACCGAGCTTCGGCACCTCGTTCAACTTCGGTACCGGCTTTATAGCCTGGTTTGCAGGCTGGTTTGCAGGTCGATCCGGAATCATCCGAGATTGAGTCGTTTGCGCGGGAGTCGCCGCAACGGCAGAGCCGGTCTTGGCAAGAATGGAGGCCAGCGCATCCTTCAGGCCTTTGACATTCTCCGGCGATTGCTTCTTGGGATCAGGTTTCGTAGCCGTTGGTTGTTTGGGCGCGAGCGAAGACAATGACACCGGCTTTGGCAAGGGCACAGATGCTACGCTTCCTTTCAGAACTTCGGCCAAAGCCGACTTGAAAGGTTGGTGGGTTTGCGATTCTTTTGACGGAACGCCAGCCGCCGATTTGTATGGTACTGCCGGCCTTTCCTGGGATTTGTCAGCGGACTTTTGCCGCATAGACGCAGACGGAGTCGGAGCCGGAGTCGGAGACTCATTGCCGGGCGAAAATGTCGGCTTGATGACGGCATCCGGATTGGTTGGTTGCGTCGGCCTGGTCGGCGGCTTGATCGGCTGGACAGGTTGACCAGGTTGGACAGGTTGTGCAGATTGCGCCTGTTGGACGGAAGAGTTTGGCGATGGGGCAGATTTGGGCGTGGCAGCCGGCCTGGCCACAGGCTCATGGAACTTGATGATCTCTGCCTCCACCGCGGCGCGCGGCTTAGAGAACTGCTCGCGCGAAGCGGCGATGATGTCGTTCACGTACGATACGTCCGGGTGAACTATGGGGGGCAATGTCGTCGCGGAAAATGGCGCCGACGACAGGCCGTCTATCATCAGCTTCAGGTATATCTGGGCGAAGCCTAGATTGACCAGGTCTTCTATGGTGAACTGCGGAGCGAACTCCTTCTCGAGGATCTCGGCATCAGACGCGCCCACCCGGAAGACTATCATGGTCCCAACGTTGCCGAACACAGCCGGCCTGACTATCTCGTCCATCTGCTCGACATACTGGTGAGCTATGGTCAGATTGAGCTTGTATTTGCGCGCTTCGGAAAGGATGTCGGCAAAGGAGGCATTGGCGAAGTTCTGGAATTCATCGACGTACAGATAGAAGTTGGGCATTATCTTCATGACTCTATCTGGTATGTCGGCGCGGGACATAGCAGCCAGGTATATCTTGGTCACCAGGAGACCGCCCAGGAGCTTCATGTTCTCGTCACCAATCTTGCCCTTGGAAAGGTTGATGATCATGATCTTACGCCTGTCCATGGCCTGCCTGAAATCGAAAGATGACACGGGCTGGCCTATCATGTTCCTTATGAGCGGATTAGCCGTGAATTGGCCGACCTTATTCTGGATAGCAGGAACGGCTTCGGCGGCCTGGCGCTCCGTATAGTTAGCGAATTCTTTGGTCCAAAACGCCTTCACTGAAGGGTCTTTGATATGGGAGATGATCTCCAAACGATAGGGTTTATCAGAAAGCATCCTGTTCACGCCAAGCAGGGTCGAGCCAGGCGCTTCGAGCAACGCTAACAAAGTATTCGTCAGAATGTATTCCATGCGGGCCGACCACGCGTCTACCCATATCTTCTTGAATGTGCTCATCAGACCGGAGACGACCAGGTGCCTCTTATCGGGATCTACGGATTCAAGCACGTTGAATGAGATCGGAAATTCCGTGTCGAAAGGCGCTATATAAATGACGTCGCGGATGCGTTCCTTGGGCACGTATTCCATGAGGAGGTCGGCGGTCTTGCCGTGCGGGTCTATAAAGCACATGCCTTCGCCGTTCTGTATGTCCTGGACAGCCATGTTCTCCAGGAGAGTGGACTTTCCCATGCCCGTCTTGCCCAGGACGTAGACGTGGCGGGTCCTGTCTTTGGCCTTGATGCCGAATTTGAGGCGCTTGTTCCTGGCGTCTGTTTCGGCGAAATATGTGATGCGATTCTCGTCCATAGGAAAGCTTGATTCGATGCAATTGTACCATAAAAAACAACCCGATGTCTCTTTACAACTCCGAGACATCGGGTTTCCGGCTTATCCAAAACCGGGGGTTCGATAGCAAACTGACAGTCAAGCTGCAGCCCTGGCGGCGGCGGCCCTCGGGGACATTTTGGCGCACAATTGCGCCAAAGCATCCTGGATTCTGTCCATGGCATCTTCCGGTCTGGCTATCACCGGCTTGCCATTCGGCAACCTATACGCCCTTTGGCCACCCGCGCCCAAGACAGCCTCATGCATGCCTTGATCCCTGATTTCCTTGGCCCGTTCTTTGCACCATTTGGCCAGGGTATCAGGATTGCCGTTGACTTTCGCAGGCACGACAAATGCCTGCCCATTTCCGTTTGCTTTATTTGCCATAACTATGTCAATACTGCGTTTTTTGCATGCTCTCGAGTGAACGTGCCACCCTCTCCTGACTCCTCACGTCAGGAGAAACATGACCCGCTAAGAGCATGAGAAGCGAACTTCCGGATAGGCATAGTACCACTGCGATTTATTATTGCAAGGGGTTATACACAGGGCTGTGCACAGGCTCCGAAGCAGGCTGGGATTCGGCCGGCACTACCGGCGATGAAGTTTTATGCTCCTCATAAGGCTTGTCGACTGACGTCTGCAGGTCGGTCTCCACTGTCCCGGCGGCTTCGGCCGGCTTCATGCGATAGGCGATGGCAATGATGACAAGGCCCGTCACAAAACCCAAGAATCGCTCCCAACTGCCCGGAAAGCCCAGGAATGGCAACACCAGAACCCATACGCCCAGAAGCATTATTGTCTGTCGTTTTGACATAGCATTGCCATTATACGCCATAATGGTACGATAATGCTAGATTCGATTTCTTGTTTTATGAAAATACTAGAGTTGGAGAAGCTCCAAGAAGAGCAGATTATTCCGTTCGAATTATTGTCCGAATCGGCTACTACCGTGGCGCGGGTATACATCAACGGCCAATGGTTTGCCGGGATATTTCACTGGTTCAACCTTTCGGAAGAACCTGCACATCTCGGAATATTTCCCAGGGCCAGATTTTTCCGTCTTTCGAAATACGAACCAGATGATGTTAGCAATCCGATTGTTTCTGCCGGCGACAAACCGGTTGAACAAAGTTTCGTTGACAGAGGCCAACCTTTTGCCATCGTGGCTCCTAAGGTATCCGTCAACGAAGACGATCAGGATCGCCAAGGACAGAGAGCTGGACATATCGTGATCTACGGCTCCAATGCCGTGATCGTCCTCTCCAAGAGGCCCAGTGATGTCGAGTCCGTGAAATCACTCCTTCGCGACGCGGCTTTATAAGGCCTCGATGTGTGCAAGCGCCAGATCTATTCTGGCGCCTTTTTATTGCTCCGACACGATGACCACGAATTCGCCGCGAACTTTGTCCGGATGGGCCGTGAAGTGAGCCGCGACTTCGGCGGCAGTGCCCGAGACGACTTCCTCGAAGACTTTGGTGAGCTCGCGGCATATAGTCACTTTTTTCGGTAAATCAGCCGCGGCGGCACTAACCGGGCAAGTCAGATGTTTTTCCAACGATCCTAGCGTCTTCATCAGCCGATGCGGCGACTCATAGAAAACAGCCGGACGCTTCATGGCCGTTATCTCCTTGAACAAAGTCTCCCTGCCCTTCTTGTGCGGCAGGAATCCCAAGAATGTGAAGCCGTCTATGATAGGTACGCCCGCCACCGAAATAGCCGCGGTCAAGGCCGACGGACCGGGGACGGCTTCTATTTTCACCGCTTCCGCAAAGTGATGACAATCGTCGTCACTTTTGAGAAGTTGAGCGGAGACATGTCCGTCCGCGATCCGTGCTACCAATTCCGCTCCCGGATCCGATACGCCCGGCGTGCCAGCATCTGACACCAAAGCCAAATTCTTGCCTTCCTCTAAAAGACCGATGATATGCTCGACTTTCGAAAGCTTGCTGTGAGCGTGATACGACATAGTCGGCGTCTTGATGCCATGCCTGTCGAGCAACCTTTTAGTCACGCGCGTATCCTCGCATAACACTAGATCAACGTCAGACAGCACCTTCAAAGCCCGAAGCGTGATGTCTTCCAGGTTTCCTATCGGCGTGCCTATTACGTAAAGTGTAGCCATGATATGGGTGGGGGCGGGGGGGGGGGGGGG
>JAGWJT010000037.1 GCA_028865615.1 Patescibacteria group bacterium | reverse complement strand
TTAATCTAGCGAGAACTCCCCGCCTGTAAGGGCGGGGATGAGAGCCAGTCCTGCATCGTGCTAGCATGAAGATACATGCGGCTTTTGAAGCAGGCACATACGGTATACCAGACGCAATACCACATAGTCTGGGTCACGAGATACAGGAGAAAAATCCTGGTGAAAGGCATAGACTCGTATCTAAAAACACTCATAACCAAGGAATTCAGGGAATTTTTCCCCGACATATACGTCGAAGAAGTGGGCATCGACAAAGACCACATCCACATACACTGCGTCATTCCTCCCAAATATGCTGTGTCCAAAATCGTAGAGGCGTGGAAATCCAATACATCAAGACTGATGAAGGAAAAATTCCATGAATTCCTGATGAGAGTCTACTGGGACGGAGAAGGCATCTGGGGCACAGGATTTTTCGTCTCAACCATAGGACTCAATGAGAAGATCATCAAGGCATATGTTGCTCAGCAAGGAAAGCACGATGCAGGACGGACAGCGAAGCTGTTCGTATGACAAGACACCCCGCCTGTAAGGGCGGGGTGCTTCATAAGCTTTGTTTTCTTTGCATATTGATAAGGATCGACCGATGAGCCCCATTGTATCATAACGACGTTTTTACCCGCAAATATCTTACATGCCGGTTTTCCATGTTATAATTCGGCTTATTATATGCATTATATCCACTTCTTTTCCACTCTTTCCGAGACGGTCAGGCATATAGCGGTTGGCGGGGGATATACGGCCCTTTTCGTGATCATGTTCCTGGAAGGCTTGCCGCTCATAGGCATGGCCATACCGGGGCACGTGGCGATCATCACCGCCGGATTCCTGGCGGCTGCCGGGGTCATGGATCCGGTATGGGTGGGGTTGAATGGCATTGCCGGAGCTCTCTTGGGCGATTGTGCCAGCTTCTTTCTCGGTAGGAGATACGGCTGGCCGCTTCTGGAAAGATTGCGCCCGCATTTCTTTGTAGCCGGGTCGGTGCTCGAAAAAGCCAGGGCCATGCTTGAGAGGCATGTTGGCAAGTCATTGGTCATAGGCAGATTCAATCCGGTGACAAGAGGCATAATGCCGTTCTTGGTGGGCGCCAACAGATCGAAGGTCAAGTCATTCTGGATATATGATGCCGCCGGTACGGTCGCGTGGATCTTTACGTCTATAGTTATAGGATATGCGATCAGCTTCGGATATCAAGCGGCGGCCGGCTTCATAGGCAAGCTTGCGGTAGTCGCCGTCATTGCCGCTCTTCTCATCATCTGGGGATACAGATTCGTCAATGCGCGCTTCCATATATTCAAGAGATACGAGCTATTTGTCCTCATGATGAACCTGGCCTCGTTGTACGGCTTGGCCAGGACATTGCAAGACGCTTATTCCACCAGGCCGTTCATGGCCGGTTTCGATATCTGGGTCAATTCGCTCATGTCCGCTCTCGAAGCATCCGTCTATGGCGGCTTCCTTGTGCCGATGTCCGTATTCATGAATGCATATGCCGGGCCCATAGCCGTGAGCGCAATCACCGTAGCATTTGGCATATGGCTTTCGGCCAGGCGCAAATGGAGATCGGCGGCCATACTGCTCTTGTCGGTCGGTTTGGCGGCCGTGTCCGTGGGCTGGCTCAAAGACATATTCATGAGAGTGCGTCCATCCGATCTCATGCTGCCGGCTTTGGCCGGAGATCCCAGCTTTCCGTCCGGTCACGCCGCTTTCTCGGCCGCTTTGTTCGTGGTCGTCGCCTACATCGCGGCTCCGAAATTCAAGAAATGGGTGACGAGGGAGATTTTCATCGCGGCATGCGTCCTGGTCCCGATCCTGGTCGGTCTGTCCAGGCTCGTCCTCAACGTCCACTGGGCTTCGGACGTCCTGGCCGGCTGGTCCCTGGGCGTCTTCTGCGCCACGGCATCGATATTGTTCGTCAGATATGTAGGGGCGCTGATAGTGAACAGGGTATAAGTTCAAAGTTTCTGCAAAATATGGTCGATGTGGCGTTTTTTGACTTCTGACGTCTGGGTGCACTACCTGAACGACCCTATACGAAAACGAGAAGCGACCTCCCGGTCATAGCCTTTGGCTTGGTCAGGCTCAGCAAGTCTAGGATAGTCGGCGCCACGTCGGAAAGACCGCCGTTGCGGAGTTTCGGCGCCGTCGCCGGCGCCGTGGCTGCAGCCGGACCGTCGCTCACGAAGCCGCTGCCCGTAAGTATGCATGGCACCAGGTTGGTCGTATGGGCCGTATGTGGCAAGCCTGTTTCAGGATCTATATTGACCTCTGCATTGCCGTGGTCGGCTATTATGAGTGCCGAACCGCCTGCTTTGTCCAAGGCGTCGATGACCCGCTTCAGCTCCGCGTCGACCGTCTCGACCGCCTTGATGATGGCAGGCACATTGGCAGTGTGTCCAACCATGTCTGGGTTAGCGAAGTTGACGAAGATAAATGCCGTACCGGCGGCGATCTCCGCCATAGCCTTGTCGGCTATGGCTTCGGCACGCATCTCCGGCGCCTGGTCGTGAGTTTTCACGTCCTTGCGGCTGTCCAGCAATATATGTTTCTCTCCCGGGTGCGGCTCATTCCTGCCGCCGTTCAGGAAATAAGTGGCATGAGGGAATTTTTCCGTTTCCGCAATATGAGCTTGGGTCATGTTCGCGGCCGAGACTTGGGCGGCCAATGTGGTCTCGACGCTTTTCGGCGGGAAAGCCGTCGGAAAAGGATATTTGTCCGAATATTCAGTCATGGCTACGACATGCATGTCTTTCTTTTCCATGAGCCTCTGTGAAAGCATGCGCACCCTGTCGGCTCTGAAATTGAATATGAATGCTCCGTCATGAGCATGGAAAGGCGCTCCGCGACCATGAATTCCTTCCAAGACGACCGGTTCCAACAGCTCGTCCTTGCCGCCGGCCGAGTAGGTCTCAAGAAGATGTTCAGACGGCTTCTTGGCTACAACCGGTCCGGATGCGTCAAACATGGCTGCGCCGGCTTTGTCCATGCGGTCCCAGTTGTTGTCCCTATCCATGGCGAAATATCGGCCAGAAAGAGAAGCCACAAATATATCCTTGCCTGACGGGTCCAGCTTGCGCATCTCTTTTTCGAGCTTTTCCATATATCCGGCTCCGGAAGTCGGAGCCGTGTCACGGCCGTCGGTAAAGGCATGAATGGCGATCTTTTTTACGCCCGCCGCATGAGCGGCTTTCAAGAAAGCGTACAAATGATCCTGGTGGCTGTGTACGCCGCCATCGGATACCAATCCCATGACGTGAAGGGTTGATCTGTGTTCTATTACGTGTTTGAAGAGCGCTGAAATCGCCTTGTTTCTGGCCATATCTCCTGATACGGCAGATTTGCTTATGCGAACGAGATCCGTGTCCAGTATGGCCCCGGCCCCTATCGTCGTATGCCCGACCTCGCTATTGCCCATTTGTCCTTCCGGCAGTCCCACAGCCGGACCGGAAGCTTCCAAAAGGGAATGCGGACATTCTCGCCACAGCTTGTCGAAGAAAGGCGTATCAGCCGCGGCCACGGCGTTGTTGTCCGACTCTTCCCGATAGCCCCAGCCGTCCAGGACTATGAGCATGACGGTTTTGTTCTTGGTTTGCATCGGCGTGAATTATATCATGAAGTGATATGGCAACACCGGACAAACATTCCGCCTAGCTCCAACACAAAGTGCTTTTGTGGTAAGCCAAGCAGGTGGTACCACGTTGCGTTGTCGCTAGACGGAACGTTTGTCCGGTGTTGCGTGTCAGTCAGACCTTGTCAGCTCAGTTTCCCACTATGCAGTTACCCCAACACACAATAAATAAGCGTGCATACGCGACAACGCCCCTCCTTGAAGAGGGGCGTTGCGCCATAGGGTAGGCTCGGCTCGATGAGTTGGAGAAAGATGCTTGAATATAAAGTGGTGCCTAGGTGCGGACAATGCCGCAATATTTTTGGCTCCTGATGTTTTTAGTTAAGGATCTTCTCCCTCACCGAACGAACCTAATTACATTGTCTGCGCCTCATACATAAAAGTCAAGTTCACTCAGGGGAAAAGCCGGTGGAAAAACTGTTAACAACTCAATATGACCACATCGTACTATCTTTTGAAAGCGGAATCCCCGGAATATACGGCTTTATCGGCAAGCTCTTCTTCTATGCGCAACAATTGGTTGTATTTCGCCAATCTATCGGTTCTCGATAATGAGCCGGTCTTTATCTGTCCGGCGCCAGTACCTACAGCAAAATCGGCTATGGTCGTGTCTTCCGTCTCTCCTGACCTGTGAGATATGATCGAGGTATATTTCGCTTGTCTTGCCAGAGCCATAGCATCCAGAGTTTCCGTGACCGAGCCGATCTGATTGAGCTTGACCAAGATCGAATTGGCCGCTTTCTTCTCTATGCCGGCGGCCAGCCTCTCTTTGTTGGTGACGAATAGGTCGTCGCCGACCAGCTGAATTCCTCCTCCGGCGGATCCGCCCAGCTTGTCCGTAAGCACCGTCCATGATTCCCAATCATCTTCCGACAAGCCGTCCTCTATGGAGATTATGGGGTATTTTTTGATCAGACCTTCATACCAGCCTATCAATTCCTGCGAAGTCATGCTCTTGTCTTCACGTTCCAGCCTGTACTGGCCGTCTTTGTATAGTTCGGTTGCCGCCACATCCAAAGCCAAAGAAATATCTTTGCCGACCTTGTACCCGGCGTCGTCGATAGCCTCAAGTATGAGCTCGATAGAAGCCTCATTCGACGGCATGGAGGGCGCGAACCCGCCTTCGTCGCCGACTGTCGTGGATAATCTCTTGTCATGAAGGATCTTTTTCAAGGCGTGGAATACTTCGTCTCCGGCCCGAAGAGCCTCGGAGAACTTTCCGAAACCGTGGGGCACGATCATGAATTCCTGGATGTCGGCACCGCCGTCGGCATGCTTGCCGCCGTTCACGACATTCATCATAGGCGTCGGCAGGGCCAGAGCAGCCTTGTCGTCCATGAGACTGTTGAAATACGCATATAATGGTATATTTCCGGCTTTGGCGGAAGCGTGGGCGAAAGCCAATGAGACGCCCAAAATGGCATTGGCGCCTAGCTCGCGCTTGTTCGGTGTGCCGTCCATGGCTATGAGCCGCTTGTCTATCTCTTGCTGGCTCAGATCCCTGCCTTTCAAGGATTTGAAGATCTTGGTGTTGACGTTCTCGACGGCTTTGGTTACGCCTTTGCCGTCATAGCGTTCCTTGTCTCCGTCGCGCAGTTCAACCGCTTCATGGCTGCCCGTAGATGCTCCCGAAGGCACGGAAGCTCTGCCGAACGAACCGTCTGATAATTCCAAATCGACCTCTACCGTAGGGTTGCCCCTGGAGTCGAGTATCTCGCGAGCCGTGATCGATGATATTTTTGTCATAATAGGATTATTATATCTGTTGTATGGCATGAATTCAACATGGCATGAATTCAATATACGCATATTGGGGCG
>JAGWJT010000036.1 GCA_028865615.1 Patescibacteria group bacterium | reverse complement strand
CTATTTCAGGTTTACGGGGGTCTCCGTTGAGAGCGATCATGTATGCGGCATAGCGGGTTAGTCTGATATCCTTGGTTTCCCTGGACGCACCGGAACCTATTTCGACCATTTTTGTCACGTCCTGAAAATGGTTTTCAACAGGTATTTTCTGGGTTTTTACGGAGTCTTTTGCCCTTTCAAGGGTAGGCTTAAAGGTGTCCCAGCTGCTGTATCCCAACCGTTCGTACAATTCTCGCGCGAACCAATATTCTTGCCCGTTTTGATGGCGAACGCTGTCGAAAGTATCGAAAAGCAATTGGAGCTGATTCGGTTTCATGGGTCCATTATACCATGCCTGTCAATATATCTGACTTCATTGCGATACCAGGCGATTCCGACTTTTGAGCTTTCCATAACACCAACCTACCAGACACGTAACAACTATGATCGGCAATGCGACGCGTAACAATGAATCCCCGAGTGAATAATTGAGCAATGCATATATTCCTCTGAATCCACACGATACACCCGGGTTGTTAAGGGAGGCGAGATTACAAAGCGCTGGCTGTGTGGCCGAGACATAATATATGAGTATTAAATATGCTAATACTCCGATCACACCACCTATTAGCGAGTATCTTTTTTGCTTCATAATTTTATACTAGCCTTCCCGCCTTTATCACATGCTCAACCAGCGTATGCGTATACCCCATCTCATTATCATACCACCCAAGCACTTTGACAAGATTGCCGCCGACCACACGGGTCATTTCCAGGTCGGCGATGGAGGCGTGGCGATTGCCGATGATGTCATGAGAAACGATGGGGTCTTCGGTGACAGCAAATATGCCGCTCCAGCGAGGCTCTGCGGCGGCTTTCTTCAAGATAGAATTGACCTCCTCGACTGTTGTATCTCGCTTGGCAATGAACGTAACATCGGCTATAGAACCTGTCACAACCGGCACACGGATGGAAATGCCGTCGAACTTGCCTTCTAGCTGTGTAGCGACCTTGGTGACGGCGATAGCAGCGCCAGTGGAAGAAGGCACCATGTTCATGGCGGCGGCGCGGCCTTCGCGTAGGTCTTTCTTCGACGGACCGTCGACCAGGGCCTGTGAAGCGGTGTAGGCATGCACAGTATTCAATATAGCTTTCTCTATGCCTATAGTCTCATCGAGTATGGCGATGAGCGGCGAGCTGGCGTTCGTAGTGCAAGAAGCATTGGACGATATCTGACATGTCTCGAGGGCGCCCTCATTCATGCCCATGAGGACGGTCGCGCCTTTTACCGCCGCGTCCGGAGAGTCTTTGACCGGAGCCGATATGACCACGCGCTTGGCACCGGCTTTCAAGTGGGCTTGGGCCTTCTCCGCCGAAGTGAACAAGCCGGTCGACTCTACCACTACGTCTATGCCCATCTTCTTCCAAGGCAAAGCCGTAGGATCCTTCTCACTCACGAACTGGACTTCGGCGCCGTCTACGGTGATGATGTTCTTGGCTTCGTCGGCCGTCACGTCGAACGGCGATATGCCATAGGCCGTGTCGTATTTGAGCAAGTAGGCGAAATTCTTGATATTGCCGAGATCGTTGACGGCTACTACCTCGAGTTCTTGGCGGTCTTTGGCTACTTTCAGGAAGGCTCTGCCTATCCTGCCGAAACCGTTTATAGCTACGCGTATTTTTTTCATATGATAATAGATGCTTGTTAGCGATTAAAGCTGTGGATTAAAGGTGTGGAATTATTATAGCATACGATATATACTCAAATCGGAATCCTGTGCATGGTGCCCGGGATCTCACATTGACAAATGAAAATGCCAGTAATCAAAAATCCTCAAACGGTCAAAGAACTCATAACTCAAGCATTTGACAGTCTTATGGCCAAGGCGGAGCTTGAGCTCGAAGGTTACAGATGCACATTTATTGACGGCCGGTGGCTTGAATTCAAGGTCACGCTACGTGGTGATCACTCATTCCTGATGTATTTCGGCCTGTCGCGGAAAGTGCTCAGTCATTGCCGCAAGCTTTGCAGCAAGGGCAAGAGTCGCCGATTTGTGCATGGTGTCACCATCAGCGTCAAGGAGACGGTCGAGGAGATTGGCCGGCGCATATCCAATTGCATTATGTCCGTTCGTGCGGCTTTCTTCTGCGGCAATCGCAGGGTATTCCATCGGCATGATGATGAGGAATTTGAATCCGGTCAACATATTGCTGCTTTACCGGAAAGACCCATGTTTCGGACGGGGATGTCGTTCATGACGGCAACCTAAATCGTTCTTTGGCAGGAATCGGCAGGAATCGCTGTCGAGAATCCAAACGCGGCCTTTAAGGGGTCGCGTTTTTTGTTCACTCTCATTGATGAGAGTGAATCTGGGAATGGGACATTGCCTAGTGGCCGGCGGCGACAGCTCTGCACATTTCTTTGACTAAACCGGGCCCTTCATATATAAGGCCGGTTATGAGTTGGACGAGGTCGGCGCCGGCGGCGAACTTGGCCAGGGCGCTCGCCGGGGACGCGACGCCGCCGGCGCCTATGATAGTGAATCTGTTGCCATAATGTTCCCTAGTCTTGCGTATCAGAACCGTTGAAGATTGCTCGCACGGTTTGCCCGACAGGCCGCCGTGATATTCAGCTGGTGCTTCGGAGCGGACATCGAGTGACGAATAGTCTTTATTCAAATTGCCTATGACTACCCCATTCAAGCCATGCTTGTCTATGACCTCGAGCAATTCTTTGAAATGCTCCCACGCGGCGTTTATAGGCATTTTCACGTACACAGGCTTTGAGCATGGTATCTTTTTTATCTCCGTCAGCAACTTATCCAAGAGCGTCGGATCGCTATTGAAAGCCTCCGCTCCGAAGGCATTCGGACAAGAAATATTCAAGGTATAGTAATGGCCGATGCCTTCCTCATTCAAGCGTCTGAATGAATAGCAGTAGTCGGCTATGCCCGCTTCGATAGGCACCGACTGTTCATCATTTGTGCGCGCTATAGAAATTCCAATGACGAAGGCATGACACGAAAGCTCCCCCTCACGAACCGGTGTCGCCGCCTGCTGGCGGCGCACCTGCTTCTCGGTCGCCTTCGCGACTGCCCTCGCTTCGCTCGGCTCCGAAAGCTTCGTTCGGAGGACTTTCGTGTCATGCCTTATTTCCTTCAACCTTTCGATTATCTTGTCCACCCCGTCATTCCTTAGTCCCTTATTAACCATGATGCTCCGCGATAACGGTAACCTCTTCAGCCTCGGCTTCTGGTTGCCGGCGCATGGTCTGGCCGTGACCGAGCCGACTTCTTCCCCGCCGAGACCTATATGAGGCAAGATCCGCGACAACCTGCCGTTGTAATCGAAACCTGCGGACAAGAGGAAAGGCGTGCGGTATCTTATGCCGTCGACGGTTTTGGATATATCGGGGCCGCTATATCCGTACATAGCCTCGACGATCGCTTCGGTTGGTCCGTGACCGCCCATGAATTCACCGGCCCGCGTGAAGAAGTCGTGGACGTCTTCCGGGTCGAAACGGAACAATACTGGTTTCAGGACATGCTCATACATGCCTCCACTATATCACTAAAACGCGCTACAATGTCCACGTCGAAACGATAATCACATGGATCAGATACCGCATATAGCCCAGTGGCTCATATCATATGGCGCCGTTCACGATTACCTGGTATACGGCCTGATCATCATCCTGGCCTGCGCCGAAGGGCCGTGGCTGTCGCTCATATTCGGTATCTTGATTCGGCTTGGAGATTTCGGCTTCTGGCCGGTGTATATCGCTCTCATGGCCGGGGATCTCATAGGCGACGTCATATGGTACGAGATCGGCCGCAGGTACGGACATTCATTCATCGCCAGATACGGCAAATATTTCAATATCACCGAAGCCGGCGTAGGCCGCATGTCCAAGCTTTTCCACAGGTACAAAGACTCCGTGCTATTCCTGTCCAAGATATCCAACGGCCTCGGGTTTGCTCTGGTCACTCTCATGACGGCGGGCATGGTCCGCATCCCATTTGGCCGGTACCTGGCTATCAACCTGCTCGGTCAATTCATCTGGACGGGCTTCCTGCTCGGCGTCGGCTACTGGTTCAGCCATCTGTATATCACCATCGACAACCTCCTAGGCCGCATGACCCTGGTCGCCGCCGTCATCATAGCCGCTACGCTGCTCTATCGCTTCTGGAAATATCTGCGAACAAAGGCTCAAGCTCTTGGAGATGACGATTCCGGCCCAAAACAACAAAATATATGAAGCTGACTATTTCTGTAATAATACCAACATACAATGAAGAGAAAGGCCTCGAACATATGTTGATAGCCTTGAAGAAAGCTGTGCCTGCCGGTACACAGATCATTGTCACTGATGACAAGAGCACGGACGGCACCGTGGCTATAGCCCGTAAATATGCCGATGCGGTACTGGTTCCGGAAACGAAACATCCGACCATAGCTGCCAACAGGAATGCCGGGGCCAAGGTCGCGAATAGTGACTTTTTGTTGTTCATAGATGCCGATTGTTACATCGCCGATCCCGCGAATTTTTTTGCCAAAGCAATGAAGCATTTCGACGCTGACCCAAACCTGTTGGCTCTGACCAGCCTCATAAAAGTCACGCCGGAGTCGGAAACATTATCTGATAAGATCGCCTACTTGATGTTCAATGCCGTGCGATTGTTCAAGAATAACCTATCAAAAGTCGGCGAAGCTTCAGGCGAATTCCAGCTGGTCAAGAAATCGGCTTTCGATCGTATCAACGGCTTCCGCGAAGACTTGGTCACTCGCGAAGACAGCGATCTGTTCTGGAGATTGTCTCGCATAGGCCGCACATATTGTGATCGAAATATGGTTGTATATCAAACTGGCCGTCGCGGCCATGCCGTGGGATGGATTAAACTTCTATCCGTATGGGTACTAAATGCATTCTGGGTCATGTTCTTCAACAAGTCTTTTACCAATGAATGGAAAGCTGTCAGATAAAGCGGGGTTGCAAACCAAATACCATGAAAATTTCTGTAGTCATACCCGCCCATAACGAAGAAAAGTCACTGCCAGTATCGTTGCCGACGGTGATAGCTCAAGATTATCCAGACTTTGAGATCATAGTTGTAGACAATGCAAGCGATGACGGCACATCTGATGTTGTCCGAAAATTCATGGCGGACAATCCGAATACGCAGATCAAGCTGATCATGGAATCCAGAAAAGGCCTGCTCTGGGCCCGTGAAGCGGGTCGCCGGGCCGCTTCCGGTGACATCATAGCCAACATGGATGCGGACTGTTTGCCATCGCCGGATTGGCTATCAAAGGGCGTCAAATATTTTGCCGACCCGAAGATCGTCGCCGTGAGCGGACCGTATGATTATTATGACGGAGGTTTTGTTTTTAGATATATATCGTTGTGTACCCAGATGTCCATTTACTGGTTAACATCCAGAATAATACAGCTGCCATTCGTCAAAACCGGCGCCGTCATGATAGGCGGCAACAATATGATCCGCGCCGAAGCTCTACACAAAGCTGGCGGCTACAATACGGCGAGAACTTTCTATGGCGAAGACACGGATACGGCCATGCGCATCGCTCCCTTCGGCCGCATTTTATTCATGAATAGATTGCAGATGAAAACATCCGCCAGGCGATTTAGGCACGAAGGTATCGTCAAGCTCCAACTCAAATATCTGAAACATTTCTTCAAACTCATCTTCTCACTGAAGCAAGACCTGGAGCCGGAATGATAGAGGGAAAATTATCTCCACAAAAAATACCAAGCCAAGATAGCTATGCCGGCTTGTATCAGGTATTGCACCGGGACGATCTTCCTGCCGGCTATGCGTAGCCACGGATTGTAATCGGAAAAGGATGTCCAGAATTCCTTGAATTTGACGACCGGGTTT
>JAGWJT010000007.1 GCA_028865615.1 Patescibacteria group bacterium | reverse complement strand
ATTTGACGACCGGGTTTACCACGTACCAGCCAAAATCCTCAACGATCATACCGGATACGTATGCACTAACGAGCACGCCGAATAATCGTTCGTTCCATCCATAGATCACGAACGGTAGAGTCAAAAGCAGAGGGTACATGACGAAAAACAAAAAGAAGTGATACTTGGTCATGGTCATGCCGAGCAGTTTGAATTTCCAGCCGATCTTGCCGTTGTCTCCGGCCACACGCCCCTCGACAGCCGATTCCCAAAATGAATTGGCCAGCATAGCGGCCCATATCCAGGCGAATATAAGCAGCGTATTCATGCTACAATTAAACCATGTCATTCGAATCAACGCCAGACACAACGCCAGATAATGGGCTGGAGACGAACGAATCAGCCGAGAAAGAGCCGGGACTCGGCATCGAATTTTACGTCACGGACCATAACTTGCGCTATCCGGAGCGCTCGACGCCGGAAAAACAATCCGAAGTATATGCGGAGATGAAGAAGCACGGCATTGATTCCGTACGTTTCGACGTCGATTGGAGACGGTTGGTACCTGATGAAGACGGCGTACTCGATGAATCGGTCGTGGAGGAATATGCCGAAGCCATGAGGTTGATGCAAGAAGCTGGGCTGAAACCGCCCACGATAGTAGCCTCGACACCCCCTGAATGGGCCCAGAAATTATACGATGGCGGTCAGAAAGATAGATATTTCGCCGTGTATGACGAGTACGCCGATGCGGTTGCCAGGATTATAAACAGATCCGGCTCAAAAGCGTCTGTCATCCAGATGTTCAATGAGATAAATCACGCCGCTCTCTTCAAATTCGTCAGGCCTGAAGACTTGCCGAGACTGGCTGACATATTGCGCGACAAACTCAAAGACGCGGATCCCGATGCCAAACTGTCGACAAGCCTTATCGTTGCCAATACAAATGAAAAGATCGGGGCTGTCATGGACAAAACTATCGAAGCAGAAATGTCGATAAACGGCTTCCTCGATAAATACGAGGATATGCTCAAGGAGACTTTTGATGTCATATCGCTGGATTATTATCCGGGTATATGGCATATGCCTATGCGCGAAGCCGATGACAGCTACAAAGATACATTCAAGCAACTCGATATGCTCAAGAATGTATGCGAGAAGCTTTCTTCGTGGAACAAGGAATACGAGATAGGCGAAGTCGGCTTCCCTACCAATACTCCATGGCAAAATGAAAAGCGGCAGAGATATTTCTATGACACGTTCTTCAGGGCTTTCAGAAGTATGGTAGTCGATTTCAAGGAGAGAGACGTGAAGCTTCCGAGCAGAGTCGGCTTATACGAAACGGAAGATGAACAGAATGTCAGTTTTGGAGGTTTCGTGGAACGGCTCTTGCGTATGCCCGGCGTCAGCACACTCACCAAGCTCACGCCCAATCCAGAAGGACAGTTCGGTTTGAGGACAAAAAGTGGCGAACCGAAAGCCGTCATCAAAGGCCGCAAATTTGGCGGTCAAGGCGCCGCGCATTACAAAGGATTCGATACCCCGGAAGAAGGCCAGTCCCAGTTGGCTAGGATCATCAAGTATGTAAATAGACCTGTCAATTAGGACGGACGCGACAGAATACACACCACTCAAAATCAGGGGTGTCGAAAAATCCTGGAATCCGGCCAAAAATAAGGGATTCCAGGATTTTTCGACACCCTCGTATTTGATGACATGAATCTGTTTGCTGGCCAGCTCACTGCCATGGCCAAGTTGACAGCGCTACGATGGCGAGTATAATACTTCACACACTTAACTATTATAAGTTCTAATAATTATGCACTAAAGCATTTTAGTCATGCCATCGAACAATATAATCAATAAAATAGACAACAAGTCTGACCCGGGCGGCGGCCTTGTAGACGCCGTCCTCTCATTCATGGACACCGTGCGCGGCGATGTCCAGGACTCGCTGGCCGGAGGGGCCTGTTCATTCATGCATGTCAAGGCCCTTTCCATCATAGACAGACTCAAGGAGCCTTCCATGAAGGAAGTGGCCGACAAACTCAATATCACTTCCCCCGGCGCAACCATGGTTGTCGAGAAGCTGGTGGACGAAAAAGAGCTCGAACGGACAAGCGACGAGAACGACCGCAGGGTGATCAGACTCAAGCTCACGGCCAAGGGTCGCGAGACACTGAAGAAAGGCTCCGGACTGATACGGAATTCCATCGAGAGAAGGCTGTCGGCATTGACCACAACGGATCAAGACAGACTGAAATCATTATTGAATAAGCTCGTGTAATGAGCAAAATCTATAAATATCATCATGAATAATATCTGGTTCAAGATAATCGCGGGCACCGTCGCTTTCGTCGCTATCGTCTGGGGCTTTATAGCGGTCATGTCCAAACATCCCGAGACATATGCCACAGCCGTGGCGTCCAAGCGCGACTTAACGGAGACCGTTACAGCCAATGGCACCGTCAAAGCCGACCAGGAAGTGTCGTTGGCATTTACCGAACAAGGCCTAGTCAAGACAGTGAATATTCGGGTTGGCGACCAAGTCAAAAAGGGCGATATCCTCGCTTCGCTGGACAATAGCTCTCTCGAAGCCCAATTGGCCGGTGCCCAAGCCGATGTCTTGGCGGCTGAAGCCGGACTATCCACCGCCGAACAAGGCACTCGTCCCGAAGAGTTGGCAATATACAAGCAGAAATACACGGCCGCATCGTCGGCATTCATCACGGCTATGAAGGATTCGTATCTATCGGTAGAAGACGCCGTGCTCAACAAAGCTGATCCGGCCACGTTTACCAATGGCGCCACGGCCAACCCGACTATCAATATAAGGACCCAGAGCTCGATCGAGCAACTGTCGATCGACAACGAGCGCGTATCGGTAAGCGACGCTCTCAATAGATGGAAGTCTGCCATCGACAGTCTGGACCCGAACGCCACATCGACTGATATCATAGGAAATGCCGAAATCGTTACGAGTGCCAGCCTCTCGACTGTAAAGGCTTTCATCAATCGTCTTGGCACTATCGCCAACGACTTATCAGTCGGCAATTCCGGCATGACCCAGACGACCATAAATACCGTGATAGCTCAAGTCAACGCGGCCGCCCAAGAGATCACCGGCGCGGTCACCGCCGAACAATCCGCCGAATCGGCTTGGAGCGGTGCTCGTGACACCCTCGCTTTGCAGGAAGCCGGCTCCACGCCGCAAGCCATCCAAGTCGCCCAAGCGGCTCTGGCCAAAGCCCAAGCGGAAGTCTTGGCCGATCAGAGCCAGATCGATCACTCGTACCTCGCCGCTCCGTTCGACGGAACCGTCACTAATGTCGATTTC
Organism: Patescibacteria group bacterium; assembly: GCA_028865615.1. Classification (GTDB taxonomy): domain Bacteria; phylum Patescibacteriota; class Minisyncoccia; order Phycocordibacterales; family PALSA-1337; genus C7867-002. Next base: position 25,039 of record JAGWJT010000007.1, on the reverse strand, counting down.
AAAATAGGTGAAGTCTATGTACCAGGCATTTCAGCCGATGAATCTATAGGCCTTTTGACCACCGGGGCTTTCAAAGTCGAAGCTTATGTACCGGAAACGGATATCGGCAAGATCGCCGTCGGCGATACGGTCGCGGTGACGTTCGATTCATACGGACCGTCACAGACCTTCCCTGCTTCCGTGTCGATAGTTAACCCTGCCGCCACTGTCAACGACGGTGCCAACGCCTACAAAGTCACGGCCGTGTTTGATGATTCCGATGCCAGGATAAGGTCGGGCCTTTCGGCCAACCTATCCATCACCGTCGCCACGGCTACGGATGCATTGGCCGTACCGACTAGCGCCGTCATAACCCGCGGATCGAGCACATACGTCCTGGTAAAAAATCCGGCCGACTCTTCATTCATGCAGAAACAAGTGTCGATCGGCATAACAACCGATGATGGATACACCCAGATTCTTTCCGGCTTGAATGAGGGCGACGTCGTAGCGGTTTTCGGCTCTTCTTACCAGTCAAATCAATAAAATACCATGGCTGAAACAATCAACGAAAAGAAAGACGGAGTTATAAAGAGACTGACTGGCAACTCCCTGGTCATGTGGCTTCTGACCGGAGTCTTAGTGATCGGAGCGGGCGCTGGCATAGTCTACTGGGCGGTCTCCTCGCAATACGTATATACGGACAATGCCGTGGTGGAGGCCGATGTCACGGATCTCACGCCGTCAGTCGGCGGCATATTGAATGCGGTGTCAGTCAATGTCGGCGATATAGTGCCGGCAAACACGGTGGTAGCCCAAGTCGGCAATCAATTGCTGAAGACAAAGACCGTCAGTCAGATCGTGGATACCGATACGGCTATCGGTTCGTCCGTAGCGCCGGGTACGCCGGTCGTCAAAGTAGTCGATCCGTCTCAATTGCGGGTAGTAGCACGCGTAGACGAGGACAAGGGCCTCGCGGATATCAAAGTCGGCGACCAGACAGTGTTTACAGTCGACGCTTTCGGCTCGGAGAAATTCCAGGGCATCGTGGACGAGATAAGTCCGACTGCCAGGCAAGGCGACATAGTATTCAATATCTCCGACAAACGTCAGATAAACCAGTTCGATGTCAAGATACGCTTCGATACGACCAAGTATCCGCAGTTGAAGAACGGCATGTCGGCAAAAGTTTGGATATATAAGCAGTAAATTGAAGCCCCGCAGGCAATGCACATGACATCACCGCAAAATGCTTCAGTGCCAAACTATCGTGAGTGCTTCCGTCGCATTGCGATAACGCCATGTGCATTGCCTGCGGGGCATGCAGCACTACGTGTGGCACAGGCAACCCGCACAGCGCAGTACTCACACGACCACAACGCGATGAAATCACTTGCGTTGAATAAAGATTAGGCACTTTGTGGTCATGTGAGTACTGCACTGTGCGGGTTGCCTCCAACATTCATGAAAGACTCAACTCTAAAATGGCTAGTACTGGCGACCACCATAGTGGGGACATTTTTGGGCCGCCTTGACCAGACTATCGTCAACTTGGCCTTGCCGAAGATGATCAACGACTTCAGCATCACCGTGTCTTCGGCGGGCTGGATAGCAACTGCATATATCATAGCTAACGCGGTATTCGTGCCTGTTTGGGGCAAACTCGGTGACACCGTGGGCCGCAAGAAAGTGTACATACTCGGATTCGCCATATTCATCGTCGGCTCCATCCTGGCCGCTCTGTCGTGGAATCTGTCGTCGATGCTCGTGTTCCGCGTCATCCAGGCTATCGCCGGTTCGGCCGACTACCCTACCGCCATGGCTATCATCGCCGTCACTTTTACGGACTTGAAGTCCCGTGCCCAGGCCCTGGGCATATGGTCATCGTCTTTTGCCGCGGCGTCGGTCTTCGGGCCTCTCATAGGCGGGCCTCTCATAGACAATTTCGGTTGGCGTTCCGTCTTTTGGGTCAACCTGCCCGTCGGCTTGATCGGCATAGCCATGGCCCTGGCTTTCATCAACGAATCAGTATCGGAGAGGAAGACCGTGAAATTCGACTGGTGGGGCGCCATCGCTCTGGGCGGAGCGCTGTCGGCGCTCGTGCTAGTGCTTGATAAAGGCCTCGACTGGGGCTGGTTGTCCATGAATAGCATGCTCACATACGCCGTGATCGTCGCTTGTTCGGTAGCCTTCTACTTGATAGAGAAAAACCATTCGGAGCCTATAGTGGATTTCAAATTCTTCAAAAATTCCGTGTTCAACAATACCCTCATCAACAACTTCATCATATTCATGGGATTGATGGGCAGCATATTCCTGATACCCATATTCGCCCAGACATTCTTGGGACTTGACGCCACGGAATCCGGATACCTGTTCATACCTATGGCCGCCTGCTTGATGATGTTCGCGCCCATAGGCGGCAGGCTCATAGGCAAAATAGAACCGCGCTACGTGCTCATAGGCAGCACTTTGATAGCCGGCATCGCATTGTACTTCTTTTCGTGGCTCGATCCCCGCTCCGGCCCGTGGGACATCATATGGCCACTCATGATCATGGCGGCCAGCATGGGATTGGGCATGCCGCAACGCACATCCATCATCGCAAACGTGGTGCCGCAACATGAGATCGGCGTGGCCTCCGGCGTGTTGGCCCTGGTGCGCAATATAGCCGGAGCTTTCGGCATAGCCATATTTGGCACTATCCTCCAGAATGCCACCTACGGCAAGATCATAGCTATATCGCAATATAGTAGCGTGAACAGCGCCAACCCGGCCGATATTGCCAAAGGCATCAGGCTCATGTCTCTACAAGCCCAGATATCTGCCTACGGTGTGGTTTTCGTCACTGCCGCCGTCATCGTCATCGTAGGCTCCATGGGCGCCTGGTGGATCAGGATCCGCCGCGACCAGGCCCACTCCGCGGCCGAGGTTTTCGTGGAGTGATCATCACGCATCGGCAAATACGAAACCCCGCCGGGTGGCGGGGAATCTAGAATATCTCCGTAACTCGATTGATGGTCTCGGTTAATGACTGTTCACGGATGTGGATGCCGATGTCGATGTCGTAGCGGACGTGCTCGTCATCAATCCTCTGTCGGATCCGATGATGAGCTTGACTGCGTCGCCGGCGTCCTTGCGGGCGGCTACGAGATCCTGTTGGGCTGCGTGGATCTTTCCGCGGGCATCTTTCAGGGTGGCCAAGTTGGACTGCATGGTCGTCTGAACGCCTTGGTCCGGTTTGAGACCGACGATCTCGTTCTCCGCGTCGGAAGCCTTGGCCGAAGCATCTGACAGCTTGGCCGTCATGTCAGACATATCGGCGGTTATGGTCGTATTGCTGGACAATGAAGCGTCGCCTGAAACTCGGGCTTGTATCTTGCTTTGAATAGTCCGGAAATCGCTTATAAGAGTATTTATACGGTCGACGGCCGACAACAAGGAGATCTGTGGCTCTATCAACATGTATATCCGGAAGTCCGGAGCGATCGATCTGAGGTCGGACTGCAGGCTGGTAGTGGAAACATCTCCCTGGATCTTGGTCTGGAGAGCCGACATGGCGGTTATCTCCGCCTGGATCTCGGCCGAGAGCGACGCTTGCTCGCCAGACGAGAGGTTCCTCATTGACTGGATCCTGGTGAGAAGTTTGTTCAGATTGCTTATCCTGGCCGTGATCTCATTCTGGCCTCGGTTCTGACCGTTTTGGATGCGTACTTGCACAGTCGAGCTGGCTCCAGCCGTCCCACGGCCGCGGAAGACTCTGCCTCCGCCGGTAGTGGAAGCGTTCATGTCCGCTCTCAACATCGGGCCGCCGGGGTTCACGGAAGCGTTGATCGAAGCGCCGACGCCGACCTGGGCAAAGACCGGTACGGCTATGGCTATGGCTCCGATCGTGACGGCGATGGCTGATATAGTTCTTGATTTCATAATTATATGATTATTTGATAATGGCTTTTATGCGCGTCCAAACTATCATGACGCGCCGGTCGGATCGATATTTCACTGCCCTGTCGCGGGTGAAGCGGAAGAATTCAAGCCCTGGTCAGCGCTCGATGTGTCGGCATTGACGCCGCTCATCTGGCTATCTACGGAATTCAGGTCCTGCTGTAATCCGGCATTCGAAGTGTCGCTTGCCGAGCTCATGGGTACTGAGCTTGCCGCCGCTGAAGCGCTCGAGGCGCCGTTATCATTGCCCTGACTTTGATAATTCGGAGCATATGACGGCGCGCTTCCGGAAGAGGCGGCGTACCATACCCAAGCTATTATGGCTATGACCACGACGGCTATGATTGCCGTCCACGCTTTTGCCGTGCTTGTCATTTTTTTTATTTTTTATTTTTCTATTAAAATCCGTTCTGCCCCGGTTCTATGACGCCGCGGCTTTAAGATTATACTACGGAAAGCCCTATTTCGGTGCTTACAGGACGGGGTTCATGCTAGAATGAGGCATGCTAACGTATTTCCAGGCTATATTCATCGGCCTACTTCAAGGGGTTACGGAGCTCTTTCCCGTATCGAGCCTTGGCCACAGTGTCGTATTGCCGCCTCTTGTGGGCTGGAACATAGACCAAAATGCTCCATACTTCCTGGTATTCCTGGTGGCGACGCATATTGCCACATCGCTCGTTCTGTTGGGCTTTTTCCGCAAGGACTGGGTGCTCATAGTCCGCGGCATATTCAGATCGTTGGCGGAGAGATATATTGCGCCGGACGATGTCTATGCCCGCCTGGGCTGGCTCATCGTAGTGGCCACGGTGCCTGCGGGCATGCTCGGCATTCTCTTTGAAAAGTCTTTCGCCGCTCTCTTCGCCGCTCCCGTGGCGGTTTCCATATTCCTGGCCTTGAATGGAGTAGTACTATACGGATCGGAGGTGTTAAGAGGCAAGAATAATCAGTCACTAGATTCAGCTACTCCGAACGATTTGATGGCAAGTGATCCCGATACAAAAGCGTCCGGCCTGACCTGGTCTCGCGCGGTCAAGATAGGCTTCGCTCAGGCCTTGGCTCTCCTTCCAGGCTTTTCGAGGACAGGCTCGGCTCTGGCCGGCGGCTTGCTCGTTGGCCTCGATCACGAAAGCTCGGCCAGGTTCGCCTTCTTGCTGGCAACGCCCATCATATTCGCCGCTGGCGTCCTCAAATTGCCGGAGCTCATAGTACCCGGCAACGCTTATCCAGTGAGCCAGATCCTTGTAGGCGCCATCGCCGCCGCCATCGGCGCGTATTTCTCCGTCAGATATCTTACGAGGTATTTCCAGACCAAGACCCTGAAGCCGTTCGCCATTTACTGTCTGGTGGCTGGTGTTTTGTCGTTTGCGGTGTTCATACTGCGATGAACCTACTATAATCCGTGGCCTATTTGCGTCATTTTACTGATGTCAGTAAAATGGCTGCAAAGAAATTACTTGCTACATAACTACCTAATCGTCGCACCCCTCTTCCCACCCTTGAACCACGCGTAGGCAAAGACGCCGAGGCCGACGATGAATGAGGCCAGGCCGTGCTTGAGGTGCACGTGAGCGGAACCGCTTTCGAAGCCGGGCATGAACGAAGGCAGAGAGCCGGCCGGAGTGACCCAATAATATATCGCCAAGAGCACGAACAGAACGCCTACGACTACTGAGACCGCTACTAAGGTTCGATTGTTCATCTTTGATATTGCGCGCGAGCTTATGTATTGATAATGCGTTGGACATTATAGCACCGGCGGATATAATTGACACATGAGCATAGACTCGAGCTCCAAGCGACGTCTGACCGAGGCCTCTCTGGAAGTCCTTTCCAAGAATCGCCGCGCCAAGGACGGTTTCCAATACACCGTGCCGTCGCCTACAGCCTACCCGTATCAGTGGCTTTGGGATTCATGCTTCCATGCCATAGTCCTTTCGCACCTGTCGCCGGCCGACGCCAAGAAGGAATTGCTTTCGCTCGTATCCAAGCAGTTCGATAACGGCATGATACCGCATATGATATATTGGGAAAAAGGCGAGGTCATCAATTTCAAATGGGGCAAGGAGCATACCAGCTCCATCACTCAGCCGCCCATGATCGCCCTTGCGGCATGGGAGATATACGGCAAAGACAAGGACAAAGAATTCCTGAAGAAGCTATATCCCCACTTGTATCATTTCTACAACTATATCCTAAATGAGCGCGACCCCCGCAGGCACCACTTGGCCAGCATCATCAATCCGGACGAGAGCGGCGAGGACAATTCCCCGCGCTTCGACACGCCGCTCGGCTTGCCGACCAAGCAGACCATCAAAGAGAGTCTGGAAAGCCGGTTGGAACTGGTAGAGAAGCTCAAGTCTTGCGACTTTGATGCGCCGTTCTGCATGAAGCACTTCTTCTGGGCCAAAGATGTGCCGTTCAACGCCATACTTTGCGAAAACCTGTCCGTCCTATCCAAGATAGCCGATGAGCTGGCCTTCAAGGAGGATTCGATCAGATATGCCGAGGAGAGCTTGCACGTCTCTAGAGCTATGCGCGAGCTTATGATGGAGGACGGCTTGTTCTGGCCGACTTATGGCGAGAATTACGTGAAGACTAAGGTCAAGACTTGGGCTCTGTTCGCGCCCATGTTCGCCGGCATACCTACGGCCGACGAGGCCAAGAAGCTAGTCTCGGGCTTTCTGGACAATCCATCCGAGTTCAAAACGCCGTATATAGTGCCGTCCGTTTCCAAGAGTGATCCGGCATACGATCCGGCAGGCTTCTGGCGCGGCTCGGTGTGGATCGCCGTCAACTGGTTCGTGCGCCGTGGCCTGTTGCGTTACGGCATGAAGGAACAGGCGGCTCGAGTGCTTGATAGCACGGTTGCCCTGCTCGACAAGTCCGGTTTCCGCGAATATTTCCATCCGGACACGGGCGCCGGCCTCGGCGCCGAGAACTTTACCTGGGGCACCTTGGTGGTGGATATGATGAATGACGACGACTGATCGTCGTTACTGATACTGTATGAATATCGGCTTCGGGCGCAGGGTGAGCACTTCCGATGGCGTCATCAGATGCCCGCCGGAGACCACGTCGTTCTTGTAGAAGAGCTTCAAACCCGTGAACTGGACCGGCTCGTCGTATATGATCTGACTATAAACCTTCTTCTTCTGGGCCGGCGTGCCCCATCCGTCCATGTCCATGACTATCTCCACTTGAGGCAGTGGCCGGATATCCTGCCAATTCGTAACCATATGCTCCGTGAAGCGATGCGCCACCAGGAATTTCGGCGGCAGGTCGTATTCTTCGACCAGTTGTGCCAGGTAGTTCGCCGCAAAGTTGACGTCGGCGGCGTCTATAGAGCCGATATATTGGCTCGGCAATCTCTGTCCAGGCTTCAGGGTAAATTCCGGATCCAGGGCCAGCTCCACGTTCGGCAGTTTCAAGAATGGTTCCAGTAGGGGTATCTCTTGCTCCATAGTGCTCCAGCCTGTTTGAACGTCCAATATGACCAAGCCGTTCACTTGCGTCGCCATGTCTACGGCCTTTTGTATCTCGCTTGCCGGCATCCTGGCTCGGTACAAGCCGTCCAGACCCGGGTACCCCTGAGCCGTCACCGCAATATAGTCTATTGCCGGTATGACAGGTATGGAGGGATCGGCCGCTTGCCACTCCGCAGTCGTGCTGGCCAGACGGGCGAGCACTTCCTGCGGCGGATATTGGCCGAGTACGCCCATAGCTTTCGACAGGAAGTTGCCATAATAGGCCACTACGCGATTGAAAGGCAGGATTGCGCCATATTCCGGGTATGGGGCGGTTTTGACCGGCCACAGATAACGAGGTTCGGTGGTTGTTGCCGTTGAAGTGGCAGTCGACGAAACATTTGTAGATGACGGCGATCCAATAACATGTACCGTCTGTGAATCCTCTCTCATTGATGAGAGTAAATTGGCGGAGGTAGTGGCTAACCCACCTGGAGTACCACTCGACGCGTCACTAAAACTATTGACTGTTGTGCTCGACATTACTATTTTTGGTTTGGGATTATTTGCCAGATCATCCATCAACCGGTCATAGAGAGCCTTATCCAATTGCGGTTTCGGCGCGACTGCCGGTGTCGACGATGCCGCCTGATCATTCATGCCATAATCGATACCGACCCAAAACCAATTCAGCTGATTTGCGAACACGATGATGGCCGCCAGAGCCGCACATACCAAATATCCCGTGATTACAGGATGGGTTTTGAATCTCGGTTTGTCTTTCTTCTTGGCGATGCGACAAGTATAGCTTGCCGGCGCGTATTAGAAAAGCGTAAATAGCATAGCGACGGCCGCTCCGGCCATGCAGACGAAAGTCAGCCAGACAAAGATTTTCGAGAGCCAGCCGCTCCGCCACTCGCCCATGATATGCTTGCTAGCCGCTATGCGGGCTATCATGAATATGAGCGGCACCGACACGATGCCCGACAGTACCGCCGTGGCAACCAGAGCCTTCATGGGATTTATGCCAATGAAATTGATGCACAGGCCGATCACGGTGGCTATGGTGATGACGCCATAGAAGCCGTGAGCGCGCTTGAGCTTGTAGCTCAAGCCGCCTTTCCATTCTAGGGCTTCCGCTACGGCATATGAGGCGGAGCTGGACAACACCGGTACAGCCAAGAGGCCGAGACCGACCACGCCTGTGGCGAACAAAAGTTTTGCTAGAAACCCGGCATTCGGAAATGTGCTGACGAGCGGCTCCAGGGCTTGGGCCGCATCCGCCGCCGAGCCTATGTCGGTCACCCCATGGGCGAACAGGACCGTAGCCGACGTGACGATGATACACCATGACACGACGTTCGAGCTCAACATGCCCAGGAAGTTATCCCAACGCAATTTGCGCATGCCGGCGACCGTCACTTTTGGCCGGCCGCCAGCCTTGGCCACATGATGCAGTTTCTCCTCTTCGACTTCTTCATCCGCTTCCCAGAAGAACATGTACGGCGATATGGTCGTGCCTATGACGGCCACGATGATGAAAAGGAACGGGAACGACAGCTCTATATGCGGCATGAATGTAGCACGCAATATGACGTCCCACGGCTCATGGACCATAAATACAGTGGCGACGTATGAGAGCATGGACAGAGCCAGCCACTTCAAAACCTTTGCATAGGTCCTGTATGACACAAATATCTGCAAGACAAGAATGAAAGCCGTAAAACCCAGAGTGAGCAGGACAAAATCGACCGGCACCACCAGCCGGGCGGCCGCGGCCATGGCGCCTATATCAGCACCTATATTGACGGTATTGGCTATGAGCACCAGGGCCACGACAGTGTAGACAAGCTTGCGACTGTAGTGCTCCTTGATAACGGCCACTATGCCCTTGCCTGTGACTTTGCCTATTCTGGCACATGCTTCCTGCACAGCTGTCATGAGGGGCAAAGTGAACAAGGCTGTCCATAGTTGGCCGTAGCCGAATTGGGCTCCAGTCTGTGAATATGTAGCTATACCCGATGGGTCATCGTCGGCCGCGCCTGTCACCAGGCCGGGACCGAGTATGCGCAGGAAGCGGCTGAAGGCTCTCTTCTCTCTGCCGATGATGCTGCTCCGATTGTCGGACATATGTCAGATTATAGCATCCTCTAATGCACCGCATGCCCGCCGAAATGTTTGCGCAAAAGGGCTACTATCTTGTTCGAGAATTTATTTTGATTCTCGGGATCGGCTGACTCCTTCCTGACTTCCAAGGAATCTCTGATGACTCTGGCGTCTATGCCAAGCTCTTCGGCGGCTTTGACGGTCCACTCGCCTTCGCCTGTGGCGTCTATCTTGCCGGAAATGGCGGCGATATCTTCTTGGTCGAAGATATCCCGGCACAAGTCTATGAGCCAGCTCCTGACTACGGAGCCTGTCTGGTAGACACGGGTGACGTCGCTGAGATTGAGATCGAACGGACCGGCCTCGAGCACGGCATATCCTTCGCCAATGGCCTCCATCATGCCGTATTCGATGCCGTTGTGAACCATCTTAGTGAAGTGTCCCGCGCCGGCTTTGCCCAAGAATGCAAAATTGTCGCCGGAAGACAGCGTGGCGAATATAGGTTCCACGATCGGCCACATATCCTTAGCGCCGCCTATCATGAGAGCAAAGCCGTTCTGCTCTCCCCAGATGCCGCCGCTAGTGCCGCAGTCGAAAAACCTGATGCCGCGCTTCTCCAGCTCGGCTCCCCTCCTCATGGAGTCTTTGTAAAATGAGTTGCCTCCGTCTATGACGATGTCGCCTTTCTTGAGATGGGGTCCTATATGGTCTTTGCCTAGGATGAATTGGTCGACTATAGCCTGCGGCAACATGACCCAGAATATCCTTGGCGTGCCGGCTTCCTCCGCCGCCACCGTCGCCCGACTGACCGCCTCCTCTATATCGCTCGTGCTGTACACGCCAGCTTTCCTGACCTCCTCTACCGGCCCCGACGACCTATTCCAGGCGATGACCGTGAAGCCGCTCTTGTGCAGTCTCCTGGCTATCTGGGCACCCATCCTGCCAAGTCCGAAGATCGTTAGAGGGGGTTTTGAGGATGGTTTGGTCATGATTTATATTGTGGTATCTTTACGACTCAAATTACGCTGCCGGCGCACACCATATAGATCTTTGCAAAATTGCTGCGGGGGAAGGAGTCGGACCTTCATACTGGGATTCAAAGTCCCATGTCCTACCATTAGACGACCCCGCAATACTCGTGCCGTGGCTATAGACTAGCGCAAATCTTGACGACTGCCAATTCTAGGGGCAGTTGGTCGATGCGGGCGCGGGGCGTAGCGTCGGCGGCTTCGAGGAGAGCGGAGAGGACGGCAGGCGTCATGCCGGTCGTCGGCGCCGCTTTGGCAGATATGAACTCCCAATCGTCCGGCGAGACGCGGTCCCTGACGACCGCTTCCGACGATTTTGAATGTTGGAGCAAGAATATGAACCGCGCCTTCTCTATGACGAGCGTAGCAAAAGTATTCATCGATATGCCCGCTTTTTCCGCCTCGCCGAGAGCTTTCAAAGCCGCGTCTTCATCCTTGGCAAGAATATTCTCTATAAATGTATTGACCAGCGATGCCCGCGGGGCGCCTGTTATGGACTCGACCTCTTCTCGGGTTATTTTCTTGTCCTTCGAAGCCGATATCACTTTTTCGAGCGTGCCCAGGGCGTCTCTGAACGAGCCGTCGCCGAGCAATGCGATCAGATCGGCCGCGCCGGCGTCCAATTCAAGTCCCTCCTTCTTTGCAACGAGCGAAACTTGCTTCCTCACGACTTCCCTGCCGGGCTTGCGGAAACTGAAACATTGGCAGCGCGATACTATAGTCTCCGGCACTTTGTCCAGCTCTGTAGTGGCCAAGATGAATATGACATGCTTCGGCGGCTCTTCCAAGGTTTTCAAAAGAGCATTCCAAGCATCTTTGGAGAGCATGTGAACCTCGTCGATGATGTAGACTTTGAATGGAGAGCTGAAAGGCATGACGGACACGGCCTCTCGCAATGCCCTGATGTCGTCTATGCCGCGGTTCGATGCGGCGTCTATCTCGTATACATCTTCGTCGGCGGTTTTGACCTCGCGGGCCAGGATGCGCGCCACACTCGTCTTGCCTGTGCCGCGGGAGCCGGAAAACAGGTATGCATGGGCGACGCGGTCGCTCGAAATCGCCTCTTTAAGGGCTTCTACTATGTGGCCCTGGCCGACTACTTCGGACCATTTGGCCGGGCGATATGTGCGGTAGAGGACTGGCATGCTTATATTCTACAAGATAATTTCTAATTGACCTAATTGACCTAATTTCTAATCAACTCGATTTCTAATGTAATTCTCGACTATCTTTTTGACTTCTCGATAATTTTCGGTTTCCATGAGCTCGGCGCGCAATTCCTTGGTGCCATCCCAGCCAGAAACATAGGCCTTGAAGTGTTTCTTCATCACGGCGAAGTTTTTGACCCGCTTGCGCCCGCAGAACTCTTTGTCGAAAAGTCTGGCATGTTCGAGCATGATTTTCAATCGCTCGCGCGGTGTACGATCGTCAGTCTGATTCAATATATCTTTTAAGATATATTGGTTTGGACGAACAACATGTCCTATATGAGATTTCAAATGCCGCATCTTTCTGATCTGTCCGATCTCTTCAAAGAACCATGGCTTTCCGAAGATGCCTCGCCCTATCATGACCCCATCGCACCCGTACTTGACCGTCTTTTCTACGGCCTCTTCCAAAGAACCGACGTCGCCGTTGCCGATGATGAGAGTACGTTCGGACACCGGCCTATCATTCTGGATCTCGTCGCGCATCTTCACGATCTCTGGCATGACCTCCCAGTGCGCCGGTACATCCGACATCTCCTTGCGCGTCCGTAAATGGACCGTCAACGCCGGTAAGTTTTGCTCCAGCAGTAACCTTATCCATCCAAAATCGACCTGATTGTATCCCAGTCTTGTCTTCACTGACACAGGAACATTCATGCCATCTTTGAGATTGTTCTCACTGATGAGAGCGGATGCGGAACCATATGCCCAACCTCGCCTAGCCGCATTTAGGACTTCGATGGCGACCCTCGGCGACTTTATGAGAGCCGATCCGCCGCCTTGCTTCTCTACGGCCCGATCGGGACAGCCCATATTGATGTCCAGGCCGTCGAACTTGAGCTTGCGGATCAGCCGAGCGGCCTCAAACATCTTGTCCGGATGTCCCGTGAATAGTTGCGCCACGATAGGCCGCTCCTTCGGAGAATACTTCAGATCGATGAGCAGTCTTTTGCCGCCGGCGGAAACCAGGCCGTCCGCAGATACAAACTCCGTCCACGTGACATCCGGCTTGCCATACTTGGCAAAAAGTCCGCGGAATACACAGTCAGTAACGTTAGCCATAGGTGCCAGTACGAAGAACGGCCTAGGCAGTTTCGTCCAAAATGACTTTTTTGTCCTTGTTCCGGCTGTTTTTCTTTTGTTTATCCGTCTCATGAGTTATACACAGTATCATGCGGACTTGACATTGACAAATATCTATGTTCTGTGGTACAATTGACACCGAAAGGATTTGATTATGAGCACAAAAACGATCGTGGCGGTTAGTTCTTTGGCATGTAATCAGCCGCGGACTCGATCACGGGTCAACGGTATTTGGGCAACGATTTGGAATCGTTGCAAAACATCAATCAACAACCGGCTGGACAAAGTAGCGCCAACCGGCTACCAAGATGAAACGGGATTTCATCTAGGGATCCAACTGCCCCGTCAGTAAGGATCTCCCGAGACATTGCATCCGCCGCCGGCTCATAGTGACCGGCGGCGAATCTTTTTTGCTCTCGCCGCTCCGATCACTTTATCTTGGCAAGCAATTTGATGACATCCGCATCTCGGTTGTCGCTTCCCAAGACAACTATCGCATACGTGTCCTTATTTGGGCCAGCCCTGAACAATGAGTCCCCCGTCGATTTGGCTTCGTCCGTGTAACCATTCTTGCCTCCTATATAATACGACCAATTCAAGAAATGAGTAGGATTGACCCAAGTGTGCGACCGCACCGTTTTGGATTTGACCGTGGTTATATCTATCACCGACGGATCGTTCTTCAATATCCACTCTATGATGACGGCCATGTCCGTGGCCGTCGATTCGTTCAGGGGCGACAGGCCGGACGGATCGGCGAAATATGTCCTGTAAGCTCCTATGGACTGCGCGAATTGATTCATGGCCGCTATGAAACGGCTCCGTCCGTAATATTGGGCGAAAGCTTCGGCCGCATCATTGGACGATACCATGAGCATCGGATACATGAGATCGGCGGCCGTGAACGTCTCGCCGGCTTTGAAACCGGCAGTATTGCCGTATGTCGCGATGACCTCGGGAGTCATCTCTATCCTGGAATCAGCCGGTATGAGCTTCCTTGCCACTTCCGCAGTGACGAGCTTCGAGAGCGAGGCTATAGGCATGAATGTCTGGGCGTTGTACGCAGCCGCCACGGTATCGGTGGTGATATCTTTGACCAGATAAGCTTTTGCCGTCACGCGGCTGTCGGCCCCCGCAGGCAACGATCGTTCCGCCGCGCTTATGATGCTCTCCTCCTCGTCAGCGGTATAGCGCACCGTCTTGGTCAAGCCTTTCACCGAAGTTACGAGCCCGTCTTTTGCGTCGACGCTGGCGGCGGTGAGCGATGCTATCCCGGCCGGCATCCTTCCGGACAAGAACGAGCTCCAGGCCCAGCCGGCCCCCCTGGCTATGCCGAGCGATAGCGTTATCACGGCCAGGCCGCCGAACAAGACTGAATAAAAGCTCCTCATGATATCATTGGCTTGAACGATAGAACACATTGTCGCCATAGCGCAAGTCTATGTAGTCCAACGGTTTTTCGGTCCTGCCGGCGGATGATGACGACATATTGGCCCAGAAAGCTTTGAGATTCGACAATTCCTTGCCCAGATCCGCTTGGTCATCGGCATATATGACTACCATGGGATCGCCGGCGTATATCTCGTATTGCCCGCCATCCTTGAATAGGACCGCGAACGCCTGTATGCCTGCATTCCTGCACCCGGAAACGAACGAACCCAGGTTCACGAATTCCGCCGTAGACGTAGCGTACGAACCGATGACTGAGCCGCCATCGGACAGACCGACGGAGCCGGGTATATAATATGTTACATACGAGCTAGTGGCATAGCTATCCAAATCTGCCGGTTCGAATATGAGCCCGTTCTCGTCGGCAAAATAGCACTGCCCGGCTGGTTGGGGCGATCCGTCCCGGCTGGTGTCCGGCAACTCCGGACAAACAATGGCCGACGGCCGCTTCTCCGTGACAGAGATGGACAACGTGCCTCTGCCGGCCCTGGATATAGACACGGTCCTTATCATGGCGGACGACGAAGCCACGGCCGCGACCATGCGGTTTTCCGGATATATCCATTCATTGGACTCTGAGAACATGCCCATGTAGTCGCCTTGCAAAGTCCCTGAAGCGGCAGCCAAGATCCTGTCTTTTATGTCCGGGTCGGCGCCGTAGATATCTATGGAAGATATCTTGAAATACGGGAGATAGGTTATCCCCGATGCCACGAACAGCCACGACGCTATGGAAATGGCGCCTGCCGATACGCCTATCGCGCTTCTCCACAATCGCTTTCTGGAAAAGCGCTCCGACTGCCTGTAACCGCGGCGATTAACGGTTGCTGATGACATCTTTGCCGAGGTATTTGACCAGGACTTCCGGCACTTTGATGGTGCCGTCGGCCTGTTGGAAATTTTCTACAAGCGATACCAGGATGCGCGGCGTCGGGATAGCGGTGGAGTTGAGCGAGTGGCAATATCGCATCTTGCCATCCGCGTCCTTGTATCTGATATTGAGCCTGCGACACTGAAAATCATGGAAATACGACGCCGAGCCTATCTCGCGATATTTGCCCTCTTTGGGCACCCATAGCTCTACATCATATTTCTTGACTTGACCCAGGCCGAGATCTCCTCCGCAATTGGCCACAGTGTGATATGGGATGCCCATGGACTCGATGAACTCCTCTATGTTCCTGTTCAGCTCTTCATGGAGCTTTACTGACGTCTCGTGGCTGGCTTCGCATAGGATGACTTGCTCGAATTTGTAGAATTCGTTGACGCGGATGAGACCTCTCACGTCCTTGCCGTGGGCTCCGGCTTCCCGTCTGTACGACGGAGCAAATCCCAGATATCGCTTGGGCAGTTCGCTTTGCGGAAGCACTTCGTCGGAGTGCATACCCATGACCGGTACTTCGGCCGTACCCTCCAGATAATCGCCGTCTTGAGTGGTATACAGGTCTTCTTCGCCTCCCGGCAGATAGCCCGTACCATACAGATACACCTTCCTGACTATGGTCGGCGGCATGACCGGAATGAAGCCTTTCTTGGAATAGAAATCGAGGGCATGATTCCATATGGCGAAGCATAGATTGACTCCGTCGCCGGTGATATAGTAGCCTCTAAATCCGTGGACTTTGGCGCCTCGCTCGAAATCCGCCATGCCAAGCTTGGTCATGAGCTCTATGTGGTCTTTTGGCTCGAACCCGAAGGCCGTGCGTTCGCCCCAGACTTTGATCTCCTTGTTGTCGGCATCGGAGTTGCCGTCCGGAACCGATATATCCGGGATATTTGGCACCCGAAGCATCATGTCCTGCCACTCTTTTAGGATCTCTTTGAGCTTATTTTCCGCGCTCTCAAGACTGGCTTTGACGGTTTTCATATCGCCTATAAGGCCGGCTCTCTCTCCGTCCGTCTTGGCGCTCGCTATCTTGGAATTGGCGGCATTTTGCTCCGCGCGGAGCTTTTCTGCTTCCGCCATAAATGACCTACGGTCGTCATCGAGCTTGAGCAGAGCTTCGACGTCGAAATCGATGCGCTTCTTCTTGGCGGCGACCGCGACCAGGTCTTTGTTCTCCCGTATAAATCTGATGTCGAGCATTGTGGTCCCATCATAACAATTCCTGGCGCGAAAAAAAAGTGGTACAATAGCGACGCTTAGACCGTTGCCTACGCACCCGACACTACACAAAAAGTCGGTATTTTATAGCTAACATCATTTTGAAGCTTCGGCATGATGTGCACATGGCTTCACCGCAAAGTGCTTCTGTTGTCATATCCCGCCAGTGGTAGTAATTGCAATGAAGCCATGTGCACATCATGCCTCGCTTCCATCAAAAATATGGGCACATCATCCGATCTTGAAATCAAAATTATCAACAAAGCCGAATACCCGGAAAATCTACAGAACATCCATAGGCCGCCAAAGCGTTTATGGATGCGCGGTAAATGGCCGGATCTGAAGACTCATAGATTTCTCTGCGTCATAGGCTCGCGCGTAAACAGCTCCTATGGAGCCGAAGCGGTCAAGAAGCTGATATCGGGCTTGAAGGGATATCCGATATCGGTCGTGTCCGGGCTGGCGATAGGCATAGACAGCCTAGCCCATGAGGCCGCACTGGATGCGGGACTTCATTGTGTCGGATTTCCCGGTTCAGGTCTGGATTGGAGCGTCCTATATCCGAAATCCAGGCACCGTCTGGCCAGACGCATCATAGAGACAGACGGTGCTTTGCTGTCGGAATGGGAACCAATGTTCCCATTCACAGAGTGGACATTTGCGGCCAGAAACAGGCTTATGGCAGGACTGGCTCAAGCTACTCTCATTATAGAGGGTCGAGAAGGATCCGGTACATTGAAAACTGCTGAGTATGTAGCTTCATATGGCCGAGATCAGTTGATAGTCCCCGGATCCATATTCTCTGATCTGTCATATGGGCCACATATGCTATACAGAGATGGTGCTACGCCTATAACCAATTCTGTTGAATTGTTGGGGGCTTTGGGATTTATCGCTCCGCCTAGCGGAGCGATACCTGACGAAAGATTCCAGTCGTTGGATGACACCTCAAAGAAGATCATCAGCTTCATAAGGCGCGGCGAGACGTCATGCGATTTGTTGTTAGAAGAACTCAATGTCCGGTACAGCGAACTGTCGGTAAAGCTCTCGGAATTGGAGATGGATGGTCTGATCAAAATATTGGGCGGCGAGTTGTTTTTGGCTTGAATGGCATGCAACCGGAGAGAATATGCACACAACATCCGGATAACGTGCTTTTGTGGCCACCTGAGCACGCCTTTAGACGTTATCCGGATGTTGTGTGCATATCCTCTCCGGCTGCTGAAAGACGCATGTACTACAAAGACCCCGTGAAGATAGCGCTTTGAGCATTCACATGAGAATTTGCGTTTATCGTTATATAGATGTAATACTACGCCCAATGAATCTAGTCATAGTCGAATCGCCTTCAAAGGCCAAGACCATATCCAAGTATCTCGGCAAGGATTATGCCGTGCTCGCTTCCGTCGGCCATGTCCGCGACTTGCCCAAGTCCAACAAAGACGCCATAGACATAGACGGCGGCTTCGTCCCTCGCTATGTGATAGACCCGAAGAAAGCGTCTGTCATAGACGACATAAGGACCGCGGCAGCAAAAGCCGATATCATATACGTCGCCACCGATCCGGACCGCGAAGGCGAAGCCATAGCCTGGCACATCGCCCAGCTTCTGACTGACAAGAAGCTCGGCGGCAACAAGTCAGCCGCTTCCAAGATAAAACGCATCACATATCACGAAGTGACAAAGGAAGCCGTACTCGAAGCCCTCGAGCACCCGCGCGACATAGACGAGCATCTCCGCGAAGCTCAGGAAGCCCGCCGCGTCCTGGACCGCATCGTTGGTTACGACCTGTCCGGCCTCATATGGAAGAAGGTCAGATACGGCTTGTCTGCCGGCCGCGTCCAGTCCCCCGCTTTGCGCATCATCATGGAGCGTGAACGCGAGATCAGAGCCTTCAAGCCGGAGGATTATTGGACCATAGAGGGAGCTTGGAGCTTGAAGCCCGGAGTCGGCAGAGACAAAGCCGAAGAACTGAAGATGTCATGCTCCGAAGAACCGCGCGACAAAGCCAGAGCGGACTCCATACTTGATGCCGCAAGGTCCAATCCGTGGCACATCGTCAAGATCGACGAATCCGAAGTCAAACGCTCACCGCGTGCCCCTTTCATAACCTCGACTTTGCAGCAGACTGCTTCCACCAGACTTGGCTTTTCGCCGTCCAGAACCATGGGTATAGCCCAGAAGCTTTATGAGGCCGGCCATATCACATATATGCGCACCGACTCTACTATCCTGTCCAAACAGGCCCTCGGCCAGATAGCCGGGGTCATAGAGAAAGACTACGGCAAAGAATACCTGCAATTCAGGACATACGCAGGCAAGAGCAAGAACGCCCAAGAAGCCCACGAAGCCATCCGGCCCACTCATGCCTCGGTCAAGAATGCCGGCCACAACGACGAGCAGAAGAGGCTGTATCGCCTGATATGGCAGAGAGCCGTGGCCAGCCAAATGTCCGACGCCAAGCTGGCGCGCACAAAGGTGATCGGCACGATCATGGCAGAAAAGGAATCTTTTCCGCCATTTGAAGCCACCGGCTCGCGCATCATATTTGACGGCTGGCTCAAAGCCGACCCAGAATCGAACGGCGAAGAAGTCCTCCTGCCGAAATGCGCCGAGGGTGAACCGCTGGATCTGGTATCGATAGATGCGACCGCCAAACAGACCCAACCGCCGGCCAGATACACGGAAGCGGGCCTCATCAAAGAGCTGGAGAAGCGCGGCATAGGCAGGCCTTCCACATATGCCACCATCACCAAGACCATCGAAGACCGCGGCTATGTCGAAAAGGAGAACCGCTCCCTCAAACCCACCGATACCGGCGACGTCGTCTCTACGTTCTTGGAAGATAATTTCCCTTCTTACATAGGCGACGACTTCACAGCCGACATGGAGAACCAGCTCGACGACATAGCTACGGGCAAGCGTCCGTACGCCAAGACTCTCGGCGACTTCTACAAGCCTTTCATCAAGGAAATCAAAGCCAAAGACAAGTTGGACAAAGTCACCAACTTGGGCGAAGCCGACCCGAAGTTCAAGTGTCCGAAATGCGGCTCGTCCATGATCATCAAGCTCGGCCGCGGCGGCAGATTCCTGTCATGCTCGCGCTATCCGGATTGCGACGGGGCTCTCACCATAGAAGGCCATGAATTCAAAAAAGACGAACCCATCGGCAATGATCCGGCCACGGGACTTCCTATATTCGTCTTGAATGGGAGGTTCGGGCCATATGTTCAGCTCGGCCAAGAAGTCAAAGGTCAAAAATCAAAAATCAAAACTGAAACTTCAAAAGCAAAGATCAAGGCAAAGAAAGCGTCCATACCAAAGGGCAAGGATCCGTCGACGGTGACCGTAGCGGATGCCATGAAATATTTGAGCCTGCCGCGCGTCCTAGGTTCCGACCCTGAGACCGGCAAGGATATCACGGCCTCCATAGGCCGCTTCGGGCCGTATATAGTTCGAGACGGCGATTTCCGTTCGCTCAAAGGCGGCGACAGTCCATATGACATCGCTCTCGAACGAGCTTTGGCCATATTGGCGGAGCCCAAGAAGACCCGCGGATTTGCCAGGAAGAAGCTCGCCAAGTAGACTGTACCTCTGCAGCGGCTTTTATCTATAAGGAAAAATCTTTCAGAGAATATATATCCTCATTCTCCTCTTTGACCGCTTCGGCCGGCGCCCTGTCGTCGACCGCGCTATTCGCAGCATCCGCGTCTATTTGTAGATTCGCATTGTCCCTATTCGTAGCATTCGCATTATTTTGTAGATTCGCATTGTCCCTATTCGTAGCATTCGCATTATTCTTGCCATCCTTCCCCAATCTATCCAGTAGCGCTCGCAGGTCTTCCGACGAGAAAAAGTCTATAGTCACCTTGCCCCCCTCCTTGCCTTTCTCTATCCTGACGCGCGTACCAAGAGTCTCGGTAAAATCCTTTTCCAGTTCGATGATGGCCGGATCCAGATACTTGTCCTTGTTCCTGATGCGCTCCGTGGCCGCCCGTCTGGCCAACGACTCCGCTTCGCGGACGGTGAGCTTGTTGGCTATGATCTCTTTGAATAAGACTGTCTGCTCTTCGGGTTTGTCTATGAGCATGAGCAGAGGCCTGGTATGACCCTCCGATATCTTGCCTTCTTCGAGGGCCGTGAGCATATCGTCAGGCAGAGACAGGATGCGCAGAGTATTGGCTACGTACTCGCGGCTCTTGCCGACCTTGTCCGCCACTTGGATCTGCTTCAAGCCGAATTCCTTGACCAATCGGTTGAAAGCCCGCGCCCGCTCGACGGCGTTGATGTCCTCGCGTTGAAGATTTTCTATGATAGCGATCTCCAGCTTCTCGCGGGCGCTCTGCTCCCCGCTCCTGATCAAAGCCGGCACTTGGGACAATCCGGCCAGTTTGGACGCCCTGAGGCGTCGTTCGCCGGATATGAGCTCGTATTCGACGGTCATACCGCCTGCGTCATTGAACACCTCCTTGCGCGTCACGACCAGAGGCTGCAGCACGCCGTACATGCGTATGGATTCGGCCAACGACTTCAAGGCCGCCTCGTCGAACTCGCGCCTGGGCTGATACGGGTTCGGGCTTATCTTGCCTGTCTCTATCCAAAATATAGCGTCGTTGGCGAAAGGCGTTGACATATCATGATTGTAGCAGAATCAGAGCTATTATGAAAACGGCCGTGTCGCGGCTTTTTTGCGCTATACTTCAATCATGGGCAGGGTCAATACAATCATATGGTCGATTCTGGCAATCACGTTTGGGGCAGGTGTCGTGTGGATGGGCACATCCGGCTTCAAAGAAGCCGCGCTGGCATTGGCAAATATTCCCAGGCGGATAAATCTGACGGCCCAATCATCAAATACATTTCCATCTTCGGTTTCGAACAGTCCTTCTCAACCAAAAGTGACCGTCAATGACCCATCGGAAGTCAGGATCCTCATCGGCGGAGACATGATGTTCGACCGTTATGTGCGCGTGCTCGGGAACGATCATGGCTATGACTGGCTTTTCAATGACATCTCCCCGCTCATGAAGAGCGCCGACATCGCTATCGCCAATCTCGAGGGACCCATAGTCGCCACCTCTTCCAAGACCGTCCTGCCTTCGGGCAGGATCACTACGGTCCTGTCATTCGCATTCGAACCGGCGGTGGTCGGCGCCATGGCTGACGCCGGCTTTACGGCCGTCAGCCTGGCGAATAATCATACTTTCAACCGCGGCCAAGCCGGCCTCGACGAGACGCGGTCCTGGCTTTCCGACGCCGGCATAGGATGGTTCGGCGACCCGTTGAATAAGCCGGGGACTTATCGGATCATCATGGCCAAAGGCGTGCCTATAGCATTTGTCGGCTACCATGAATTCTATCCGGGCCTGAACGACATCATATCGGACATAGAGAAACTGCATGGCCAAGGCTACCCCGTGATAGTCATGGCTCATTGGGGCGACGAATACGCTACGAGCTCCGATGCATTGCAGCACAAGATCGCCAAACAAATGGCCGACGCCGGGGCCACGGCCATAATTGGCGCCCACCCGCACGTCGTCGAAAACAACGAGTGGATAGGCGATGTGCCCGTGGTCTACTCCCTCGGCAACTTGGTCTTCGACCAATATTTCCAGCCGGACGTCATGCACGGCGAGATAGCGGAGCTCGATTTCAGCCGGATGTCGGACAGCCCTGACGGCAAGCCGCGCGCGGCATTGTCCGGCGTCAAGCTGCACCCCGTATCATATGCCGCCTATTCCGGCCCGAAACCGGACGGCGATACGATAGACTTGGCCGCTGGCAAGTTGAATTAAGGCAGCGATTCGTATAGACTCATTATGCGCCGGGATGGCGGAATTGGTAGACGCACACGACTCAAAATCGTGCGGAGCAATCCATGGGAGTTCGATTCTCCCTCCCGGCACAGATAGCAGATTCAAGAAGCAGGATTCAAGATTCAAGATGAGCTTATATCCTTGAATCCTGAATCATGAATCCTGAATCCAAAAATGTCCTCGTCATCGTCGGCCCGACCGCCAGCGGCAAGAGCGATCTGGCCGCGCGTCTGGCCAAGCGCCTCAATGGCGAAGTGATCTCGGCTGATTCTAGACAGGTATATCGCGGCCTGGATATAGGCACGGGCAAGATCACAAAACGAGAAATGCGCGGCGTCAGGCACCACCTGCTCGACGTAGCCGATCCGCGCGTGCCCGCCAATTCGCGACTATCATTCACGGCGGTCAAATATCGCACACTGGCCCGCAAAGCCATAGACGACATACTTTCGCGCGGCAAACTGCCTATCGTCTGCGGCGGCACCGGTTTCTACATCGATGCCATATTCAAGGACGACGACTTCCCGGCCGTGCCGGCGGACAAGAAATTGAGAGCCGAACTGGAAAAGAAAAGCGCCGCACATCTTATGGCGATGTTGAAAAGACTAGACCCGCCGCGCGCTCGCGACATGGCCGCCAACAATTCGGAAAAAAATAACGCCCGGAGGATCATCCGAGCGATCGAGGTCTCGAGCTTCACAAGAAAAGATCAGATGGAGGACCAGCGACACGGTGTCGGCGACGAAAGGCTTGCATTGCACAAGCCGAGCAGACACAGCTCTGTGCCAGTCCTCCGGTATCATTATAACCCGATTTTCATAGGCATCAAAATGCCTATGGACAAGCTACGTAGCCGCATCGCCAAACGCCTGGCTAGGCGCCTGCGCGCAGGCATGCTGGCGGAAGCGGCGAGGCTCCACAAAGCCGGCCTCTCCTGGAAGCGCATGGAAGAGCTGGGCTTGGAATATCGCTACATGGCGCTACACCTGCGCGGCCGCCTGTCCAGGCAAGAATTCACGGCCAAGCTCGCCACCGCCATAGGCCAGTACGCAAAGAGACAGATGACGTGGTTCAAAAGGAATAAGGATATCAAATGGCTGAATACAAAATATAAAAAGAGCCGGCCGTTCAAAGACCGACTCGATGTGAAAGGGTTGATCAAGAGAGTTACGCAAACTCTTCATTGATGAACTTTGCATACGCTCTGGCGCTTGCAATGTCTTGGTTGATGAATACTGGCTTGCCGGTGCTGTCAACCAAGCCTATGGCATTGACGCCGTATTCAGTCGGCAAATGACTGACTCTCCAAGGAAGCGCGTGGCCGGCTTCAATAGAGCGTTCAATGTAGTTTCGAACCGGGTTGAATACCCGGCACACGTTGATGGAAAGAACTGCATTCATGCCAGCTATGCTAGCATGAATGCAATAATTTGTCAAGCTTTCTTTTCAGCCTCGCTACGGCAGCGGCTTTGCCAACCGCAGGTAGCATCTTTCCGACCCGATGATCGGTGGACCGTCCAGACTGTTTGAAAACACAACCTGATCGCCGGCGAACTGGAGCCAATTGGTCGCATACGGCCGCAAACCGTCGGCCTTGGAGGTGAGTGTCACCGTCGTCAGACTGGCAACCGAACCATAGGCCATGCCTGGCCATGCCAAGACCACAAGCGTCACGTTCCGCCAATCGACCATATTCGTGCTGGCTTGAAGACAACACGGCATCCGGTCGCCGTCCGGCATAGTCATGAACGAATTGGTCGGATCTATCTGCAGCAGAAATTCCTGCGGCACCAGATCTCCAAAGACGTTCGTGGTCCCGGAGTCGAGATTTGCTATCCACTCCTTATCTTCCATGTTGGACAGCGTCAAACTACAGCCGGTCGGCAATATCATCGTCTGTCTTAGACGTTGGCCATCAGCCGCATTGGTCGACAAGTTCGCCAAAGTCGGCAGGGCGAACATCCCAGACCCTGCGCCTGTGCGGACCGAAACCGCCGACGCGATCACCATGTTGCTACCCATCTGGTTGGTGTAGTTGTCGATGATGTTCGTTGCACAACGATATGCCTGGCAGCCGGCATATCCGATGATGCCGACGGCGATGACCACGAGCACCACTACGCACAACGCCAACTGCGGGTTGGCTGTGTATATAGTCCCATCACTGCTCCGGAACAGGATCGCGCCAGACGGCTCATTTAGGATATGGAAATCCCCGTCGGGCGTACTGATGACATTCCCTTCCTTGTTTATGGAGACGGATCCTACCGGCATGGTTATGCTCGGACCTCCGTCTATCGGCGTCAGGACGTAATCCCCTTCCGCCGATGCCAGCTTGAAGCCGGCCATAACATCACCCTGCGATGCTTGCAATGACATCGGCACGGCTACAGGGATGACGATGGTCAGGATTCCGACTGTCATCACTTTTGTCCATTTTCGGTCCTTTTTCTTTCCCCTTTTGCTTTTGGCGACATAGACGACGGCAGTGATGACCGCGGTCAAGCACATAGCCATGATCATCAACCAGAATGCCAACCCCGGCAGGCGCTGACCGACCGAGTTTCGGAATATCAGCACCAGAATCAGGCTCAGGATCACAAGGATCCAAGCCATCCAACACCAGTATTTCGTTTTCATAACTTTCCTTTCGTTTTTGGTGGAACGGGTCCTTGCAACAAAGATTCATTATCAAAGACCCGCTTGCACTTGTAGTACCACTTTCCCTGCAACAAGTCAACCGCACTCGCGTCACCGCACTTCGTCACCGAAGTCCTCTGCTACGGCACCGCGGTCAAGGTCGAGTAGGCTTCAAGCTTTCTTTCGCTTCAAATACCTCTTCCCCTTCAA
>JAGWJT010000035.1 GCA_028865615.1 Patescibacteria group bacterium | reverse complement strand
TGAAGCGTATGTTTTGCCGACAGACTATTTCTGGGCTCAGCTGAATGGTCCGCCCAGCGCCTATGCGCTGACGGCTTTGACCAGGCCGGCAGATCTGCGCATCACTATATATGTGGTGCTCGGCGTACTGGTTGTATATCTGCTAAACTTCTTGTTCCGCCGGACGCGTCTGGGCTACTGGTTGCACCGTGCGCCTGAGAGGCTGTCATTCATGGGCCCTATATTCGTGAGGGCGGCCATAGCGGCGGCTTTCTTCTATTCGGCCCTGTCATGGAGCTTCCTCGGCCCGGAGCTGTCGCTCAATGCCATGCCCCTGCCTTGGCTCATGCGGGGCGTCCTTTTTGCGGCGAGCGGCATGATCGCTTTCGGATTTCTGACGGAGCTGGCGGCCGCGGCGGCGCTGGCGGTCTTCACTATAGGCTACTGGAAGTTCGGCCTGTATCTCATGACCTATTTCAATTACTTGGGCGAGATGATAGTACTGGTCTTGTTTGGCATGAGGAAATGGTCTCTAGATCGGCTCATGTTCGGCGCTCTCCGACGATTCCCGAAATTTCGCGATTATGAGACTTCCATAGTGCGCATATTCTATGGCATAGCTCTCATCTACGCCGCCATCACCGTCAAGTTCCTGCATCCGGCCATGACCGCGCGCGTGGTCACGGACTGGCATCTGACGCAATTCCACTGGCTATTCCCGTCGGATCCGCTCCTGGTGGTATTGGGGGCCGGCTTGGCCGAATTTGCCATCGGCTTCTTCATCATGATCGGCTTCGAGATGCGTCTCACTGTCATCATCAGCTTGTTTTATATCACTCTATCGCTGCTCTATTTCCGAGAACTAGTCTGGCCGCACCTGATGCTCTACGGCATATCGCTGTCGCTCTTGGTCAAACCGGAAGTCTTCACTCTGGACCATTACTTGTTCGAGCGTGAGCGCAAGAAGGCGGCAGAGGCCGGCATCCGTTGGTGGAAGCGGCCGTTTTTGCCGCATACGCAGGAGCACGTGCCTGAAAAAACCTGACTAAATGTGATATAGTCTTGCTATGCCGATCGACATGAAGCAGATATTCCGCGATGCCAGGCAGAACGCTGCGGGGGAGATACGCGACAGCATATTCGCCAAGGACACCTCCTTCGAGGAGCACGACAAGTTCATGCGGAGTATAGACGAGAACAGCCGCTTCACGGAGAGCTTCTTGGCCTTGTTGGCCGCGGCCATGGTCATATGCACTTTGGGGCTCCTGATGAATTCACCGGCCGTCATCATAGGCGGCATGATCATATCGCCGATCATGTGGCCCATCATGAAGCTGTCGGCGGGCATCTCATTTCAGAATAGATCATATGTGTGGAGGGCGGCGGTACTCCTCATCGTAAGCGTCATATTCGCGGTCTTGAGCTCAGCAGTCATAACGATGGTGTCGCCCATGAAGGCTTTGGACGCGGAGATATTGGCCAGGACGACGCCTGGCATATTGGATATAGTCGTGGCTCTGGCTTCCGGTCTGGTGGGCGCGTTGGCGATGATCAAGCCGCGCATATCGGAGAATCTGGCCGGCGTGGCTATAGCGGTGTCACTAATGCCGCCTCTGTGCGTATCGGGCATAGGCATAGCCCTGTCGAACGGCCTAGTGGCCGGCGCAGGAATGTTCCTCTTCATAGAGAATGTGGCGGCTATCGCCTTCGCCGCTACGGCGGTCTTCGTCTTCTATGCCTACCGCGTGACGGGCCACATGACTGTTTTCAGGAAGCGGGGATTGACGGTGCTACTGTCTATACTGGCGGTGATAAGCTTGATATCGTTGATCATAACTTTGCAGAGATGATGAAGTGAGAACCTTAAAGACTTGAATGACAACCATACACCTCAAACGAGTATATGAGCCAGCTTCGACTGATGACGGCTACCGCATTCTGGTGGATCGTCTGTGGCCGCGCGGGGTGTCGAAGGAGAAGGCAAGGATAGACTATTGGGAGAAGGGCGTGACGCCTTCGCCGGCTTTGCGCACCTGGTTCGGCCATGACCCCAGGAAGTGGCATGAATTCAGCAGGCGCTACCGCGAGGAACTGGAGAAGAATAGCGCGGCCGTCGACGCATTCAAGAAAATAATCTCAAAGGAGCCGGTTGTGACTTTTGTTTATGGCGCCAAAGACACGGAGCATACGCATGCCATAGTGCTCAAGGAATTCATCGAATCTACGAAATGAAGCATCATGCTATAGGCATAATAGGTTGGTACGGCGTGGTGGCGACCATTCTTGCGTACGTGCTGGTGAGCTTCGGCGTTCTGCCGCCAACCAGTCTTTGGTATCAAGGCCTCAATCTGACAGGCGCCTTGGGCGTGACCATAGAGACATGGGTCAAGCGTGACTATCAGCCGTTCTGGCTCAATCTCATATGGGCTATTATCGCCGCGGTTGCTATAATCAATCTCCTGATACACTTATAACATGCCCGCCGCGGATCACAGCATCATAGTCAAAGACCTGGTCAAGGAATATGAGGCGGTCAAGGCCGTCCAAGGAGTATCGTTCAGCGTTCCTGCCGGTTCGATGTTCGCTTTCTTGGGGCCGAACGGGGCGGGGAAGACGACTACGATTAAGATGTTGACGACTCTTGTGAGACCCACCGCCGGCTCGATTACCGTTAACGGTTACGACCCGGTCAAGAATCCTGAAGAAGTCAGGCACTCATTCGGCATCGTCTTCCAAGATCCTTCGCTCGACGATGAATTGACGGCTTATGAGAACTTGTTCTTCCACGCCGGACTTTACGGTGTGCCGCGCGCGGAGACGCCGGGCCGAGTGAAGGATATGATGGACTTTGTCGAGCTGTGGGATCGCAAGGATCATCTGGTAAAGACTTTTTCCGGCGGCATGAAGCGACGCTTGGAGATAGCCCGCGGACTCCTGCATACGCCGGCTGTATTATTCTTGGACGAACCGACTACGGGCCTCGACCCGCAGACCAGGAATCACATATGGGAATACATAAAGAAGTTGAACGACGAGCGTGGGCTGACCGTCTTCTTCACCACCCACTACATGGAAGAAGCCGAGCGCGTGGCCAAACATGTCTCTATCATCGATCATGGAAAGATAGTGGCCGACGGTACGGCGCAGAGCATAATACAGTCGGCGGGGACGGCATCGCTCGAGGACGCATTCATCAAGCTCACCGGCAGAACTATCCGCGAAGAAGAGGGAAGCGGCATGGATCAGATGCGCAATATGAGGAGGATGTGGAGAGGAGGAAAACGATAGACAAGAATTGGTCTAATTTCTAATTATCTAATTGACCTAAATGAAATCCAACACTATATACGCGATGTACATATTGTGGTTGCGCCAAGTGAAGCGCTATTTCCGCTCGAAATCGCGTATGATAGGTTCGCTCGGTCAGCCGGTGGTATTTCTGGTAGCTCTTGGTTTCGGCTTCGGGCCCGTATTCGCCAAGGCGGGCGGCGGTAACTATATCCAATTCCTGTCGCCAGGTATCATAGCCATGTCAATCATGTTTACGGCCGTATTCTCCGGGATCGAGCTCATATGGGACAAGCAGTTTGGATTCCTGAAAGAGACGCTGGTAGCGCCCGTGTCGCGCATATGGATCATGCTGGGCAGAACGCTCGGTGGCGCCACGACGGCATTCTTGCAAGGTGTCATCGTCTTCGTCATCACGGTGGCTATAGGCTTCAGGCCGGATATCGCATATGTCCTGCCGGCGCTCTTATTCATGTTCGGCATAGCTCTGGTCTTCACGGCTTTCGGCACGGCCATAGCCTCGACCATGGAAGACATGCAGGGCTTCGGCCTCATAGTGAACCTGGTCAATATGCCGCTCTTCTTCCTCTCCGGCGCGCTCTTCCCACTGACCTCCGCGCCTGTGTGGATCCAATGGATAGCTTTCGTCAATCCTCTCTCCTACGGCGTCGACGGCCTCCGCGGCGCCCTCGCCCTAGTGGCGCAATACTCCCTCTGGACCGATTTCATCGTCCTATACGGCGTGGCGGTCTTGTTCGTTGCTCTGGGCGGGTGGTTGTTCGAGAGGATAAAGGTATAAAATACCGTCCGGACCATCAAGGTCCGGACGTGTGAATAGCGCTAGCTTATGTTTGGGAACTCGCGCTGCAGATCAGCACGGGCGTCTTTGAGCGAATACGGAGGAGCTTCGAATTCACGGATCATGCGCTTGAATGTTTTTGCATGGACCATGAATTCTTTCCTCAAGCCGCCGCGGTTTAGTTCCACGAGCATTTGACTGGCAAATTCCATGAACGCATAATACCCATTCTGCAAGCGGCCGGCATTTTCACCGGTGAACTTGACGTAGGCACAATCCTCGATCGCCATAAGTCTTTCATGATCCAGTATCCGGCTGAATATCTGTTTTAGTCGATCACCTTTAACACCACCGACCGCTTCGATAGCTTCAATCATCTCGGAGCAGTCCTTCTTGTGTTCTTTGATTCTTTCTCGATTGGTTCTATCCATATGTTGTGTTCTTTCTGGGCTCATTGTAACATTATTTATATGTTATTGTCAATTCTTGAATAGGTGGTATAATCTGCTTATGAAATTCACCTCATTCTCCTTCGCCTCCTATGCCGTGACCGACGTCAAGCGCGCCAGGGCTTTCTATGAGGGCGTGCTGGGGCTCAAAGCTACTTCCGAATTCGAGGGCGACGGATATGCATTCATAGAGTACAACATAGGCCCAGACACGCTGGCCATAGGCATGGGCGCCGAGAATTTCAAGCCGGGCAAGACGGGCGCCACAGTGGCTCTGGAATTGGACGGAGATTTCGATGCGGCCATGAAAGAGCTCAAAGCCAAGGAAGTGAAGTTCCTGATGGACGAGCCCTACGATGGCCCGCCGTGCAATATGATGCTCATAGAGGATCCGGATGGAAATCAGATCATGATACATAGGAGAAAGGCGAAGAATTGATCTAATTTCTAATTGATCTAATTGATCTAAGGAAAAAGCCTGCACCATTATTCCGAGTCGTTCGTAAATAGAAATATAGGTCGTATTACAAGCCATTTTTAGCTACATATTTCCTATGAAGAAAACATTCATATATCCATTGGCTGGTCTGATTGGCGCCATAGCCATGGCGGGCACGGCGTATGCCGCTACGAACGGCTCTCCGTACGTCAATACTTACCAACTGCCGGGCGGGGGAGTGCGGGTGGAGATGAATCTGCCGCAGAATTATTCCGGCGAGGTCTCATCGGTCTACCGTAACGGCAAGTGGCAGACATTCTCGACCACTACGCCGCTCACCCAGGCCGATATCACGGCTTTGGACAAGCAGTCAGAGGCCCAATTCCAGGCCATGCAGGATTTCTTCCAGCAGGAGCAGAAGATGTTCCAGGAACAGCAAGCCATGTTCGACCAGATGTTCGGCGGGAGCGGATTCTAGACTCTTTTACCCGCGTATGTAAGCAGGGTGTTTCCTGATGTAAAGGCGCGTGAATGGAGCAGATCGAACTTGAACGGTTTGGAAAGTCCGGCGAAAAGTGGCGTGCCCTTGCCGATCGCGACCGGGTTGTACATCAAGCGGAATTCGTCGATAAGTCCCGCTTCCATGAGGCTCACACACAGCATGTTGCTGCCCAGAAGGACGATGTCGGTACCGGCTTCCTGTTTGAGCTTTGCGATCTTGCCGATCACATCCTCGCTCACGACAGTCGTGTTATTCCAGACGGGCGTGAACGGCTCGGATGCCACCACTTTTCGCGCAGTATCCATCCACTTGGCTGTCTCTGTATCATCGCGCATGCCTTCCGGCGTAGGCCAGTAACCCGCCATGAGCTCGTAGGTTCGCCGACCGAACAGGATCGTATCCAGACCATTGTTCTGTTTGTGTGCGAAGTCGTTAAACTCGGCGTCTACATTGTGCCACGACAGGTCGTGATTCTCGCCTTCAAAGTACCCGTCGAGGCTGACCATCATGAAAAGAAATATTTTGCGCATATGCTGTTTGTTGATTTATTGTATTGACGGCCTGGAGATATCTTATCAGTCGAGATAATTTATCGTCAATAATATGCCATATGATAGCACAAGCGCGGCAATGTTGAACTCCGAGCGGATATAGAGAAAGACACGATCTGGGCGACGCAAGCACAGATCGCTAGACTATTTGACGTCAATGTGCCCACTGTCAACGAACACTTGAA
>JAGWJT010000034.1 GCA_028865615.1 Patescibacteria group bacterium | reverse complement strand
GTTCATCTATTTTCTTCAGGATATATACAGCCGTCTCCTCCGGCGTCTGATCAGAATTGTCTATGATTTCCCCGAATGACGGGCTGTGTATGCCTATGTCGTAATGGTGCTTGACCCTTTCCTTCTCCCAATCCGACAATTCGCGGCCGCCGCGGTCGGTCAAGGCCTTCTCCAGCCTGGGTGCCAGCGTGAAGACGCGGATATCCGTGTCCAGATCCTTCAGCTCATCGGTCAAATAGTCGTGATTCTTCTGCGAGAGAGGATACGGGACTATGACATCCATCTTCCGCCCGACGAAATTGCGTATGACCGCGACCGCGTTCTCCAGATTGATAGGCACGGCCCGGTCTATGGGCATCCACTCTATCATCTCTCGTAGAGCGTCTATCTCAACGAGGGCGCAATCCGGCAACCGCTTCGCCAACAGCTTTGCAACCGTGCTTTTACCCGCATTTATCGAGCCGTTGAGGAAAATGATCATGGTAGTTCTATCTACAACATTATCTATCTCTTGCGCTTGTCTAGCAATCCTTCCACCGGCACAAAACCCTTCTTTTTCTCTATGACGTCTTCATGATACTTTCCACCGCGCCAATATACTTTATAAGCATTGGCTTTATTCTTGGACGATATGATCCTGTAGGCACCGTCTACTATCTCTATGGCGGCGCAGTTGTCGGCGGCTATGGCTATTCCCGGATTGCGCCTCATCCTCCGCTTGAGGTCAGGGCGGCGCGACTTCTCGTGGTCATAATGCGGACAGAACAGAGCCGGTATGATCCCGAGCCCGGTCACGCGGATGAATTTGGCCTTGGGGTCCTTGAATTTCCTGGAATCCGAGCTGCCCCACCGGAACCAGCATATGGCTCCCGCGCTCAATCCGGAGAGCACTATACCTTCCTTGGCCGCTTGCATGAGCAGATCATCCACTCCATAGCGCCGCCAGATATTCATCATCTTGAGGGTATTGCCGCCTCCGACATATATGATGTCCGACTTCATCACCTTATCCCTGATCTCCCTATGGCTAGGCTTTTGCCTTATCAGGAACAGAGCATCGACGCGACAACCCAGTCTGCCGCCGAAATGCTTCTTGACTGCCTCCGCGTATCCTAGAGAATCCGAGCTCGCCGTCGGTATGAAGAGCAACCGCGGCTTCTTCTTGCCGCTCAACCTGACGATCTTCCTGTCTATCTTCGTCGTCTCGACAGGATACCCCGGCCTGCCTATCTCACCTCCGCCTATGGCTACTATTTTCATGATGAGACATGCTAGCACACACATGACGCATATTCAGCTCAATAAGACAGATATGCCGACTTTATACACTTCATCTTTCACGATGTCTCTCTGTCCCGCTTGCATGACGTGGCTGGCATCGTGAACAGTCTGGCCCTTGATCAGATTGTCCGACACATATAGCAGAGCCGACGCCGGGACTCCGAAATGCCCGGATACGGAGAAGACCGTGGCCGTCTCCATCTCGACGCCATAATATCCCTGCTCGGACCAAGATTTTACATCATCGAAAGTCTCGCCCATCATGGCTTGGATAGACACGACTGGACCCTTGCGCAACTGGTATTTGCCGCCAAGCTTATCATCGAGTTCAGCGGACAAACCGGCGTCCGGGTAATGCTTGAAATCCTCCGATCCCCTGTCATATATCCTGGTCGTGCTCTCATTGCCGTAGCTCCAAGTCGGTATGAGCAGATCCAACGATTCCATCTCTGGATAAAGTCCGCCGCAACTGCCTATGTGTATATTCTTCTTGGAACCGAATAAACAGGCGAGATGCAAGTATTCCGAGAGCAAAGCTCCTCCGTACATGACGGAGAACCAGTATCTCTTGCCGCCAGTCTCTATCTCCAAGGCATGCTGTAGAAAACCGCCCAAGACCTTCGATCCGTATCGTATCCCCAGCCCGTCCAATGCCTTGCACAGCTTCGCGTGATGCTTCGGCTCGTCCCATGCGCCATAAGTCAACAAACCGTCGATGTGATAATCCTCCGGCAAGGACAACATCTCCTTGAATTGTTGGGCTGTGAGGGCTTTGTACATGATGACAGTATAACAAAAAGAGGAATCCGAGGACTCCTCTTGTGATACAGATCATCAACCGCTACTAGACATGGCGATGAGCAAAGCCTTTGTATCGGCATCTGACATCGGTATCCATTCCGTATAGACGCCAGTCTGTCTGACGGCTGAAGCCTTGTGAACGATCACCATCGCTTCATGGAAAACCTTGCGATCTTCAAACTTTAGGCGGCCAGTCGGCAAGACGCTGCGAGCTTGAGCATCCACAGACTGTAGAATCGGCGTGACATGCGGTTGGATTTTATTCATAGCCTCTCTCCCACGAGAAAACGGATGCGCCTATTTTTTGGGCTGAATTCCATGTCTATGAAAGCCTCCTTGTGTCTCGGATTACGCACTCTCACCTTCAGGACGCCGACTATGAACTCCAGAGCATAGCGCTTATCCTCGCTGATATAAGCGTCGCTGATATCGTCTTCCACGGCAGCCGCTATGAAGCGCGCCGTCCGTATGAGCAGCCTCGTGCCGAACTTATCCAGGACATCGCATTTGGCTTTGTCATCCATATAGACACGCCCATGTTCCCGCATATATTCGGATACGGCTGATATCACATCCCTGTCTTGATACCATTCATCATTAGTCAGTTCGATCGAATGCAAACCGTTGATCTGAACATAGTGCACAGACTTTCTCTCGTTTTTCATATTTATTCCTTTCGTTGTTGTAGTTAGCGCGGACACGAAAATCCGCCCTCAAGGCGCTATATGAAATAGTGCCGTAAGGGCGGACTTCTTCCGCGGTGCCACCTTACTCGCGCGCATATGGTGCGCGCGCTCATACCAACTCAGGCCTTCTGCGAAGCGACATTGGTTATCCCATGATTACGGGGGACGCCGGACTCTCACTCGCGCAAGAGCCATCCTGCCATACGGCTTGTCCGGCCCCAACCCTCCGCGTTTATAGCGAAGGAACCGGACTTGGATGTTGTGGTTGCGAAAGAGCTATGAAGATACTTTATCACTTCTTGAGTACAAATACAAACATAAAAGCCCGGCAGACTGTGCCGCCGGGCTGTGATGCTCGCGTGCCGGATCTACGATACGCCGGCCAAACCTACGCAGACTTCGATCATCTCCGTCTTTAGATCCCCATGCTCTGCGTCCAGGCTGGATCCGATGACCGATCTCCAGAAGCAGGATTCCTTGCCAGTATGACAAGCGGGGCCAGCCGGGACGACTCGATAGATCACGGCGTCACCGTCGCAATCTATAGACACGCCCGCCACCCTCATGACATTGCCGGACGTCTCGCCTTTCTTCCACAATCTCTCTCTAGACCGTGAATAGAAATGTGCGAGACCAGTCCGTAAGGTCTCTTCCAGAGCCCGTCTGTCGGCATAGGCCAACATGAGTATGGCTCCGTTATTCTCGTTTTGAACGACCACCGGCACCAGGCCTATCTTGTCGAACCTGGGCAACAATACGCTGACTTTCGATGTTTTCATATTTCAAGGAACTATATGCCTATTTGTCTTTCCGTCCGGCCCGGCATGCAGCCAAAACGAAACGAGCTCCATCCAGAGCTCGCATCTGTCATGAATGTCGTTCAGATAGGATATATTCAGGACGCATCACAAAAGCCAGCTCTCGATATAGAGTCGGCGTGATGATGCGAGTTTTGTATGACGCTGTATGTCATAGTTATGTTCTTATACCATATTCATCAAATCTTAACTAGCCACCATTTCTGCAGACAACCCCCTTATGGCATCCATGACGCGGTTGGCATAGGCCTTGAATTCATCGGGCGAGGGCGGGGGGGGCGCCGGCGGATCTGGACGGTGGCCCAGGCTAGATAGGCCACGCCGCCTTTGCCCTCGCCTATATTCCCATCCTTGGTGGTCCGGCCCTCCGGGAATATGCACACCGAGCCGCCGTCGCGGATGATGCCCTCATGATGCGGCATGGCCTTTGAATAATCATACATGCCCACTCGGACAGGATATGCGCCCCAGGCCCGGAAGAAGGCTCCACCATAGAAATACTGCCTCCAGCCGCTCTCGTCGTAGAAAGCCCGCTCGCGCGAAGTGTAGAATATATATGAGCTTCTGGAGCAACAGTGGCGAAATAAAATACCACTTTTTCATGCCTCTATTATATCACTGATGCAACCCTATCTGCAGCTCATACAACCTGCGATATTCGCCGCCTGGGATCTTCAGTAATTCGTCGTGCCGGCCGCGTTCTATGATCTTTCCCTCCTTGAAGACGAGGATGAGATCGGCGCGGCGGACAGTTGAGAGACGGTGAGCGATGATGAATGTGGTCTTCCCCCGCATGAGCTCATTCAGGGAATCCGTTATGGTCTTTTCCGTAGAGGCATCGAGGGCCGAAGTCGGCTCGTCCAGGATCAGGATGACAGGGTCGCGAAGTACCGCTCTGGCAATAGACACTCGCTGTTTCTGACCGACGGATAATTTTATACCTCTCTCGCCTACCACTTGCTTCCACTTATCCGGGAATTTCTCTATGAATCCGGCGGCGTCGGCTTTCCTGGCAGCTTCGCGCACGGCGGCATCGCTGGCCTTGAAATTGCCGTACTTCACGTTCATCTCTATGGTGTCATTGAATAGGACCACCTCCTGCGGCACTATGGCTATCTTGCCACGCAAGTCCACCAGATCGACTTTGCGTATATCGTGGCCGTCTATGTCCACTTCCCCCTTATCTGCGAAGTGATAGCCGGATATGAGATCGACCAGAGTAGATTTGCCCACGCCTGATTCGCCCACCAGGGCCACCACGTCACCGGGCTTGGCTTCGAAGGATATGCCTTCCAGGACCGGCTTGCCTTCATCGTATTTGAAATCCACGCCCTTGAATGAAACGCCGCCCCGTATGTCGAACTTCTCGGCACGAGCAGGATGATAGTCCTCCGTCGGCAAGCGCAAGATCTTTTCCGTCTCATCGAGGTTCACTATGCCGTTCTGGATGGTCTGCCACTGCCTGGCTATGGTCACGAAAGGCCCGAATATCATAGCAGCGTACGCGTTGAAGGCTATGAGCTCGCCTATGGTCATGGTGCCGGCGTGTATGTATACGGCGGACAATATGAATATGAGGACCTGGGTGGCGAGGATGGTCAGGCGCTGGTATAGAGACAGATCGCCCCAGACTTTGGTCATGCGCATCCAGAGCGGCAGAGCCTTGCGAGAGTTATTGTTGAGCTTATTCCTCTCGAAATCCTCCGCCGTGGCCTGCTTGACCGCCAGAGCGTTGCCGATCACGTCGTAGTTATCGCCCCATACGGACTTGAATATGACGTCGTAATATTCCTTCTGGTATCTGGCCAGAGGTTGGATCTTATTGGCTAGGACGAATATGTATATGAGCAGGCCGACGACGAGGATGACGCCAAGGAGCCATTTCATATAGAAGGCTATGGCCACCGCTATGACTATGGACAATATCTGCGGCGCCAGGTCTATGACGATCTGTCCCGCTATGGTCTCCAGCGATCCGGCGGCGGTATTGATCTTGCCTGCCACTTCGCCCATCTTGTTCCGCTTGTGGAAGGACATGGGTAGGAGGAGCAGGTATCCGAAGCCGTTGGCCAGGTAGTCGAGCCATACCGTGTTGGAGAAGTACTGGCTCATGATATTGATGCGCCAGTCGAGGATATATGTGACGAGCTGTATGACCGCCCATAGGATGAGGATGGCTATGTACAATGCCATTGCATATCCCAGGAATGATACGGTGGCGGGGCTGGTGAGAGCGTCAAAGAATTTTCCGGCTATGAACGGTATGGTGCCGTTGCCTAGGGCGGACAATATGCCCATGACAGACAATATCCATATCTGCCGCTTGTATCTGCCCATATAGCTGAAAAGCACCTTGGAGCCCGTGACCAGCCCCTCGCGCGTTATCTTGGCTTCTTTCTGCTCTGTCTTTTCTTCAGTTTTTTGTTCTTCTTGTTCCATGGAATTGTCCTTTGAATAGGAGAGGCCATTCTATCATGCGCGTTTATATGATGCCTCATGAGACGCGCTTGGAGGCGTCCGATTTCCATCATTTTGCAAATGAGAAAAATATCCAATAATACGGCTTACTCTCGTCTGAAAAACCTCAAAAATTCTCATTTGCAAATCGATGCGAAAATGAAGTGTCATTGCGCACCGAAACCACTGCACCGGATTCACTCCTCCAAAAACTCGCCGCCCTGATGGCTAGCCTATATGATCAGTATCTGGCCTGGCGGAGGGTGAGGGATTCGAACCCTCGGTGGGTTGCCCCACACACGCTTTCCAAGCGTGCGCACTAGACCGCTATGCGAACCCTCCGTGCGCCTCTGAATATAGCAGTATTTACGCTGCTTAACAATTATTCACTCCATATCCCTCAAAGCCTTTATCCTCTCCTCCGTTGGCGGGTGGGTCATGAATAAGCGTGCTAGGCCGCGATAGGCATGCGGGCCAAAAGGATTGGATATGTACATATGGGCCGTGGCATTGTTGGCGGTCCGCATAGGTTGGTCATAGGCTTGGATCTTCTCTAGGGCACTGGCCAGACCCTCCGGATATCGCGTGAGCAATGCGCCGTCGGCATCGGCCAACGATTCGCGCCGACGAGATATGGCCAGCTGTATGATCTGGGCCACTATGGGCGATAGGATGACGAATATCAGGCCGACCACCATCAATATGAGCTGGGCTTGGCCGCCTCCTTCCCTGTTGTTGCCTCCGCGCCTGCCGCCTCCGAACCACAACGAACGGGTGAATATATTGGCCATGATGGCTATGAAGCCGACCA
>JAGWJT010000006.1 GCA_028865615.1 Patescibacteria group bacterium | reverse complement strand
GGTTTTACTCCAATCATAGCAAGACCGGTTTCTTCTACTAAATCTTCAATTTGATCCAAGTGCAAACCGTATTTTTGACCTATATCTCTGATTTGCATTGCAGTGTCTACGGAGAAAAAGGCTTTCTTGATCTCTTCGGGGATTTTTTTTAATTGTTCCTCTATTTTTGTGAAGTCCATTTTAATTTAATATTTACGTTTGCCGGTGTCTTTTATTGAAGTGCCAGTTGATGCTTGGAAATTATTTGCTTGTCCTTGTATATTATTTAGATCTCTCTGTGAATCGGCAATTTCATTTGTGAGGCCCGGATTATTACCATTTGTATTAGTTCCGCTCAATTTATCAATTCTATCTTTTTCATATTGCGACAGATTACCAACTCCTCCTGCCGCTGTAGCTGCAGCTTGGTGTTTTCTCAACTCAGAGGATTTCTTATCTAGCTCAGTCTTAATCTCATCTGATCGCGCTGTTAAGATATTTGCTGCGGCAACACGATTGGCCCTGCCTATAGTACCAGCCATGGATAGGTTGTTAATGGTTGCATTTAGCTTGGAGCTAAATAGTCGGTCAGCATAAGCAGTTGCACCAGCTCTGTTAAGAGATTTGGCAAAGTCCTCGCGTTTTTTGGTTCTTGCTTCGAGTTTCGTGTCAAATTCTCTGCTAACAGTTCTAGTGGTTTTAAGAGCTGCTTGGCCAATAATAGATTTTCCGGCAAAAGTTTGAAATGCATCACTTCTTGCAACTCTACTTGCCACTCTACCACCAGTGTTTCTCCAGGCTCCCTGGGCTGTCTGTCGGGTAGTCGACCAACTGCGATTCCCCAACCTCTTCCACATCGCGCCGGCGCCGAGTTTGTCGGCTTTGATGAAGCTAGTAGCTTTGCCGCCGATGGCCACGGCCGCGACTAGCGGCAGGTTGAGCAGGAATATGACGATAGCCGAATTGATGCCGACGGCCAAGAAAGAGGCGTACCACGGGGCGCCGTTGAGGCTGGCAAGCTTCTGGGCGTTTTGCAGGGATGACAACGGTCCGCCTTGCGACAGGACGCTAAGGGCCATATACATGAGCAACAGATACACAGGCATAAATAGAAGCATGCTCTTGTAAGTATTGGTCCAAGTCTTGGCATAGTCGGCCACTTGCGGCGATATGAAAGAGATGAACCATATAGGCGAAAAAGCCAGAAGCACGATCAGTAGGATGAAGCGGATCACGAAAGCCGCGGCCGCGACTGTGAAGCTTATGGCCGCAGTAAGCATGATCATTATACCGACAACCTCCAGGACCAAGATATTGACGGGGTCGCTCCATTTCCCGGTAGTTTGAGCGGCATTGGCCTGTTGGCTCATGTGCATGGTGTCGAACAGTTTCGTAACTCCCAGAGATGACATGAATATGCTCGATATGCCGCCGTCTCCGATATGGCTTTGGACGTTATACGGATTTAGCTCTGAAGCATCCCCGGAAGATACGGCGATACTGTTGGCCGGAGCGATAGCATTGTATAACTGTACGGATACTACATTTGAAGCGTCTATTCCCAGTCCGGCAAAGAAGAAGCTGAAATTTATGAGCACGCCCGCTATGACGATATTTTTGATCAAACCGCCGAATTTAGGATTTTCGAGGCCTAAGATCAACTGTATTGCCGCATACAACAGGAAGAATATTATGAACAAGCCGCTTATATCCCTGATAGCCCGCCATGTGGCGTATACAGCCGGAGTCGCATTGACGAATTCCTTGATATGCAAGGTCAATGTCATGGAATAGTTCAGGAACAAGCCGCTCAAGGCCAGTACGAAACTCATCACGGTTTGTATGGCGTAAGCGACTATAGCAAGGGCGTTAAATATAAAGTCCCATATGGACAAACCGAATACATTGACTAGATCACCGATAAGGCTCGAATGACCACTTCCCGCGCTATCCAGCTGCGGGTTGGTCGATGTAGCGGCTTGGGCGTGGACGGCTCCGGCAGACGCGGACAGTACGACGACGATCAGAAGGAAGATCGCAGCCGCTATTCTTATTGATCTATTGTTGAATAGTTTGGTCATATCGTTATCTCGCCGCTGGCATCATTGGCTTGTCGGCATCGTGCCGGCGCATACTTGTTGGTAGGATTTCAGTTTGTTGTTCTCTGCGGTTATGAACGTAAGCACGGTCGCAAGGTAGGTTTCGGCGGCGCCGGGGTCGCCGGCGGCCTGGATAGAAGGATCGACGGTAGAATACTGCTGGCTCAAGCTGTTCGCTTCGCTCAGAGACGAAGCGTTCTGTATGTTGCTGACCATGCCCTGGTAAGTGGTCACGGAAGTCGAGGCGTTGGCCGCATTTGTCTCGGCCACTGACAGCTGTCCTGATATATTGCTCACATCGCTCCCTATGGCTGTCAACTGGCTCTGTAGGTACGAAGCGCTCAAAGTCGTGACGCTGGTACCTGTAGCGTTGGCCAATTCGTCGGCTATGCATGATTGCGTCGTATTGTACGAGACTAGTGCGGTACCCAACGACGTTACCGCCTGACTATAATAAGTCTGGGCTGTTTGGGCATTGGTTACAGAAGTCTGGGCCTCGCTGGCCAGTTGGCCTTGCAGATATTGTTGGTTGGTAGACATGGCCTGGTCGTCTTGAGAGTTTTGAAGCTGTTGTACCAACGACTGTGTCACATTGCCTGACCCGGATGAACTGGTATGGCTGGTCGAGAACAATCCGCCATTCAACGTTTGAGTGAGCAATTGCGAGAATAGAGCATCCACGATCTCATTGATGTCCTTGGTCAGTTCCAGATTTCTCACCGGGGACCCGAGCGAAGTCTCAAGCGAGCTTTCTATGACGGAACCGGGGGTTTCTGTCGTGCAAACAGTCTGGGTGGAACCCGTAGATCCGGATACAGTTTCGCCTGTAAGCGAGTCCGTGAACGTGTTGTTATCCGCCAATGGCACCTGTTTGCAGCTTTGCCATGACAAGAAGCCGTGGCCTTGAGTGAGGTCTTGAGAATATGCGGACTGCCTCTGCCCTATCTGGGAGGCCAAGTCGCTCTTGGCCATCAAGTAAGAACCATAAGGATTGTTCTGGGGATTTGTAGTCAAAGCCAAGAAAGCCTGCCAGCCACCCTGGGAGAAGTCCCCATTGAGGAAGCCTTGTATGGTATTGACACTGTTACCATTCATACTCAATTGGTTTGGATTGTTCAATATATTTCCGCTCATGATATCTCCCAACGTGGCCCCATTTGGACTTGTGCCAACGCTCACATTTATATTATTCAAGCTGGCATTCTGGGCATTGTTGATGATGGTGCCGAGAGTGCATGTATATCTCTGATTGGTATCTTGTGCCTGTTGCAGAGCTAGATTGAGCCTGATATCTACGCTCCAAGGAGAACAAAGCCCTTGCAATGGACCAGAGTTGGCCAGGAACCAGCCGGTTGTCTGGTCGGCCACGTCCAAGAAGAAACCTTTCGGATCGGTCAAGAAGGCCGGGCTGCCTTGGAAGCCGGAATTGATCCAGTTGACTACGCTTGCAGTCAGGCTGTGCAAGGCTTGCTGGCCCAATTGCCAAGCTATGCCGTTCAGTACGCATTGGACATTCTTGAGAGCGCTGGAATTGTCCCTTACCTTCTGGTCGTTTGTCGGCACTTCGCTGCTACTGCCTCCTCCTATACCCAACAAACCGCCGACACTGCTGGTCAGAGAGCTGAATAATCCGGAGACGGCGCACCCCAGCTGGGCGTGGGCCGGCTTGGGCCTGGCAGACAAGAACATGGCGAATATGGCAAGCACGGAAGCGGAGACTATAGCGAGCCTGGCGATCGTGTGAAAAAGATTTCTTGAGCGATTGTCCATGGTGGTATCAATCAAGGAGATAATTCAATACTTCCCAACGCATATTGAAGCTCACCCCCTTCGACTGCAGGGAGAGCATGATATTGTCCAAAGCATCCACCATATTCTGGGCCGCATTCATATGCATGGAAAGACCAGCCATGCCCTTGATGGTATCAGTTGCCATGCCGCGCATGGCAGTGTCCGCCGCGTACAGGGAGCTCAGTGAGTTGATCAAGGCTAGGTCGTATCCGGATAGGTCGCTAGGCACGGGCAAGGCCGCTATGGCGGATATCATCCGCGCCTGTTCGGATGTCGCCTTGTCCAATCCGGAAAGGGCGGACGCATCGCTGTTGTCCAGATAGCCTTGGATCATCGAAGACACGCTCTTGGTCAATGAGTATGAGTTCATCGTGTCGGTTACCCCTTTGCTGAAGTCGGCGTAGGCCTGGTCGCTAGAGGAATATATGATATGCAGATCGTTTTCACCGTATACCTTCGGCTTCAGGGATGAAAAGCTCGAAGTCACTAGATTGTCCATGGATTGGCTGACCAGATCGGTGTTGCCGACCAGGTTGGCTTGTTCCAGGTTGATGAAGTTGGAGAAGAATCCCATGCCGAGCTGGGCGGTCATGCTAGACGTTGAAAAAGACGGTTTGGTTTTGGCGCCGGTCGTGGCGAACGCCACGGAAGTGGTGCCGAAGAATTGTTTTTGCCAGTCGGCATTTATCGGCATAGTGGTTGTAGCTGACGCATATTGTGGAACATCGGTCGTAACTGATATTCCCGCTGTTTTCCCCGGCCTCCCGTATACATAGAAAGCCGTCGATCCTACCGCGGCTACGCATATTATAAATATCACCAGGGTTTGTTTGCTTCGGTAGGGCATAGTACCCAAGCAATTATACCAAGAAAAAAGGCCAAAAAGCAGGGGCTAGTTGTTAACAATCGATTTTGTCTAATCGGAAGTGCCGATCTTGGTTATGGTGCCGCTCGGGTTGCCTTCGGATTCGCAGTCTTCACCGCTGATGACTTCGCATTGGCCGCCGCTTTGGCTGTATGTGCCCAGGACGTTTGATCCTATATTGATATTGTAATTCTCGTATAACGTGCTTTCACCTGGCTGGTATAGAAGCGATATGGACTGGCCTCTGACATCGTTTATATCTATCAATTCCGAAGCGCCGCTGCATGTGCAATATGTGATATTGGTTATCCTGCCGCCGAAATTGCCGGATCCTCCGCCTACAATGCCGCCAATTCCACCTCCCCCACCCAATCCGCCGGTCAATCCGCCGGTTAGGCCTCCGACGATACCGCCCCCGCCGCCACCCCCTCCCCCGCCGCCACCCAACAAACTACTCAAGAGACCGCCCCCCAAACCTCCGACCAATCCTGTTCCGACACCACCGGTCAGAGCCGTCAATGCCACGAGCGCCACGACGCTGACGATGATCGTCACCGTAGCGTCACCGCGCTGCCGGTTATTTTTTTTGATGCGCATAGTGTCTCAATGATAGCGCTAATCCGAACCACCGGTCAACGGACAGTTCTTCCGCTCTGATCTTTTCCGATATGCCGTTGGCGGCCCAGGCTTGGTCCAAGGCGCTTTTTCCGTATACGGATTCCAGATTCCTTTTGAGCATCTTCCTTTTGTGGGCGAATCCGGCTTTCAACATCTTGAAGAAGGCCTGCGTATCGA
The DNA here is from genome assembly GCA_028865615.1 of Patescibacteria group bacterium. Taxonomy (GTDB): domain Bacteria; phylum Patescibacteriota; class Minisyncoccia; order Phycocordibacterales; family PALSA-1337; genus C7867-002. Next base: position 26,921 of record JAGWJT010000006.1, on the reverse strand, counting down.
TATCCTTGAATCGATCGCCTGAAACATCCTTGATGGCCAATATGGCCGAATCGACTTTTGGCGGCGGATTGAAAGCGCCCCTCGGTACTTTTGACACTATATGCGGCTCGCCAAAGGCTTTGACAGACACTGAGAGCAGGCTTTCCTTGCCGTCGCGAGCTATTATCCTGTCGGCCACTTCTTTCTGGACAAGGAGCACCATCCTGTTCGGTCTCGGTTCGTGCTCTAGAAACGACTGCAGTATGGCGCCGGTTATATAGTATGGGATATTTGCCGCCAGGACATATCTGCGTTCGTCCAACCCTGCAGTGTGGCGATCGACGCCCAATATATCTCCGAGCACGAGCTTCAATCTGTCCGTTGATATTTCCTTTTCAAACCTCTGACTCAAAAACCCGTATGAACGGCCGTCTTTTTCGACGGCAATGATCTTGTCCGCCTCTGTTCCCAACAGAGCCGCCGTTAAAATGCCTTTTCCCGGGCCGATCTCCAAGACAGTCTCGCCTTTTTTGAGATTTGTTGCGCTGATCATCTTGTTTAGCGCTGATAATGAAGTCAAAAAATGTTGTCCCAGGGATTTTTTCGGTCGTATTTGCGGGAAGGAGGCGTCCATACAGACGAATATATCCTATAAGATATATCGGAGCAATAGATTGGCCCGGTCTGATTGGCCCGGTCGGCCCGATCCTAAAAGTCTATGAATATGGCTTTGACGCCGGACGGTCTTTCCGGCACGCCGTCTTCTATCAAATGCCTCTCGATATCCTCTATGAATTCTGAAGGCGTATTGACTCTCTTCGAGCCGAACACGGTCCTCGTCAGAGCGTAGCTCAGGTGCACTTTCTTCCTGGCTCTGGTCAAGGCAACATAGAAAAGCCTCCGCTCCTCCTCTTCTTCCGCTTGGCTCATCTCATCATCATCGAGATGTTCGAACGGGAACAAACCCTGTTCCATGCCGGCGATGAAGACATGATCGAATTCCAAGCCTTTTGACGCGTGTACCGTCATCAAGCGGACGGCGTCCGACCCCTCTTTGAGCTCATCCTGATCGGATGCCAGCGCGGCGTTGGTCATGAAGGCTTCCAGGCCCTCTTCGATATTCATGCCGTCATACTGCACGGCCACGGACACCAGCTCTCTGACGTTGAGAAGCCTCTCCTCTCCATCCGTGCCGTCCTCCCGGAGCATCCTCTCTATGCCGGTCGTCTGTATCACATGCCTCATCGCTTCGGATAGTTTTTTTCCTGCCAGCACGGTCTTTATGTCCGCTAGCAGCCTTGTGAAGTCTGCGAGCTTCGTCCGCATGCCTGCCGGCAAGCCGGCTTCCTGGCCGGCCAGGATCTTGGCTACCGTAGCTTTGCCTATGCCTCTGGCCGGCACATTTATCACGCGAGATATGTCGGACCATACGTTTTGTCCCAACCCCTTTTCCGGTTCAAAAGCCGTCGCCGCTCGGATATAGGATAGAACATCCTTGATCTCCCTGCGTTCGAAGAATTTTGTGCCGAGCAGCTGATAAGGTATCTTCTTCTTGATGAAAGCCTCTTCTATGGCCCTTGACTGGAAGTTGGCTCTGTAGAGCACGGCTATCTCCTTGGCCGGGACGCCGGCTTCTATGAGATCGCGCGCAACGTCGGCTATAGCTCTGGCCTCTTCTTCTTCATTGTACGAAGCCGTCGATGCTATCTTCTCGCCCAACGGATTGTCGGTATATAGGTTTTTCTTTTTGCGCATTGAGTTCTTGCTTATGACGGAGTTGGCCGCCTCAAGGATGGTTTTGGTCGAGCGATAATTCCTCTCCAGAGTGATGACGGCGGCTTCCGGATAGTCTTTTTCAAAATGCAGTATGTTCTCTATAGTGGCGCCCCGCCAGCTATATATGTTCTGATCGGCATCCCCGACCACGCATATATTGCGCAGCGGCCCGGCCAATGCATGGGCGATCTTATATTGTATGCGATTGGTGTCCTGATATTCGTCTACGTGTATGTATTTCCACGTGTCATTGTAGCGTTTGCATATTTCCGGTTTGCCTAGCAGGAACTCGGCTTTGACCAGGAGATCGTCAAAGTCCAGAGCTTTGTCTTTTCCTAGGATCGACTCATACTTTTCCCATATGAGAGCCACAGATTCCTCCATAAAGTCCCTGGCGGCATCCCTGTATCTTGCCGACGTCAATCCGTCCCCTTTGGCCTTGGAAATCCTGGACATGATGGCTCCGGGGTCATGTTTTTTGGGGTCGACGCCCGCCGCAGCCATGGCTTCTTTGACGGCGCGACGGGAATCGGCTCTGTCGTATATGGAGAAATGACGAGTCAAGCCCAAAATCGACGCGTTCTCTCTTATGATGTAGACGCCCAATGCGTGGAAAGTCGAGACAAAGGGTTTTTCTGTCATAGAGACCGGGAGATTGACAGCTTTGTCTTCTTGCAACAACGTCGATACGCGCTCCCGCATCTCGCCGGCGGCTTTGTTCGTGAAAGTTATGGCAAGAATAGAATGCGGCGATATGCCTTTCTTTACCAGGTTCAATATCCTGTGAGCTATCACTCTGGTTTTACCTGATCCCGCGCCGGCTACTATGAGCACCGGTCCTTCCGTGGTGTCTACCGCGCGTTGCTGTTCCGGATTTAGTCCCGACATGGGGCAAGTATAAGGCATTGGTCGTTCCTAGTCGAACATAAAAACACAAAATTTGACAAACTACAAAGAAAAATTGTTGTAAACAGGTATAGATTGACTTTAAATGCCCAACTGATAGCCTTTAACTAAGGTTTATCTAATGGATATCATTATTTGGCTCAGTAGAGCCATTGTTCATTGGAAACCGGCGCAGAAAGCAAGCTAGGATACCACGCCTGACGGACAGCAGGGATACAACCGCCATGTCATCAGAAATTCATAGGGAAACCAAATATTCGAATCCTTTTTCAAAGCGTGCCATGACATGGTTGGGCATTTTTATGCTAGCCGCAATAGTGGCTTTATCCAGAGGACAGACCGCGCATGCCGGCCTGTTTTCATTCTTGTCTTCCATGTTGAGCGGCCAGCAAGCTTCTGCGGATACGGGTCCTTTGGGCAGTTCCTCGCCGCTTGATTCACAAACGTTGGCGATATTGGAGGCGCCGGCCAACCCGGATCCGATACCCGATGATGTAGCGTCAAGCACGGCCCCTATAGATGACAATGCCCTATCCGCCAAGATAGCGGCGGCATCTTCAAACATAGAGCCGCCCAATACCAGGATAACGACCTATGTCGTTCAATCCGACGATACTCTTTCCGGAATAGCCGCTATGTTCGATATATCGGTGGCTACGATCAAGCAGGTCAACGGTATATCGGGCAACAGTATACAACCCGGTCAACAGCTGAAGATCCTACCCGTTGACGGCGTGCTGTATACGGTCAAAAGCGGCGATACGGTCGGATCTATAGCCGAAAAATACAAAGTGAGCCAGGACGATATATTCACATACAATGATATAAGCCAGGCTTCTCCGATCATAACCCCGGGCGATAAATTGATAATACCTCACGGCAGCGTGTCTGTAAGCCAGTCTAGGACATACATAGCGGCACACCAGAGAGTTTCTTCATTTGAGCCTCTGTTGGACCCGGTTTGGGATTGGCCGGCGGCCGGATCCGGGTATTACGCTTGTCCGGTACGCGGAGCCGCGCTCACTCAAGGTTTGCATGGGCATAACGCGGTAGACTTGGCTATAGCATACGGAACGCCTATACGCGCAGCCGCAGCCGGTACCGTCACTGTGAGCAAGAACAACGGTTATTATGGCAGATCGTCCAACGGCGGCTATGGCAATTTCGTCATGATATCGCATGGCAATGGCTCGCAGACCTTGTATGCGCATATGGAAAAGACCGCCGTGCGAGTAGGAGAGCATGTCGATAAAGGCGACATCATCGGCTACATAGGCATGACGGGCATGACGACGGGCCCGCACGTTCATTTCGAGATACGCGGCGCTCAAAATCCATTCGTCGATCCGGCGCTCTGTCGTTGAGCCGTAATTTTCTTCATTCGGATTTTATAGTTTTTTTATCCGGATTTGAGACTTTTTTTATCCGGATTTGAACAGCTGAGGCATATGATGGGTATGTGAGCCTGGCAAAATGTTACAGCGCCCATCTGTGCGGCCTGACCGCCGAGATGATAACCGTCGAAGTAGATATATCGAACGGTCTAAATGCGTTGTCGGTGGTCGGTTTGGGCGATAGGGCCGTAGAGGAAGCCAAAGACCGCGTTTCTGCGGCGGTCAAGAATTCCGGCTTCGTATCACCCAAGCAGAAGAATCAGAAGACGGTCATATCATTGGCGCCGGCCGATGTACGCAAGGAGGGCGCTTCATTCGACTTGGCCATGGCTCTGGCATATCTATCCGCGTCGGGCGAAGTCATCATAGATCCCGAAAAGACGTTGTTTCTGGGAGAGTTGGCTTTGGACGGACAACTGAGGAGAGTGCCGGGCATTTTGCCTATATTATGCCAGATGAGAGATGCCGGTTTTACGAGAGCATTTATTCCGGCCGACAATTCCGTTGAGGCTTCTCTAGCCGAAGGCATAAAGGTTTATGGCATATCCTCTATCGGTCAAGCGGTCTCTTTCTTCAACGGAGAGGACATTTTGGAGCCGATCGGGTATGCAGACATAACCTCGGGCGGATCGTCGGCGGACGTATCATTGCCGGATATGTCCGTCATCAGAGGCAACGATGCCGCCAAGAGAGGGCTGCTCATAGCCGCCGCCGGAGGACACAATATCCTCATGTATGGGCCGCCGGGAACAGGTAAGACGATGTTAGCCAGGAGCTTCCCCACCATATTGCCGCCGCTTACCGCCAGCCAATCAGTAGAAGTGACGGGCATACACTCGGCGGCCAGGGCTTTTTTCGACAAACTTATCGTCAAGCCGCCGTTTAGGGCTCCGCACCATACCGCATCTTATCCCGCAGTGGTCGGCGGCGGCGTGTTTCCGAAACCCGGAGAGATCACATTGGCTCATAGGGGGGTGCTTTTTCTGGACGAACTGCCCGAATTCGACAGGTCGGTCCTAGAAGCCTTGCGGCAGCCGCTTGAGGAGCGCTCGATCACCATATCCAGGGCAAAAGGATCCATGGTGTTTCCGGCCGATTGCGTGCTGATTGCTTCCATGAATCCGTGCCCTTGCGGCAAGTCAAAATCCAGAGGGTGCACATGTTCGGTGCGCGAGGTCAGGACGTACCGGCGTCGGATATCCGGTCCGATCATGGACAGGCTGGACATAACCGTCAACGTCAACAAAGTCGATTATGCGCGCATGGCTGCTACGGTCTCAGACGCCGAATCATCGGATTCGATGCGGTCAAAAGTCATAGCCGCCAGGGCGGTTCAGGAGGCTCGATTCAAATTGCGTGGTATAGACAAAAAGCTCAATTCTGAGATGGACGCGGGCGATATCGGCGGCTTGATAGTCATGGATGATCAGGCGAGAAGCTCGTTGACATCGGCCGGACAGAGACTGGATCTATCGGGCAGGGCTTTCCACCGGATCATCAAAGTAGCCAGGACGATCGCCGATGTCGACGGGTCTGAGCAGATATGCGGGCCGCATATCATGGAAGCCATCCAGTACAGGCAACATTTTATAGACTGATCCGATAGCGGACGAGTCTACTGGGAACGCCCGTATGCTCAAGAGCTATGCTCTATGCAATTCCTGGCGGAGGGATTGGCTTCCAGTCTGGCGGTTTTGATAGGTTTGCCACACTTCTCGCAAAGGCCGTATACGCCTTTTGCCATACGATCCAGCGCGTCTTTGACGTCGTTCAGCTGAGCCTCAAGCTTGGAAGTTATACCTCTGTTCTCTTCGAGCTCCTCCATCTTGTCGGCCACTTCGTTTTCATCCGCACTGTCGACATCCATATTGCCGGAAGCGGCGTCCCACTCGTTCGGGTTGGCGGGATTGCGTTTGCTCACTTCCGCAAGTTCAGATTCCAATTCTGACCTTTCGGCCTCGAGCTTGATCCTAAACGGTTCCAGTTCTCTCTTGTTCATGGTCGTACAATCCTAGCGCATAAATGCCTGGTTTTCAAGCCGGGTGATGATCTCCGAGAGCGCCCCGTCATTTTCCGCTATGACCAATGTCGAGTTGTCAACAAAAGAATAGACAAATATAGTCTGTCCGGTGCCGGAGATGAAAGCTCTGACGTCCTTGTTCTTGACTATCTCGTCTTTGAATGACCCGCGCAGAGAGGAGAACACAGGAACGGATTGGTTGGTCCCAAATGTAGAAGAGGCATTTGTGGAAGAAGCGTTGTCTGACGTTGTGTTGGTAGCGGTATCGTTAGAAATTTTGCCGGCCAGGGATATCGTGTCGGAGGTCGTCGCTTGGGTCGTAGTCGGTTGTGAAGCGGGTATTCCGTAAGTACTTGCAGGTTGTATATATACATATCGCCTTATGTCGTCGGGCATGAGCGATTCCCATTGGAGCATGCCGGCAAATGCGTTTTGGAAGAAATCGGTCTTGACTACGACGAAAGCGCTCTTGTCGCCGGCATTGTCCGAATATACTCCCAGCATCCATTCCGGTTGCAATGTCCTCAATATGATGCCGGGTGCGGGTATGTCCATCACGTTAGCCATATCAGTTGCGGATACGCGATATGGAGCGCCATTCTCCGTCTTGGCCGGTACGATCTCTTTTATGGTTCCGGGGGCTTGAGGCTTAGACATCTCTGATTTTATCTTCAGTAATATGTCGTTGGCGCTAAGCCCATCTATATACAAGGCTACTCTGGAATCCGCTTGAACCAATGATGCCGGTTGTTGATCCTGGCTTTGCGTGCTGACGGGGCTCTGTCCGGCCAGGGGGCTTTTGCTGTAGAGGAAATAGGCCCCGGCCAAACCCCCGAGTAGGAGTAGCAGGCTTATGGACAGCATGACCATCTTTGTACCTGTACCATGATGCTGTCCGGACGCGTCAGTCTCCTGTTCACTTCCGACACTCTCGCCCTGGCCTTTCTTCCTGCTCTCCGCTATCGCCATGGCTACTTTTGAAGTGCCTCTGTCGCGCAAGACTTCGGCCACATCGTTTTCGTATGTGCGCAACGGCTTCAGGACAGACGTGTCTATCGGCTGATGTGCTGCATCGTCTGAGACCTGTGTTGCAGGTTCCGATTGTATTGGCGTCGAATCAGGTTGAGAAGATTGGTCAGCCATGCACCCATTATATCAGAGAAATATCAATTGAATCCTCTAGAAGGACCCCCGCCCATCCGATGGCCGCCACGTCCCCCCAATCCGCCGTGGCTATGGCTTGGTCCGCCTGTAGGGCGGGCAGGCCTGGGGGTCTCTTCCTTTTTTGTGAAGAAATCCGGGTTGGCTTGTTTTATAGACAGATTGATTCGGCCTTTTTCGTCTATCTCCTTGACTACGACAGGCACCTTATCCCCTTCTTTGACATATGTTTCTACGCGCTCGACGCGGAATGGGGCCATTTCGGAGACATGCACCAAGCCTTCCGCATTCGGGCCAATTTTCACGAAGAAGCCGAAGTCCATGAGCCGTGTCACTTCCCCGTCGTATCGCTCTCCGGGCATGTATTCGCGGGTCATATTGAATATTATCTCGCGCGCTTTCTCCGCTGTGCCATTCTTGCCCGTTATGAATACGGAACCGTCGTCCTCTATGGTTATATCTTCCACATGCGTGACATCGCGTATCTCGTTGATTGTCTTGCCTCCGGTACCTATGACCAATCCTATCTGGTCGGGCTTTATCTTCATGGATATTATTTCCGGCGCATTTGGTGATATAGACGCGCGCGGTTTGGCAATTTCTTTCTCGATTAAGTCGAGTATCGTGTACCTTGCAGCTTTGGCCTTTTCAAACGCTTCCGCCAAGATTTTCAAAGGTATACCACCCACCTTCACATCCATTTGAATGGCAGTGATTCCTTCACGAGTGCCTGCGACTTTGAAATCCATGTCGCCATGGTGGTCTTCAGGGCCCTGAATGTCTGTTAACACCTTGTAATCGAAACCGTCTTCCGGTTTTGCATTTTGCGCTTTGCCTTTTGCCTTTGCGCGCATCATCAGACCGCTAGCTATGCCTGCCACCGGTGCCTTTATAGGCACGCCGCCGTCCATCAATGCGAGCGTTGAGCCGCAGACGGAGCCCATTGAAGTAGATCCGTTCGATGCCATCGCTTCCGATACTAGGCGGATGGTGTATGGGAATTTGTCTTTATCAGGAACTACGGGAAGCAATGCTTTCTCGGCAAGAGCGCCGTGGCCGATCATGCGCCTATTCGTGCCGCCTATCTTGCCCGTCTCGCCGGTAGAAAAAGGCGGAAAATTGTAGTGATGCATGAAGCGCTTGTTCTCATCGGCAACCACCCCTTCTATGACTTGAGCGTCACCGGGTGAACCGAGCGTCAGAGTCGACAATATATGCGTGCCGCCGCGGTAAAATATCCCTGAACCATGAAGTATTGGTGAAACCCCGCCGGCCTTGACGAATAACGGTCTTATCTCGTCCATTCCTCTGCCATCGGCGCGTTTATCTTCATCTATGGCGCCATCGTGTATCAGATCGTTTACGGCATCTTCGAATACTTCTTGTGCCATGCCGGCATGTCCCTCGGGAAATTTTTCTGCGAACAAGGATGTCCACTTCTCGTTTATCTCGCCCATCTTGGCCTTCCCCGGCTCGCCGCTAAATACGTATTTGGCCAGTTTCGGCCTTATCTCGGCGTCGAAAAGCTCCTTCGTGCCCGGCGTAGCTTCCGGCAATCTGACCTCCGTCTTTTTCTTTCCTATCTCCTTTATTATCTTCTCCTGCCACTTCTGGACTTTCTCTATCTCTTCCGAGGCCAGCTTCAGGCCTTCGTTTGCTACATCCTCAGATATTTCTTTCGAGCCGACTTCTATCATGTTTATCATGCCGTCCTTGCCGCAAGCCACCATCTCCATGGACACTCCGGCCTCCTCGCGAGCCTTGAAGTCAGGATTGACGAGCCACTTGCCGTCGCGGCACATGCGTACTGCTGACACCGGTCCATTCCATGGAATATCCGAGGTGCCGAGCGCAAGCGATGCCGCTATGACGGCCACCACATCCGGGTCGTCTTGATCGATCGATATAGTGGTGATCACGACCTGCACTTCGTTCCTTATCTTCTGATTGAATAGCGGCCTTATGGTCCTGTCCACTATGCGCCCGCTCAAAATAGCCTCCGTAGAAGGCCTACCTTCCCTGCGCACAAATCGCGAGCCTAGTATCTTGCCTGTGGCATAGAAACGTTCCTCGTAGTCCACAGTGAGCGGAAAGAAATCTCCTCCCTCGCGCATGCCTCCCATGACGGCCGTGGCCAATACGACGGTATTGCCGTATCGGAGCATGACAGCGCCATTGGCTTGATCCGCCAAGTCATTGAATTCGGCGGTCATAGTCTTGCCGCCGACCTCTATAGAGTACTCTTTTTTCGTCATGAATGAATCGCGGCCGCACTATTTGTTCCGCGGCCTCGTTCTGCGCCCCCAGATTTCAGTTTTGAATGAAAGCCGGCGCTTCGCACTTGCTGCGCGTTGTGGCCATTCAAACCTGCCTATCCGAAGGCGAGTTACTTTGTAATGTGCCTTTCAGCAGTGACAATGTAGCACGCACCGATTTGATTTGACAAATATTACAATTCGTGTATTTGCGATTAGCTTAAACATAGTTCAACTTTCAACCGGCCGATAAGGCCAGAAACGGAGGTGTTGTTTGAAAATCATAATGATTGTCGCCTGCGATCTCGCTCGCGACAAGTCGGGTCGGATCACCGTTGGCAAAGAAACAGCAATCGCTTGCAACAGAGCCATCGAATTGGCGGCGAACGATCCAAGTAATTCAGTCATTATTGCCACAGCCGGTTGTGCCGGTAATGAATGGGATAATGTGTGGATGGCAAAAGTGATTGAGGATTATGTCGCATCACAGTGGAAATTGCTCGGCACTAGATTAAGGGCTGATAAGGCAGATTCATTCAATACAAGTGGCGAGATGAAATGCCTCGCGCATTGTGCAATTACACAGAATGTTCAGAATGATCAAATCATCCTGGCCGTGAAGTGGTGGCATGAACTTTTTGACGTGGCCGTAGACTTCGGCCAAGCCGAGCTCTTGCTTCATCTGGTTGATCTCTAACTTATCTACTCGGGTCTCCAAGTCTTTGTTTCTCGATACCATCCGACGGAGCCTGACGAAAGCGCGCATGATGAAGATATTCATTTGGACCGCTTGTTCGCTATTGAGCACGGATGACAGCATGGATATGCCCAATTCCGTAAAGGCATACGGCCTAAACCTGATATTACGACGCTTTCCGGATGCGGTCGCAATTTGCGACCGCATCAAGGCATCCACTTCCCGGGCATTTAACTGGAACATGAAATCTATCGGAAAACGGCTGATGTTGCGCTTGACCTGTTCGTTAAGGCGTTTGTTCTCGACTTGATAAAGCTCTGCCAAGTCGCGGTCTAGCATGACTTTCTGTCCTCGCACGAAGAAAATACGCCGCGCGATGAATTCGTGCGTCATAGGAACGATAAGGCCGGTCTCGGCGCGAGATTTATTAGTAGGCATCGGTCTAATTATACCATGCGTGTCAAGCCCGGATTTATCAATTCGATGCCAACGCCGGGGCTTTTTCATTTGATCCTCCTGTATGTATTATCGTCTTTATTGCCGACGCTCCGTATCTCGGGCTGACCGTTGATGTCCAGGTGGAAGATGATGCGCGTATCCCCTTTCCTTACCCTGAAATAATTGTCATATCCCTTGAGCTTCTTGAAATCCAGGCCCGCCATGATGCCTTCTTTTATCCGTCTCAATATTTCCAGGATCTCTTCTCGTTTCTTGGGAGGCAGCTTCTTTATGTACTTATCGGTCTTATTCATTTAGCGGCCTCGAGCTTCTTTATCAGCTCATCTATGGGTATGCCGCCGGTAACGGAATAGGAAGAGAAATCCGCTATGGTGGTCCAAGTGCCCTCGTCTCCCCACGGATCTACTGGTTCAACCTTGAAGACCGGAGTGGACTTCTTCACCACGATGAAAGAATGGCCTTTTTCGACCATCTTAATGTATTTCTCCATGTTCAAACGGAGATCTTTCAGGGCGACGATATTTGAATTCATGGCTTTTGTCCTCATGGCCAAAGTTTACCTTAAGTTAAACTTGAAAGTCAAGGCCTATAATGATTAGACCGATTAGGTCAATTAGAAATTTTCCCTACCTCCTCGCTCCCCTCATCAGGTACTTTGCCGGCGAAGCATCTAGGTCCATGAAGTGATCAGCTGATTCTTTGAGTTTGGCCGATGTGGATTTGCCGAAAGAAACGACTTCCACTTGGCAGCCTTGATTCTGTAGATATTCCACGAGCGGTATATGGTCGCCGTCTCCAGTGATGAGCACGACCGCGTCCAGTTTTGGCGCCAGTTTGACCGCATCTATGGCCATACCCACGTCCCAGTCGGCCTTCTTGGCTCCGGAACTGAAGACCTGCAGGTCCTTGATCTTTGTCTCTATGCCTGACTTTGTCAGAGCATCGAAAAAGCCGCTCTCCTCGCCGGATTCTGTCTTTATCACGTAGGCTATGGCGCGAGACAATCGTCTGCCTGCCAAGGCGTCTTCCAATATCTTGCCGAAATTGACCTTCGAACGATATAGATTCTTGCCGCTGTGGTAGAGGTTCTGGGCATCGATGAAAACGCCCACTCTCTGTTCTTTGTGCTTTATGATTGCCATGAAAATGTTGAGCGCTAGGCGCTCGGCTTTGTTAAATGCTTCGACTGTTATTAAAATGCTACTTCTTGAGTTCGAGCTTTTTGACTATGCTGGAATATCGGCGCGGATAATTCTTGCGCAGATAAGCCAGATGGGTCTGCCTATCGGCTACCATGCCCAAAAGGCCACGGCGTGAATGGTTGTCTTTCTTGTGTTTCTTCAGGTGGCTCACCAACTCGTCTATCTGCTTGCTAAGGATGGCGATCTGGACTTCCGGGGAGCCTGTATCCTTGTCGTGTACGGCTGATTCCTTGATGATACGTGACTTCTGTTTTGTGGTTAACATGGGGATATCGTAGCACGAATACCTAAAAAATGCAATATTCGTGCCCAGTCTGTATAATGTCCACATATGTCGCACAATATAAAAGACCAAAAGCAACGATTCCTGGAATATATAGAGATCGAGAAAGGCCGTTCCCTACGAACGGTCAAGGTATACGATGATTATATCTCCAGATTCCTCGTATATGCCAAACCGAAGAGCGCAGAAGACATAACCATAGACATGGTGCGGGATTTTCGTTTGTGGCTCAATCGCCAGTCGAGCCACAAACGGGATACAAAGAATCCAGGCGGCACCCTCAAGAAAAAGACCCAGAACTACTATCTGATCGCCATACGCGCCTTCCTGAAATTCCTTGCAAAACGCGGTATAAGATCGCTTTCTCCCGAGAATATAGAACTAGCCAAGGTCGGGGACCGTCAGCTGGATCTGATAACACCGTCGGAGCTCGGGCGTCTTTTGGCCGAGCCGGACGGCAACGACCTGAAAGCCTTGCGTGATCATGCCATATTGCAACTCCTATTCTCTACGGGCCTGCGCGTAGCCGAGCTGTGTTCCCTTACAAGAGATCTGGACTTCGACGCCGATAGCTTTTCCGTCCGCGGCAAAGGCGACAAAATCAGAGTCGTGTTCATATCCGACGACGCCAGAAAAGCGGTAAATAAGTACCTGGCAAAGCGCACCGATGTCGATGATGCGCTGTTCATACAACTGGGTCCAAGGACAGCCAACAAGGACGATGGCCTGAAGCTGGACAAGCGCTCTGTAGAGCGCATAGTCAAGCTTGCCGCTATAAGAGCCGGCATAAGCAAGAAAGTCACCCCTCACGTCATAAGGCATTGTTTTGCCACCGATCTCCTCGGAAATGGTGCCGACCTGCGTTCAGTGCAGATGTTATTGGGCCATTCCAATATAGCCACTACGCAGATATATACTCACTTTACCGATGCGGAACTGAAACGTGTCCACAAGGAGTTCCATAATCGCAAGAAGTAGATTGAGTACATATCGAGGCGATTTCCCTGTTATACTTCATATGCCATGCGCATCATTTCATGGAATGTGAACGGCCTACGGGCAAACGTCAAAAAAGGCGGTTTTGACTGGTTTCTGAATGAGTTGCCCGACATCTACTGTATACAGGAGACAAAAGCGCAGCAAGAACAACTGGAAGACGGTGTCCGTTCACCCGCGGGCTATTTTGCCTATTTTGACCATTCTAAAGGACGCAAAGGCTATAGCGGAGTAGCTGCCTATTCCAAGATCAAACCTGATCTTGTCTCATATGGACTCGGTATTGAAAAATATGACCAGGAAGGGCGGTTTCTCGGGCTTTTTTTCGATAAAGATCAGTTGAAATTGGGCATGGAAAAGCTTGCCGTTTTGAATATCTACTTCCCCAATGGCGGCGGTGGGCCCGATAGGTTGAAGTTCAAGCTTGAATATTATGATGAATTTCTTAAATATATAAATAAATTGAAGAAGAAAGGATATGAAATCATCTTTTGCGGAGATGTCAATACAGCACATGAAGAGATAGATTTGGCCAGGCCAAAGGAGAATGAAGAGAATACCGGTTTTCTTCCCATAGAACGTGCGTGGATAGACAGAGTCGTGGCCGAGGGGTATGTTGATGTTTTTCGACATTTTCACCCCGGCGTCAAAGACGCTTATACTTACTGGGATATGAAGACTTTCGCTAGAGATCGCAATGTCGGGTGGCGGATAGACTACTTTTTTGCCACACCAGGCGTCCTAGCCAAAGTTGACAAGTCGCGTATTTTGGATGAAATAATGGGTTCTGACCATTGCCCTATCGATATTATTGTGAGATAGTATTTACGCTTTCTCTTAGGCGTATAAAGTAAAAAAACCAGCTTTACATGGCGATTTTTTATCGCGTCTGTATCGGCTTGTGTTCCGATTGGTCCAAGAGAACATTTGCTATGTTACAATTTTTGTTGTACAGGAAAAGCCGCGTTGTTACGGTTCCATGAGAAAAAAGTTTGGAGATCCGCTAGCGCGGCTTTTTAAGAATCTTCTACGAGTCTAAATTTGTTTATCCAAACCGTTCCTTCGTCGAAACGTTCTTTGTAGGTGCCAGTGCGCACTGTCCAAAGTGTCCAGCTCTCCTGTAAAGGAGGCAATTAAGTTGAGTGAGACGAAATGCGCTGACATTTTATCCTAAGCAACGATCGGACAACATGGTTAGAACCATAAAAAATTCTTTGAGTTTGAAGCCTACCCAAGGTCTTCAATTTTATAAAGAACTTCTCTTCGACGTATCGATGAATATTATTTTTCGGCAAGCCGATAATATTATTCGTCGAGTCATCAAAACTATCTAGCAGTAATGATATGCCCTATAAAGGACATTGTAAAGGACACATCTGTGGATAACCTGTTGATTCATAAGGACACGCAACAGATTGATAAGAAATTCTATGAGACATGGTATTTCCTCCTTATTTCTCCGATGTTTTTCTGTTCAGTCTCGACTTTTCGCTCTTTCCCCTTCTCGCCAAGACGGATCAGTTCTTCGTCTGGAAGCTTTGAAAGTTCCAAAGCTTTTGATTCTAGGTATTCTGCTGTATTCAATTTGGGGTCATCCAAGACTTCGTTAAACAATGCGTGAAGTATGAATCCTATTTTAGGACCGGCAGATATTTTGCATACATCCATCACCTTGGAACCGTCAATTTTTAACATACTAACCGAAACAGGGTCTCTCAGCGCCTCTTCGATCATTGCTTTATATTTTCTCAGTCTGTAGGGGTTTTCTTTGGGCCTGCCGGTTCCTATACGGTCACATACGCGAAGATTCATGAGGTCCCATATGTTTTCTCGACCAACGTTTACGATCATTCGTCTTACCGCGGACAGGGTTATGGTTTCAGTATCGGCAAAAAACATATGCCATCGCACGAGTTTGGTTACTTTATCGATAGTTGCACGTGAAAAGCGCATTTTCTCAAGGATTTTCTTAGTTTCACGTGAACCCTTCATTTCGTGGCCGTAAAACGTTGGTTGATGTGTTTCTTGTGAAAAGCCTTTAGTTTCTGGTTTAGAAATATCGTGAAATAGGGCGGCTAGTCTTAATTCTAAAGGATATCCCTTGTCGGCAGAATGTTGCACGGTCCTTAGAAGATGTTCCCAAACGTCATATGCGTGGGCTTGTGGTTGTTTTACCCCGATGCCTTTTTCGAGCTCTGGTACTATGTATTTTAATAAGCCAGATTCATGCAATAAGATCAGTCCATTCATAGGATTTGGAGACATTAGGATCTTGGAAAATTCGTCCCGGATTCTTTCTATAGATATATCTTTCAATAATGAATTATGGCTCTGTATAGCCTTAAATGTGTCGATGTTTAACGTGAAACCTAATTCTATAGCTAATCTTATCGCTCTCATCATTCTAAGCGCGTCCTCACTAAACCTGTCGACAGGATTCCCGACTGTCCTTATAGTTCTGTCTTTTAAGTCAGTGATCCCTCCCCATAAGTCAACAATGTCCTTTAGAGCATCATCAGAGACACCTGCGGCTATGGCATTTATCGTAAAATCGCGTCTTTTTAGGTCATCTTCGATTTTGTCGCTAAATTTGACCGTATCCGGATGACGTCTATCGGAATAACCGGATTCAAGCCTATATGGGGTGATCTCTATGGTTCGCAGGGATGGTTCGTCGACCGATTCGTTGATGACTGCTACGGTGCCATAGATGTTTTCGTAGACGGTTTTGGAGAATAGCTTTTGGATATCCTCGGGTTTGGCGTTGGTGGTAAAATCCCAGTCTTTTGGAGATCTTCCGATCAGTATGTCTCTGACGCTACCGCCTACTAGATAGGCCTGAAAACCCGCTTTTTCAAGAGTTTTCGCTACGTCGCTGATCTCATGGGGAATAGGGCATTTCTGGGCTTTTTTCATGGCACAAGTGTACTATAATTTCCGATTTATCGATACTTGCGCTACCATTGAGCAACGCCCTCGTGGTGAAATGGATATCATTCTTGTCTTCGGAACAAGCGTTGGGGGTTCGAATCCCTCCGGGGGCACCATGAAAATTTCTAATTGACCTAATTTCTAATTTCTAAAAATTAGGTCAATTAAAAATTAGAAATTTTGAAAGTAAGCTCATATAGGTTATACTACTGCCGTTAGTTTGTAGGTCGTGCGCGGGTATCGTTTAGTGGTAGGACGCGTCCTTGCCAAGGACGAGGTAGGAGTTCGATTCTCCTTACCCGCACATTAATTATGTTCATGGACACACAATTAAAGGTCAGTGAAGTATGCATCGCAATATCCTCATAGGAATGGCTCAATACCGTTAGTTTCACGTGTAAAGTGTGGATAAGACTGTGAATATTGTTTATAAAAGACAGATTATAGGGCTAATTTTCGTTGATTGAGACATTTCCGATAGTCCTTGACTGATAAAGGCTTGGTTGAGCTATTTATAAAGATAATTTTGATATCCTTATCGTTGAAATGCTTCACAAGCGTGCAAAAGGAAATATTGGCGAGGATATAGCGTGTAAATTCTTGGAAAGAAACGGCTTTAACATCGTTGCTAGGAATTACCAGAAAAGATGGGGGGAGTTGGACGTAGTAGCTCAAAAAGGCGGGAAATTGAATTTCTTTGAAGTCAAAAGCGTCACGGTCAAAGGGGATTATACGGAATCTTCAGATTCTCATAGGCCAGAGGACAATGTGCATCCTCTAAAGATGAGGAAAATGAGCAGGATGGTCAAGACTTATATGATGGAGTTCAGCCATCCTGTTGACGCTGAATTTTGTTTTCATGTGCTTTGTGTTTATATGGATATGGACAAGCGAAAAGCGAGGGTGAAATGGATAAAAGACGTTATATTGTGATACTATATGCCGGCCGGCCTGAATGGCGGCCAACCGGAGCGTGGTGTAACGGCTAACATACCTGTTTTGGGTACAGGTGACTCCGGGTTCGAATCCCGGCGCTCCGACAAGGGTAATGCGAATCTACAAATAATCGCACGAATGCTACGAATATAGAAAATGATTTCATACGACGAATTCAAAAAGGTGGAGATAAAGGCCGGCAAGATATTGAGTGCTGAAAAGGTGCCTGACACGGACAAGTTGTTCAGGTTGTCTGTGGATTTTGCAGAGAACAGGGAAGATGTTGCGGAAGATGGTACGAAGGTCTCCAAGCCGGTCCGGAGGCAAATCATTTCCGGTATAGCGGCTTATTTCCCGGATCCTCAATTGCTTGTAGGCAAGACGTGCATGTTCGTGACCAATCTGGAGCCGAGGATGATACGAGGCTTGGAGAGTCAGGGGATGATACTTGCAGTGAAGACTGAGACGGGGTTCTCTCTGCTTGAGCCGAACGCTACCATAGCGCCAGGCTCGGCGGCTTCATAGCGTTGTGTGGGCGGTTTTGCTAGGATGATGCAAATGCGAGATTAGTTTAACGGTAAAATAACAGTTTTCCAAACTGTGGTCACGGGTTCGACTCCCGTATCTCGCACATTGACAAGTTCGTTTGAGTATGTTATGAATAAACTGTCAATTAGCAGTTAATTCAAGCATATATGAAAACTGACCTGCTTATAGATACTTACGGTACCAAGATCGGATGTTCCGGTGAACGCATCGTATTGTCGTTCCCCAAAGTTGAAGAGAAGAAGGAATATCCCA
The DNA here is from genome assembly GCA_028865615.1 of Patescibacteria group bacterium. Lineage (GTDB taxonomy): Bacteria > Patescibacteriota > Minisyncoccia > Phycocordibacterales > PALSA-1337 > C7867-002. The sequence goes on along the minus strand of JAGWJT010000006.1, from coordinate 9,125 downwards.
TACGCCGTTTGGACAAGATAGTCGTCCTCCGCCCGGCGTCTCTTACCACTAACGCGGTCCAATTGGCTCTCGAGCACGACGTAGATATTGTATATCTCGGCGCATTCGGCAAACCGGTTGGCAGAATATTCTCTAGCGAACCGAGAGGCTTGGCCAGTTTGCGCAAAGCTCAGCTGGAAGTTTCCAACGACCCGGAAAAGTCATTCGAGTTGGCAAGAGCCTTCGTGAAAGGGAAGTGCGCCAATCAGATAAGTCATATGCGACTGCTTGGTTACCGATACAAGAAAGATTTTTCCAAAGAGCTCTTGCAGGCCCAAACTATCCTGGATTCGGTTGATTTTCTTCCGGCTACAGATAAGAGCAAAGAACAATTGCTCGGCATTGAAGGATATATAGCTGATAGATACTTCGCTTGCATTCGTAAGATATGCAGATTCCCGGGCCGCATCCCGCAAGGGCGCGACAAATTCAACAGTATGCTCAATTACGGCTATGGTATCCTCTACAACGAAGTGGAGCGCACGTGTCTGTATGTCGGTCTTGACCCATATCTCGGCTTATATCACAGCGAACGCTATGGCAAACCAGCCCTGGTCCTAGATCTGGTGGAAGAGTTCCGCGTGCCTATAGTTGATATGGCCATATTTCCAATATTTGCGAGCAAAGAGATAGGAAAAAGAAAATATTTCGAGAAGACAGACAAGAATCAGTACCAACTTTCGCCGGAAGGCAAGGCACTGGTCGTGGAAGCCGTCATGAAGCATATCTATCGAGAGGCAAGATGGAATGGCAAAGAATACGCCATGAAGCGCATCATCGAGAATCAGATCCGGGCCCTGGCTAGGCACTTCACAGGCAGGGAATCCAAGTATGTGGCGTTTGATACGACCGGCGTCCTGCCTATAGAGAATCCGGTTACCGATGAAGGGAGATGAATTATCCGGCGTACATAACGCTTGTTGGTTGGGAGACGTGCAATTGGCGTCATCGCGATAGGGCGTTGGTATGTTGCAAGGATTATGGTCTAGTGCCAATCACCAAGCATGTCTTCGTGGGGGAATTGTATGCAAAAGAGAGGAGGGAAATGGAGGCAAAGCTGAGAGGGCTGTTCACGGGGAAGAAGGAAAGGTTATTCTTTGCAACCATGTGCAGGTCATGCTTCAATGAGAATATGATAGGCTTGAGATTGAAGGGAAGCATATTAAATGTCCAGCCGTTCGAACTCGTTCAAATGTCAAAGAAGGCCTGAAAACGGTGCTTCTGCAGCAGGGTGGTAATCAAAGGATATTGTGCGACAGAGATAGCAAAAGCCGCCCTTTGACATGCTGGGGCGGCTTTTGAGTTTCGGTGAGGAACCGAAGAAAGACGGTGTTATATCGGCTGGCGAGGACTTGTGGAAGCTTGCTTACAGAAAGTCCGAGCGAAGATGATATATGAGCGCTACGATTATTTCACCGCGTCCTTTAGGGCCTTTGCGGCGCGGAACTTGGGGACCTTCATGGCCGGAACCTTGATGGCTTCACCGGTGCGGGGGTTGCGGGCCTCACGGGCGGCGCGCTGCTTGACGGAGAAGATGCCGAGGCCTGCTATAGAAACCTCTTCGCCCTTCTTCAGAGCATCGATGATAGTGTTGATCATAGTCTCGACCGCTTGCTCAGCCTGGACCTTGGTCCCGCCGAGAACTCCGTGAACTGCGTCTACAATGCTAGCTTTGTTCATTGTGTTGTATTTTAACGCTTGTAATGGTCTCGGCCCCTTGTTTTTAGCGGGATCGAGCTTTTCGACTTGTGGGACTATTATATATTAAGCCATATTTTAGGCAATGGGTTGTCAACATGATAGTAGATTGACAAAAAATGGCGATCAATCTATAGAAATTCGCCATTTTCTGCCACTGACGTCTGATTTTGTCTCTATGAGATATGTTTTGAGAGGGCTCCGGCCATCTTCATCATGTTTATTGGGGCTGTTCCGAGGACTTTTCCGAGCTTTTCGTCGGGATTGATGGTCCTTTTGTCCTTGGCGTCCTGAAGATTATTCTTCTTGATATATTCCCACACTTTCGACACTACCTCGGTTCTGGGCATCGGTCCCGCACCCACTACCTCAGCCAATTCCGGGCTCAACTTCTTCGGCTGCATGAAAGCCGGATTTCCTGTTGCCATGTTGATGGTTGGTTAATTAATGTTGTTAAACTAAGGCTCTAATTATATATCAAGCCGCTTTTTAGGCAATGGGTGTAGTTATATGCCATGTTACCTAGCAAACTCTATAGATCGTGTCTCTCTGATGACGTTGACCTTGATCTCGCCGGGGTATTTGAGGTCTTTCTCGATCTTCAAGGCGATCTCGCGGGCCAATTCGCGGGCTTTAAGATCGTCTATCTCCTCGGGTTTGACGAATACGCGTATCTCGCGGCCGGCTTGGAGGGCGTAAGCCTTCTCTATGCCGGGGAAGGAGGTGGCCGTGGCTTCCAGCTCGCCCAGACGCTTCAGGTAGTTCTCCACGTTGTCGCGGCGGGCGCCGGGGCGGGCGCCGGATATGGCGTCTGCAGTCTGGACTATGCGCGACTCCAAGGTCTCATAGGGATATTCCTCATGATGGGCCTGCATGGCCTTGATCACGTCTTCCGGAGCGCCGAACTTCTGCAGGATGCGGCGGCCTATCTCCACATGGGTGCCGGCCACTTCATGGTCAAGGGCTTTGCCTATGTCGTGGAGCAGGGCGCCGGCTCTGGCGACTTGGACGTTGGCGCCGAGTTCTTCGGCTATCATGCCGGCTATATGGGCCATCTCTATGGAGTGTTGTAGGACGTTTTGGCCGTACGAAGTGCGGAAATGCAGGCGGCCAAGGATCAACAGTATGCGAGGATCAAGGCCGAGTACGCCGCATTCGTATGCCGCTTGCTCGCCCTTTTCTTTGATGGTTTTGTTCGCTTCCTGTCGAGCTTTCTCCACAACCTGCTCTATCCTAGCGGGCTGGACACGGCCGTCTTTGATGAGTTCACGAAGGGCAATGCCGGCCACATGGCGCCTAACCGGGTCAAACGAAGAGATTGTAATAGCGCCAGGCGTGTCATCAACTAGGACCTCAACGCCGGTGGCTCTCTCGAAGGCTTTTATATTCCTGCCCTCCTTGCCTATGATCTTGCCTTTGACGTCATCGCTCGGTATCTCCACAGTGGATGACATGAAATCCGAAGCCACAGAAGATGCCAGACGTTGTATGGAAGTGGTCAAGATCTCCCTGGCTTTGCCTTCCAGCATCTCTTCGCCCTGGTTCTCCATCTTTTGCATCCTGACCATGAAATCCTGCTCATTCTGCTTCTCTAGCATGGAGACTATCTCATTCTTGGCCTCTTCAGCGGTCAGGTTTGCCACCTTTTCCAAGGCTTTGAGGCGGTCTTCTTCGAGCTTGTCGGCCTTCTCTTTTATGGTGCGGATCTCGTCCGCCTTCTTCTTGATATTTTCGACTTCTTTGTCCAGGTCGGTCTGGCGCTTGTCGAGAAGGTCCTCTTTCTTGATGAGGCGCTCCTCGGTCTGGCGGACTTTGTTCTCCTTTTCCTTGATGTCTGCGTTGGCCGCGCTCAAGGTATCGCCGGCTTTCTTCTCGGCATCGGTGGTTATCTTCTTGGCTTCTTCTTTGGCCGAAAGGAGCATCTCTTTTATCTCCAGCTCCATGGAGCCCTTCTTGCTCAATGTTATGAGGTATCGAAGGTAATAACCTATCGCCACGCCGGCTACTCCGGCTATGGATAGTAATAATGCTACTAATTTGAGTGACATGGGCGTATGGACGCCCCCTACGAACTAAGGTGAAATGAAGTTTTTATGAGCCTCTTGCGAGGCGGATCTTTTCCGGGGATTCATAATTTTGATTCACTTTTTGACCGTAAAGGGCGGATCAGGTTTAAATATTGGTAACGACATTATCTTACAACAAAGGAAGCAACGATGCAACTTGATTTTTTTGGATTTTTTGATAAGATGTCGGAATGTCCATATTGATACCTACAGTCATAGAGAAATCCAGCTTCGGTGAGCGAGCGTATGACATATATTCGCGCCTTTTGAAGGAGAATATCATCTTTTTGGGCGGTCCTATAGACGACCACACGGCCAATCTCATCATAGCCCAGCTTCTTTTCTTGCAGTCGGAAGATCCGAAGAAAGAGATCAGCATGTATATAAACTCTCCCGGCGGTTCTGTAACCGCTACTTTGGCCATAGTCGATACCATGCAGTACATCAAGAACGACATTTCGACGGTTTGTGTCGGTATTGCGGCTTCCGGTGCAGCGATGGTGTTGTCCGCCGGGACCAAAGGCAAGCGCATGGCTCTGCCAACCTCCGAAGTCATGATCCATCAGCCCATAGGCGGCGCCGAGGGTCAGGCGGCAGATATAGAGATAAGCGCTAAGCACATACTCAAGATGCGTGCGACCCTGAACAAGATGTTAGCCAAGAATACCGGACAGCCGCTAGCCAAGATAGAGAAGGACGTCGATCGTGATTTCTTCATGGATGCTGATGAGGCCAAGAAGTACGGCATCATAGACGAAGTGGTAGCCATTGCCAAGAAATGATAGTCTGAGCGCATGCGCCTGCACCGTTTCTTTACCCCCGAACCCATTGGGAACCGTTCCGAACTGACTATAGAGTCGAGGGAGCTGGTCGACCAGCTTAGACGGGTTTTCCGTCTGAAAGCCGGAGACGAGATAGTGCTATTCGACGGTTCGGGTTCGGACTACAAAGGCGCGATAGCCCGTTTTGACGGAGCCGACCGCGTAGTTTTGGAGCACCTGACTCCTTCGCCTAGCCGGTATATGCCGATTAGGCAGGTTTCACTGTATACGGCTGTTGTGAAAAAGGATAATTTTGAAACGATCGTAGAGAAAGCCACAGAGCTCGGTGTTACCGACATAGTGCCGGTTTTGGCGGATCGTTCGGAGAAAAAATCCTTGAATATGGAACGGCTCCGCAAGATCGCTGTCGAGGCGAGCGAGCAGAGCGGCAGGGGAAATGTGCCAAATATATGGCCTATTGAAAAGCTTGCCGCGATCGTCGGTCGGCTGTCTAGTCACGAGCACTTCACTTTAGAGAAGTCGCACTTCACCAAAGTGAAGTTTGAGCCGGCAGGCGGAGAACCTTTCTTGGCATTGGCGTTTCACACAGAAGGGGAGCTTTTAGCGAGGTCGCACCTTGGTATATCGAGGTGCAACCTCGCTGTATTCATAGGCCCTGAAGGCGGCTGGTCTCCAGACGAGCTCGCTCTGTTTCACAAAGCCGGAATCTCAGTCTATTGCCTCGGCCCCCAAGTCTTGCGCGCCGAAACGGCCGCAATTGCCGCCTTGACGATGGCGGTGTTCGGTAGTTAGTAATTTAACTGATCAACATCTTCACGTATAAGCTTTTTCCAAGAATCGGAACACTTTCTCGTTGGTGAGCACGGTCTCGGCGTAGACGTAGGCACGCTCGCGGTCGGCGTCTTTGTAATGGGACATGATATGCTCGGTCTCGGCGGCGATATCTTTATGGTCGGGCTTGAGGCTCTCTGCTTTGGCGATGGCGTCCAGGATGAGTTGGAGCTTCGCCTTCTTCTCGGCATGAGGGCGCCATTCTCTGCGGACGTCCTCCAGGGACTTTTTGGCGTGCTTGAGGTAGTCCTCGAGCTTCACGCCCATACGTTCTACGTCATCGGAGAACTGAGCCTGGGTACGATCCAGCTCGCTCTCTATCATGATATCCGGCAATTCCACGGCGGTAGCGTCGACTATGGCATCGGCGATGCGGATACGGGTTTTCTCCCGGACGCGAGATCTTTTGTCTTCGCCTATCATGTCGCGTATTTTTGCTTTGAAATCCTCGATGTTCTCGAAGTCGCCGCCCAGACCGCGCACGAATTCGTCGTTGAATTCCGGCAGGCTGTCCATGACGGCTTTCTCATGCTCTTCCGGAGACATATTTGAATGATCGTGCCCTTCGTGAGAAACACGAGACTTGCGAATATTCAGTATGGCGTCGTCAACGTCTTTATCGGTGATCTCCGCCTCTTTGGGGTCGGCTTTGCCGGCCTCTTTCTCGGCGATCGCCTTGTAATCAGGCAGCTTGACTTCAGGTACAACAGCCGTGATGGCTCTGAATTCTAGGGGATTGCCTTTGGCCAGTTTGGTCACTTGGACACGCGGCTTGCCTATAGCATCGATCTTCTCGGCTATGAGGATGTCGATGTATGCGCGCGACAGAGCAAGCTCCGCCATCTCTTCTAGGATCGCTGTCTCGCCGACTTTGGAGATCAGAATATTTTCCGGGACCATACCCTTGCGGAAACCGTCTATGGTCACGGAGCTGTTCAAGGCATTTACGGCCCGGGAACGATATTTTTCCCACTCCTCGACGGGGATGGAAGCCGAGATCTCTACCTCGGAATGACCCAGCTTCTTGACTGTCGCCGACTCGTATGTTTTGGCGGCGTCGGCGGCCGCTTTGTTGTTGGTTTCAGGCATGACTGCCAGTTTACAGATAAGTGCCCGGCTTGTCTAGAAATTTTGGCCGTTGAGGCCGTTGGTGGCGTTGTTGAGATCGTTCTGTATGGATCGGATATCTGTGGAGGTGCTCGTCACTGTCGGCACCGAAGCGACCTGGCTAGCGGCCGTGCCGTCATCAGGCAGTACGGGCGCCGTGACGTGAGAAGCAAATATGTACAACGCGGCGATGATCAAGACAAGCACTATCACCAGAGTAGCGATTATCGGGCCCACTTTCTTTTCGCCGTTATCACGGCTGCTGACTATCGGTTGGGTGTTCTGATCCATGTTTGTTGGAGAGTTAGACGTTGGCTATTATATATGATTACCGGTCTTGTGTGGAGGAGCTTGTGTTTGTCGATGAGGCATTGTCGTTATTGCCGATGTCTATCCCCATGGAGTGGGCAATGGACACGACCACATCGTTCAATGCTCTGCGAGCATCGCTGACTGCTTGGATGGTCTGGCTGCCTATCTGACGGGGTATGCCGAGGCCAACTGTGGTGGAAGCGGTCAATCCTTGGGTAGAAGTAGCCATCGGAACATATGAAGCCAGGGCCTGAATGTCTGATCTAGCGGCCGTGAGTTTCTGATCGGCTATGGTAAGGAGATTTTCGGCTGCGGACATATCTGTGGTCGATGCCTCGGCTTGTATCCGATCGGCTATGCGTCCTCTTATCTGCACGAGATTGTCGAGAGCGCGGGATAGTCGATCTACCAGATTGTTCTGCATGAAGGCGAACATGTCGAGACGCACGCTCGGCCAGTTCTCATGACCGCTCACGTCCGGAGTGCTGGATCCGAAATCAGTCATGAATGGGGGGAACGGGGCAGTCGAAGAGCCGTGTTCTCTGGCCCTATTGAAGAATGGGCTGGTCGAAGCCTGCCACCACATCATCGGTGTTCCGGAAGCGGAATAGCCGTATCGCGTCATCATGCCGTGATCTCGCGACTCGCCCTCGCCGCGAAGCGGAAAAGGAGGAGTTCCGCTGGCATGATCATATGTATCCGGCCGGTCCTGTTCTGACGATGAGCCGAGGCTGTCTTCAAGCGCTCTATTTCTATAATCGCGATTGTTCGCAGCATCTTCTATACCGCGGTTCAGCCCGGCTTGAAAGCGCTGAATCATTGGCGGCGGCAACTGCTGTTGCTCTTGGTCGGCGCTGTCTTCTTGGGCTGAAGCGGCGAGCGGCAAGATGGCCGACAGGACCAAGGCTGTAATGGCGATAATGTAATGACGTTTCATATGGGTTATTTTTTTGTGTTTTTATAATTTTTAATGCCGATATCGAAGGCCTCACGAGCGTCGGCTGCGCCCTTGAAGCCGTGGGTCACCACTTTCTTGTTTTGGAGCTGTTTGTAAGTCGAATAGAAATGCTCGATCTCTTTCAGGGTGTGTTGGTTGATGTCCTTCAGGTCGTTGACGTTGTTCCAACGCGGATCCGACACCGGTACGGCTATGATCTTGGCGTCATCGTCGCCAGAGTCATTCATGCCCATGATAGCTACAGGTCTGACCTCTACCAGAATACCAGGCATAAATGGATAGGTGGCCAATATGACAACGTCCAGAGGATCGCCGTCGCTCCATAGGGTCTGGGGAATGAAACCGTAATCAAAAGGCATAGTCTGGGCGCTGTGGAGGACTCGGTCGAGCTTGATCAGGCCGGACTTCTTGTCTATCTCGTACTTGTTGGCGGAGCCGCGAGGGATCTCGACGATGACATTGATCTTGTCCGGCGTGCCGGGGTCTATGGTGTGCAGGGGATTCATTAAAGTTTAATAGTTAAATGGTGCCTAGTTAAATAGTAAATGCTTAGAGATTCTAGCAGGTTTTTCGGCGCGTGTGATGATTGACACGATAACGATTACATGATATCGTTGCGCAGGGTTAGAAGGGAAAATTGAAAACCACAACAAAAGTCGATTCGAAGCCGCGTATAAGCGCGTGCGGAGAGGAGGCGGAAAGGAAAAAATGAAACGAAAGATAGATTGGTTGCAGTTCGGACAATACTTGGCCATATGGAACGAGCTCTGGACCATAGCCAAAAATGAATTCACAAAGCATAATATCGGCCCCGGCATTCTTGAATATGTCCGTGGACCTGGTCGCGGGACGTTTATGCTGTTTCTCGGCGAGATTTCAGCTGGATATCTCAAAGACCAGGAATTCCAAAAAGCTATGGCTACACGAAGAGCGCGGCCACTTATCGCCGATGTGGACCTCGATGCCGATCCGGCAGCGCCATTCAACGGTGCGCGTTTGACCAAGCATCAGAAACTGGGCAAGGCACGGTTCGAGTATCGACCAGACGAGGACGAGCTCTACATCAACAGCAAGAAGTTTGTCCCGTGGCTCTCTCCGGAGCAGTCTTCCGGCGGGACCATCCGGGGGATCGAATTGGAGCCGGAAGCGAACAAACATGGTTCTCTTAATGCCACAGCTGCTGATTGGATATTCGAACACCAGGAATTCATGCCCAAGAAGCATCGCGGGAAAGTCTGGTATTTCTGGGCATCAGAATGGAGCGACTCCGACGGCGACCGCTGTGTCCGTTACCTCCGCTGGGACGGCGACAGGTGGATCCGGCACTACTTT
>JAGWJT010000055.1 GCA_028865615.1 Patescibacteria group bacterium | reverse complement strand
ATATTGTGATACGATAGGCGAGCCGACATATAACGTGTAAACGTATCGGAGCGTGGTGTAACGGCTAACATACCTGTTTTGGGTACAGGTGACTCCGGGTTCGAATCCCGGCGCTCCGACTGACTGATGATCAATTACGACGAATTTAAGATGGTTGAGATAAAAGCGGGGAAGATACTGTCCGCCGAAAAAGTCCCTGATACGGACAAGCTCTTGAAGTTGTCCGTCGACTTTGCGGAGAAAGACGAACAAGGGAATGCTAGGCCGAGACAGATAGTGTCTGGCATCTCGGCTTATTTCCCGGATCCCGGCGCTATAGTAGGGAAGACCTGCATGTTCGTCACGAACCTTGAGCACAGAGTCATAAGAGGCTTAGAGAGCCAGGGGATGATATTGGCGGTGAAGACTGATATCGGCTTCTCTCTGCTAGAGCCGAATGATTCCATAGAGCCAGGATCCACCGCTTCTTAGCGGTACAGGTGCTTCATAATCGGCTAGAATCTGATATATTTGAACGACGCGAGATTAGTTTAACGGTAAAATAACAGTTTTCCAAACTGTGGTCACGGGTTCGACTCCCGTATCTCGCACAGGCAATCAAACCTCTTTAAGCTCTACCTTGCCGGATCTATCTATAGTGACGTAGTTACAGGGGTGGGCGCAGAATGACCCGGAATTGACGAAAAGCAAGCCGTTCGCTTGGCGGCTAACGTGCGGCAAGTGAGTATGAGAGCATATGACGACATTGGCGTTCATGGCAGTGCCAAATTCGATGGCGCGTTTCTGTTGGAGGCGCGAAACCCCAAGTATGTGTTTGCTGAACCTCTTCAGGAACATGGACACCCTCTGCTTCTGGCCGCCGAACCTCTGGATGAAATAATATAGCCAAGTGAAGAAATCGCTGATATTCGGCATGTATCTGACGAATACGTCGAATTCGTTCCCGTGAAGGCATAGAAAACGCCTGCCGCCGACGCCGAAAGCGTGATTGTCATATATGCGGAGCCCCATCTTCTTGGCCAGGCTGTCGAGCTTTCGGCCGTGGTTGCCGCCGACCAAGACCGCGCTGTGCTTTTCGGCTATTTCCGATATGGCCATGACTATTTCCCAATGTTTTCCGTCGAAATGTTCAGTCGAGTTGGTGTCGAAAAGATCGCCGTTTATGATCAGATCTTTGAATTTTGTCTCCCGCAGGACCCACAGGACCTTGTCTGCTTGGCAGACTTTTGACCCGAGATGGATATCGGAGATGAGGAGGGTGTGGCATTCTGACATGGCGATTACATTAGCATGGTATGGGCCCGCACACAAAAGCCGCCCTTACGGCGGCCTTTGTATTTCCCAATGGAAACAGGGAATGTTATTTGACTGCGTCCTTGAGGGCCTTAGCGGCGCGGAACTTCGGGACCTTCATGGCCGGGACCTTTATGGCTTCGCCGGTCCTAGGATTGCGTGCCTCGCGAGCGGCGCGCTGCTTGACCGAGAAGATGCCGAGGCCTGCTATGGAG
>JAGWJT010000033.1 GCA_028865615.1 Patescibacteria group bacterium | reverse complement strand
ATTTAAAACTGTACTCGTCGTGCTGGCTTGGAGTGTGGATTGTTTGTTTTTAATGTTCAGAATTTGTTTACAATCATCTTGCACATTAGGATAATCGGAGAAATCTGAACAAGCTTGGGTGGTATCTGTTTCACCAGTTAATTGCAATATGTCGTTACTAAGTGAATTTATCTGATTTTGGTATTGCGCATTCTGATTTTCAGCATCAAATATGGCTTGCTTTGCCGCATTGTCTTGTGTTTTGAATTCACTTACTTGTTGTTGGAGTTGCGCGAGCCAATCTGAGAATATATTTTTATTATAGTTTATATCCAACGGTGTCACCAACGTCGTCGGGATGGCCACCAGGCGGGGGTCTATGGTGCGCATGATCAGGTATGATGTGAGCACCAGGAGCAGGCCGTAAACGGCGTTCAAGGCCTTTTTACGACCCTCGGTCTTGCCTTGGATGGAGTCTGTCGTCATGTATTGCAAGCCGCCTAGAACGATCATGAATACGGCCGCCGATGATGCCAGGAATATGATGAAATAAAACATATTTTGCACGTATCCCTGGAAGTCGATCGTATCGGAGACGGTCTGAGAGCATCCGGTCTTCGTGCAATTTGGCAATGGAGCCAAGGCAGTATAGCCATTCGAAGAGCCCCCAGAACTCTGGCTAGCCGTACCGGTAGTCGGACTAGAAGAATTCGACGGTTGGCAAATGGTCAGGTTCATGTTGGCGAAGCTGGTGCAGTCTACGCCACCGGTGCTCGAATAAGTCGGGGCGTTGCCGGTGGGGGCGCTGTTGGTATAGAAAGGATCTGAACTGTAACTAGATGTCTGATCGGAGCCGGACGTCTGTGTAGGGTCTTGGAATGTCTGCCAGCAACTCGGGTCAAAGGCGTTGTCACCCGTACAACCCGTCACCGAGCTCTGGGCGCCGGCGAAAGACGGCAATGAAACCGTAGAGATGACCAGTGCCGCCATCGCTGTCATGAGTGTAATACTTGTTGTTTTTCTAGTCATAGTTTAGAAAGTTAATTGGTTCGAGCTTGTAGTGGCTGAAGCGGAGAATATCGCCGAAAATTCAGCGCTCGCCTGCTGCAGAAATTCTTTGGTATTGCTGACGGTGAGCTGTATGTCGGAAGAGCCGGAACCTTGGCTCGGAGCTCTCAGAGTGGCTGTGTCGTTGCCGTCAAGCTCCGGATGTGAGATGTTGTTTATAAGCCAAGATATAGTGATATCCCCGTTTGATCCTCCCATGGAAAAGCCGTTGAATCCATAGGGTATGGCTATGACGGACAACTCTCTGTTTGTACCTATATATGCCGCAGATCCCAATGCCCTGTTGAACATGGGTCCGTACAAAGGATCGTTTTGATACACGACCGTCGTCGGTGCTGATTGCGGTACGGATACTATTCCTTGGGCCTGGGCGCTCCCGTCTCTGGTAGATACCGTTACCATGATCGTTGCCGTTCTCGGCACTATGGCACCTTGGAAAGTCATGGATTGTTTTCCGTACCCGCTGTCTGATTGCATGACATTGTCATTGAATTTCCATTGATATATGAGAGTAGAGGGGTCGTACTCTTTTCCCGAAGAGTCGGCTATATGCGGCACGGCGATGATCTTGACGCCGTTTTGGTATGAGACCGGGACTTTGCCCATGAAGAAAGGCGGCACATATCCGTCTGGCTCCATTATCATATCCACATAGCCTGATTTTATGGTGACTATATTGTTGAATGTTTGGCCGTTGGCCATGACGGCCGCTACATTTATCACCGTTTGTTTGCCCAGAGCGGGGGCCTTGATCTGTATGCTTGTCACGCCCGCTCCGTGAGCTATGACTTTGCCGGCCGAAGCCCAAGTCAACACGGCCGAGTATATATCCGATGCATAGCTGTTGGCCGTGATGGTTACGAGTTGTCCCGGAGCGGGATTGTCCGAAGAGACGGACAAGTCCAACCCCCCGGTGGCGCCGCTGGGGATGTTTTGGGCAAACGCGATCCCGTCGGCTATCGATAGGCAGCCGACATATGACAAAACGCTTGCAATAGCTATTGCGGACAGTGCTTTTATAAACCGGCGCCGATTCATCGGTCTTATTTTACCAGATAAAGCCGTTTTCGTGTGGCCGCCCATATGTGAACAGCGCCACGGTGCTTGGGCACAGCAAATCGGCGTCAGGACTACGCCCTGCCGGCTCGGCGGACGCCGTTGAAGTTGGCCGGCATCAAATCACGATTTCGCTCAGCCCCGCTTTCAATGTCCGGATTGTATGGTTCCCTCCTGCCGTTCTGGTTGAAGGCAGCATCGAGCGTGATAGCCGTCACATCTCCTTCATTTGCCATGGCTTTCATGCTCGCCTCGTCTTTCCTGACATCGTGAAATATGTACCATACCGACAATATCCATAATTGGGCTACGCCGGCGGATACGGCTGCGGCAACCTCTGCTCCGCCCAGTGCCATTATCCTTTTTGGTCTGGATAACAATGGAACTTTTTTAAACCACAAGCATCCCCCTATGAATGATCCAACTATAGGGTCCAATACTTCATTGATTCCTGCCCCCAAACCGGCTAATAGAGCAAACGGTTCAACCACGAAAAATTGCAGGAAATCGGCTACTCCGCTGAATACGAATAGGAATATCCACCACGCGCCGGTCATCTTTGACATGGCATAATTGTAACACGATATCCTGCCATCAATGTCCCGCTGATTCGAGCTGCCTCTTGGACTCTTCTATCTGCTGCATCTGGGCGGGGTTGGTAGTTATGATCTGGTCCTCGGTGTATGAGGCGCGGATCTGGATCGCCACGTGTTTGAGCCCCACGAAGAACATGCCCTCTCCTACATCTGACTCCAACAGAAGGTATTTTTCCTCGTCGGTCAGGTTGAACGTCTGCTGTATGTGGTCGATGATGGTCGGCGACTGCTTCAAAAGTATCTGTATGGACGAGTTGGTCAGTATCGGCAAACCATATGGAGATTTCAGGAAGTCGTCCACGTCTTGGGTGATGGTGGCCAGACCCAGCCAGTATTTGCGTCCGCGCTTGGCCAGGCCGAACAGGAAAGAGGCCGTATCCTCGCTTTTCATCATCCACCAAGCCTCGTCTATGACCAAGAGCCTCTTCTTGCGGATCTTGCGCACGGAATTCCATATATAGTGTGTGACTATGTACATGGCCACAGGCTTGAGCTCGTCCTCCATCTCGCGCAAGGAGAAGACTACGAATTTGTTGTTGATGTCTACGTTGGATGGCCTGTTGATGAAACCCGCCCAAGTGCCCTTGGTGTACTTGGTCAGCCTCTGGACGAGCGAATCCGCGCCCTCCATGCCCGCCAATACCAGCTCAAAATCCGACAGGAGCGGCGGTTCTACTTTTGTAAAATCAGACTCCGCTGTTATGTCTTTCAGGGCGTACGTCTCCGTGATGGCTCTGTCGATGATAGCGTCCTCTTCCTGAGTCAGGCCGCCCAACATGATACGGAAAAGGCCCACCAAGTTGATGATATTGGAACGCAGCACGTCCGAGGCCGACTCGTCCTCCGCCACGGCGGGCAATTCAAACGGATTTATATGATGTTCCGAGTTGAGCGATATATTGAAGTACTTGCCGCCGGTGGCTTCGGCCATGTACTCGTACTCCTTCTCGGGATCTATGACGATGACGTCTCCGTCGAACATGAGAGTGCGCAATATCTCGAGCTTTGTGCAGTATGATTTGCCGGCGCCGGCTACAGCGAAAGTGACGGAGTTGTAGTTTTCCAGAGAATACCTGTCGAACAGCACTAGCGAGGAATTGTGGCGGTTTATGCCGTAGAGTATGCCTTTGTCGGAAGTGAGGTCGAACGATACGAACGGGAACGCGCTGGACAACGGCGATGAATTGAGCTTTGAGTGGACGTTCAGTTGGTCGTCGGCCACCGGAATGACGGATTTGAACCCTTGTTCCTGTTGGAAGAGGGCGGGCTTCAAGTAGACCAGTTTTGATTCGAGTATGGATTTGATTTCCGATTCGAGCTTGTCGAGTTCGCCCTCGTTGTCGGCGAATATGGTTATGTACACGCCCACGTCGAACAGATGTTCCTGGGCTTGCATCAGCTGGTCGCGGAGAGTTTCCAAGTCTTGGTATGCGGTATCCAAGGCCGGATCGCGCACCAGGCCCTTCTCTTCCCTGCGGCTTATCTGGCTTTGTACCTCGGCCACTTTCTTCTGGAAATGGCGCAGGATCTTGGCCGTGTCGACCGGATGGACGAATATGGATACGTTGAATACCTTGTCCAGGTTGATGATGGGAGCGAACCAGCTTTCGTCCAAGAATCTGGGGTATGAGATGACGAACAGCGTGCGGCCGACTTTCTCTCCGAGGTTGATATCTTTCGGGCTCACCTTCAGAGCCGAAGGAGCGATGACGTCTTTCAATTCCAATACGCCGGCCTGGTAGATCTCTTCGGGCAATATCGAAACGATCGGAGAAGCCTCTTTTTTACCTAGAATTTTGTCGAGTATTGACATGTTGTTAATTTCTAATTGACCTAATTGATCTGATTTCTAATTGGTCATTATTTAGGTTAATTAGATCAATTAGTAATTAGGTAATTTGTATCGGTTTCTCCGTCTCTCCCGGATTGAAGATCTTGTAGAAGAGCTCGACTATCTCTTCGGTGCCGAGTTCGGCCGTCCTTATGCCACATCTTACCAAGCCTTGTTCTACTACCGCTACCCGTTGTTCCAGCTGGCTCCTATATTCCTGGAATCGTTCATCAGGAGTGGTGTTCCCCGACCCTTGGTTTTTCTTTGACATACCCGGGAAATTCGGCACGACCTTGGCTATGGGGTTGCCGCCGGATATGATCGGCGGATCGTAGGGCACCACCACAAAGAAGCTCTTGGACATGATGTTCGTGGAGTCGACGAAAGTCTTTATAAAATCTATATATTCCCGCACTTGCGTCTTCATGAGCTCGGTGGCTTGTTCTTTGTACCTGTCCTCCAAAAGGGCTATATAAGGCCTTATGTCCAGCTTTTTGGACTGGACGAATATCTGTATGGAGAAGTCCAGCGAGTTCAGGAAGTTCTGGAATTGCAGGAGTATGGCGCTCTGCTCGTCCGATGCCTTCAAGGCGAAATTGAGCGAAGTGGCCAAGACTACGGCGCGCATGCCGCCGTTCTTGAGGATGACGATACCGTCCCGGATCTCCTGGATGGGGATGAAATTTTGAGTTGTCGCCGATTTGGTGGACATTAGCGCTGTTTTTTATTTGAATATATGCTTTCCTTGATATCCAGGCTCCAGGTCAGGTCTTTCAGCTTGCTGTCGGATATCTTTGGCACCATGATGGAAGCGAAATTCTTGACGTCTTTGGCGGCTGCGGCGGTCGTCTGCGGAGCGGGCTTGTCTTCCTTTTTCCAGATGAATAATTTGCCCCCTGTATAATATCTGAAAGCGGCTTCCACTACGTCTATGAGCGGCTTTCCGAACGTGCTCTTCGGATAGAACGACAAGGACAGCGATGCCGCCATCACCACTACTATAGGTATCAGGGATATGATCAGATTGTTGGCTAGGATATATATCACGAACGACAGTCCTGCCCCGCCGGCCACGTATATGAACTGCTTCAGGGTGAGTGGCCCGAATATCCTGTCCTCGACCTCTATGAACTGGGGTACTTGGAAGCGCATCGGCTATATTATACGCCCTGTAGCCAATAATTCATACCTCGCTTATAACTTCGAATCCACTGAAGCTGCCGGTAATGGCCAATCCGATGACTTTTTTTGCCGTCCCGCGCTTCTTTAGCTTGCACGCAGTCTCATTGAGAGTGGCTCCGGAACCAAGGGCGTCGTCTATCAGGAGAACGTTGTCGTAGCGCTTGGTGTCGGTGGCCACAATAGAGCTTCTGGCGTTTTCCAGGCGATCTTCAAGCCGAGTCAGCGTCTTTTGCGGCACAATCACCTGCGTCCTCGCCTTAACGAGAGATATTTCCGGAAGCGGAAGATTGAGACGGTTTTTCAACTCTTTCATGAGCTGGGTTTCCCTTTTTACGGTCGGAGGGATGAACCCGACGGCATTTATAGAGAACCGTACTACAAGCGGTTCTATTTGCGGTTTAATCATCTCAGCCAATTCTTTCATCAAATTTTTATCCTGGCTTTGTTTGGCGTACAGCAATAATTGACCCAGCTTGGTCTTGCCAAAACGTTCTATTGCATAGAAGTCCAGATAAAAGATCTTGTCCAGATAGACTTTGTCGAACGTATGCTTAAGTTTGTACATTCCATCTATCAATCCGTCTTTTTTATACGGTTCATACTTGGCGACAGTCTCCGCGTATTCATGGGCCGTCTTATACAACGGCAATTTCTGCCTTCTGCACCAGTATTCAAAGCCGTTTAAACCCTCTTTTCGTTCACCGGACGGAGTGATAATAAAATAACTGTCGTTAATGGTCTTTTTTATCTCAGGCGAGATTCCTACCGATTCGGCGGTTTTCTGAGCGTCATTGATCAAGTAGAATACCTTTGGCGGCTTGCCTATCTTGCGCAAGGCTCCTTCTCTGACCAGATCGGAGAGATATCTATGGATCATCTGTCTAGACAAGCCAAATGTGTTCGCTATGGCATCCACACTCGTATGTCCGACGGACGCGATGAAGTCGAATACCTCTTTTTTCTTACCAGTTTTCATTACCGCATCTTATCACATAAGTTTACAGTTTACAATCCACTGTAAACTGTAATCTTATTATTAGATGGGCTCTCTGTATGGATCCGCTCCGGCCGGCTTGCTCGGGGTCGAGGCAGGCGGCTTCGGTGCGGGCTTGGCCGGCGTCACGTCGACTTTTTCTTCCGGCCTGGCCGTCGGTCCCGCTAGGAGTTGATCTACCAGAGGCTCGCTCATGACTCTCTCGGTGCCGCTGTCAGCGCCGCTACGGGGATTTTCCACTTCGGATAATATGGTATCCCTGTCTTTCTCCGTCACATCCGGCGTCTCTCCCGCCGCACCGCCCCCTCCCCCGGCAACATCACCGCCCACTTTCTCTATCTCAAAGTTTCCCGCACGTTCGATGGAGGAAATTGCTTTGTTTTGGCTCTGTGTTTCTGATTCAGTTTGAATCTCACCTTGCATCGTCCTCATAGCGGATCGCAACTTGTCGAATATTTGAGCGTTTATATCCTCGGCTATCGAAGTCGCTTTTGTTCGGTCGATGCTGGCAACATCAGAGAAATTATTTACGAATTCCCCTGAGGGCATTAGTCCGAGCATTACCAATCCGACCTGGTCTATCAACTGACCTATCTGGTCCATCATCAAATCGTGGTTTTTCCCGATAGATTCTATGGTTTTCCGATTTCAGGAGAGCTGATAGCGTCTTGCAGCTCTTTGGGAAGATTGTCGAATCTTTCTTGTAACTGTTCAGCTGTGAATTCTTGGATGTTGGTGGTTATTATTTTTTAGGTTCATTACCACTGTCTT
>JAGWJT010000054.1 GCA_028865615.1 Patescibacteria group bacterium | reverse complement strand
GTTCCAGTTGCGGGCGCGGATATCTGCGATGCTGACTTTCCAGGCATGGTCATTGGCCACGCGGCCTGTGCGGTCGGGACCGCCCCACCATTTCTTGACTGGTTCGAATTCGGCGTGGGTGATGCCGCGGGTCTTGGTGTATTGCTTGAGACCGGCGGGCAGAGGTAGTTGGTAGTACCAGACTTCCTTGGTCGGTTCACCCTTTTCGAAGAAGACGAGATTGGTATTGACGCCGGCATAGGGGTTGAAGACGCCTTGAGGCAGGCGGATGATGGTGTGAACGTTGCACTCGGAGAGGAGCTTCTCCTTGATCTTGGCCTTGACCCCTTCGCCAAAGAGCGTGCCGTCGGGGAGAACGATGCCCACGCGGCCGCGAGGCTTCAAGAGATGGATGAAGAGGAGCAGGAAGAGATCAGCCGTTTCCTTGGTTCGGAATTCGCTGGGAAAATTGCTCTCGGTGCCGTCCTTGACCGCCCCACCGAAAGGCGGATTGGCCACGATTACATCCACTCGATCTTTGGCCGTGTATTCATTCAAGGGCTTGCCGAGCATATCGCCGCGGCGGATCTGATCGGGCACTTCCACGCCGTGGAGGATCATATTGGTGATAGCCAGGAGATGCGGCAAAGACTTGAGCTCGGTACCTCTGACTGTTCCATGCAGAACCTGCTCATCTTTGGCCGTCTTCACATAGTGTCCTCGCACGTATTCCAGAGCATTGACTAGAAAGCCACCGGTGCCACAGGCCGGGTCCAGGATGATTTCGCCGAGCTTCGGGTCAAGCATTTCCACCACAAATTTCGTCAGCGGACGCGGCGTATAGAATTCGCCGTAATTACCAGCGCTCTGGAGATCCTTCAAGATTTGCTCATAAATATCATTCAGGAGATGCCTGTCATCGCGCTTGTTGAAGTCGATCTCGTTGATCTTGTTCACCACCTGGCGGATGAGCGTACCCGAGCGCATGTAGTTGTATGAATCCTCGAAGACTTCGCGGACGATGAGGGCGCGCTTGTCGGTTTTGGCTGGCAATTCCTTGAGAGTCGGGAAAAGCTTGTCTTTGATGAATGACAAGAGCTCATCACCGGTAATTCCCTCTTTGTCTGCCGCCCAATTGCGCCAGCGCAGTTTCTCCGGTATCGGCGACTTGTATTTCGGATCTTCCAGCTCGTACGTCCGTTCCTGATCGTCAAAAAGCTTGAGGAACAGCATCCAGCCCAGCTGTTCGATGCGCTGACCGTCACCGGCCACGCCCTGGTCATTGCGCATGATGTCCTGTATGGCTTTGATGACGGATTGGATGGGCATGTTAGTTTGTTGCGTAATCTTCGGCTATTTTCCACACATTCTTTTCCCTTGCGGATCTTCATCTCCGCTTGAGAGTCCTTGATATAGAGCCACATATACCTCATAGGCCGGATCTGCCATTCTCTTTTCTATCTTTGTCATCTTATCGCCAAAATGACGGAAATCGCCTTGCATGGTCTGTGTCGCCAACGCTGTACGATCAACGAGAAACAGAATCCTCTT
>JAGWJT010000005.1 GCA_028865615.1 Patescibacteria group bacterium | reverse complement strand
TCATATCGCTGGGTTACCTAGAATCCCAATACAACACCGGCTACTACGGCAACCTCACAGAATCAGCCGTCAAAGCTTTCCAGACTGCTCACAGTATCGAATCACTAGGTATTGTAGGCCCACAGACGAGAGCTGCACTCAACGCCGCTAAGGGGAACAATCAAACATCTTCTGCTCAACCTGTATCCGCTCCCACTCCATCCACAGAACCTCAATCTAACTCCACCTCAACTCCCACCACATTCACTGGCACATTCACTCGCAACCTCACCATAGGCTCTACCGGCTCCGACGTCAAAGCACTACAGGAGTACCTCAACTCCAAAGGCTTCACCATATCTTCCACCGGTCCTGGCTCTCCCGGCAACGAATCCGACTACTTCGGCGCTCTTACTCAATCAGCCCTATCTAAATTCCAATCATCCGTCGGTATATCTCCAGCTTCGGGGTACTTTGGATCGATCACCAGGGCGTACGTGGAGAATCACTGATACACTTGTGTGCAAGAAACCGTCCGTGCTAGAATATATGGCATCGAGCCTTTAGCAGAGCTTTTTTCTAATTATTCAGAAAACATATGTCAAAAGACACCCAATATCTTACCAAGGAGAAATTCTCCGAGCTTGAGCGCGAGCTGGAACACTTGCGATCGGAACGCCGCAAAGAGATAGCCGAACACCTCGAATACGCCAAGAAGCTCGGCGACCTTTCCGAGAACGCGGAATACCACCAAGCCAGGGAAGAACAGGCCGAAGTCGAAGACCGTATACGCAAACTCGAAGACCTCCTGAAGACGGCCGTCATAGCCGGACCCGGGAGCACGGACGTGGTCACGGTAGGATCTACGGTCAGAGTCGAGAAAGACGGCGACAACAAATCAGTGCTGGTGACCATCGTAGGTTCTGAAGAAGCCGATACGACCGTCGGCAAGGTGTCGAACATTTCGCCTCTCGGCTCGGCCCTTTTGGGCCACAAAGTCGGCGACGTTGTGACCGTGAGCACCCCCAAAGGCATGAACCGTTACAAGATCGCGGCCGTCAAATAAATCCTCATGGCATCACTGGAAGAATTGAGACAAGCGCGATTGGCCAAATTGGAGGCCATCAGGAAAGCCGGCATGGATCCATATCCGGCGCGAGTGCCTCGCGATATGAGCCTCGGAGATGCTCGAAGCGCTTTTGGTGATTATGAAGAAGGTAAAGGCGGCAAGCATGACGGCAAAAACGTCTCGCTTTCCGGTCGTGTCATGGCTATCCGCGGCCAAGGGGCCATCCTTTTTGTGGTGCTCGACGACGGCACGGCCAAGTTTCAATCGGTGGTCAAGAAAGACGCGCTAGACGAAAAATCTTTCAAATTGCTCACGGACACTGTGGATGTCGGAGATCTGATCTCCGTCACAGGACCATTATTCAAGACTCAAAAAGGCGAGGAGAGCCTGCTCGTCCATTCATGGGCGATGGCGGCAAAATCATTGCAGCCTTTGCCGGAAAAATGGCACGGCTTGGTCGATCCGGACGAGCGCTTGCGCAAGCGCTACCTGGATTTCATCATGTCGCCGGAAGAGCGCGACCTTTTCTACAAAAAGGCCAAGTTTTGGGACGTGACGCGCTCATTTATGAAAGATCGCGGCTTCCTGGAAGTAGAGACGCCGACTCTGGAAGTGACTACGGGCGGGGCGGAAGCGCGGCCGTTCAAGACTCACCACAACGACTTCGATCTGGACGTATTTATGCGCATATCAGTGGGCGAATTGTGGCAGAAGCGCCTTATGGCGGCCGGATTTCCAAAGACATTCGAGATAGGGCGAGTCTATAGGAACGAAGGCACCAGCCCGGAACATGCCCAGGAATTCACCAACATGGAGTTCTACTGGGCTTATGCGGACTACGAGGACGGTATGAAGCTCGTCACGGAGCTTTACCGCAAGGTGGCGGAGGAAGTCTTTGGCACGACCAGATTTACATACAGAGACATGACGTTCGACCTTGCCGATGAATGGAAGCGCGTCGATTATGCGGCAGAGATACAGCGGCAGACGGGAGTCGATATCGGCACGGCCACGGACAAAGAGATCGCCGACAAGCTTGACGAGCTCAAGGTATCATACAAAGGTTCCAACCGCGAACGGCTCACGGACACGCTCTGGAAGCACTGCAGAAAGTCGATAGCCGGTCCGGCATTCCTCACAAATCATCCTGTCTTGGTGGCGCCTCTGGCCAAATCAGTAAAAGGCAAAGATGGCATGCCTCAGCCCACAGTCCAGATGTTCCAGCCGATCATCGCCGGCTCCGAGGTGGGTCGCGGCTATTCGGAGCTCAATGATCCCGTCGACCAAGCCCGTCGTTTTGATGAACAAGAAAAACTCCTCAAGTCCGGCGACGATGAAGCCATGATGCCCGACCGGGAATTTGTAGAAATGCTCGAGCATGGCATGCCTCCGGCCTGCGGTTGGGGTCACGGCGAACGCTTGTTCGCTATCCTGGCCAACCGACCTCTCCGTGAAGTGCAATTTTTTCCATTGATGCGGCCGAAGAGGTAGTTATAGACTATTTACCACATCGTTCAGGCGTCTCCAATCGCCGCGAAAGTCGGTCAGGCGGTTGTGGCCTTTTTCGGTAAGTGAATACGTCTTGATCCGAACGCCGGTATCCGATTCCTCATAGCCGGTGATGGCAAGACCACTTCGCTTTAGTTTCCTCATAAGAGGATAGAGGCTGCCGGTTGGCGTCTTGAATCCAATGCCATTCAATCTCCCATTTATCTCTTTCGGGGACTGGCTCATTCTCGATAGGATTTTGAGTACGAAGAATTGTATATATCTCGGACCCATCCTTGATACGTCTGATTTTTTGGTCAATATGTTATCGGGGCATATGCCCCATGTTATCCACAGTTTATCCACCTTGATATTATTGCATTTTTTGCGCATGGTGGAGTAAAATATCCATCAAGTGGGATGAAGTGGTAGATTGAAAACCTTTTGATGCGTCAAAACGCTTTCAATATGCTTTGCATCATCTCACCGCATATCGATTATCAATAACATCTCGCAGCACCATGCTCATCGGGGAATACCGCCATACTATCGATGACAAGAATCGCCTGTCGCTTCCGGCCAAACTCCGCAAGGAGATGGGGAAGACGGTGGTGATCACGCCGGGTCTAGACCGATGCCTTTTTATCTTCACAGTGAAGGAATGGCAAAGGATAGCCGGCCGCTTGTCGGCGGGAGAGTCCTCGATACTGTCGGCAGACAACCGAGGCCTCAATCGTTTCCTTCTGGGAGGAGCCGTAGAGGCTGAGGTCGATGCCGCGGGCCGCATGCTCCTTCCCGAGCAGATCCGTGAAAGAGCCAATCTGAAGACTGAAGTGGTCTTCATAGGCGTTGGCGACAGGGTCGAGCTTTGGGACAAGGATTCTTGGAACGAATACAGGAGCGGCATAGAGAGCAAAGCCAACGATCTGGCTGAGAAGCTTGGTCGAGCCGGAGTAGGCAAAGCCGAGCCGGGTCAAGAGTAGGCTGTAACAGATATGCAGAGCGTACACGAACCGGTTCTTTTACATGAAGCAGTGAAAGCATTGATTCATGATCCAGGATTCAGGATTCATGAATCAGGCAAAACACCGTGGTATATCGACGGCACGCTCGGCGGAGCGGGGCACGCGCTGGCCATAGCCCAAGCCTTGGAAGGCAGACTCGGCATTATCGGTCTCGATAGGGACCAGACTGCAATAGACCGAGCAGAGGCGGCCTTAAAAGGAAAAGCGGAACATGTCATCTTGGAATGCGCCAACTTCAGGGATATGGACAAAATCCTCGACAAGCAAGGCATAAACAAAGTCGACATGATATTGCTTGATCTAGGCATATCCTCGGATGAGCTTGAATCTTCAGGAAGGGGATTTTCATTCATGAAAGACGAACCCCTCGAGATGACCATGGGTGATCCGGCATCGTATCCATTTACGGCCAAAGACATAGTGAACGGCTGGAAAGAAGAGGACATAGCCAATGTCATATTCGCCTACGGAGAGGAGAGATATGCCAGAAGGATAGCCAAAGCTATCGTCGGTTATCGTCAGAAGAAGCCGATAGAGACATCGACGGAACTGGCCGAGCTCGTCAAATTGTCCGTGCCATTCGTCTATCGGCGAGGCAAGATCCATCCGGCCACCAAGACATTCCAAGCTTTGCGCATAACGGTCAACGACGAGCTGGCGGCCTTGAAGGAGGGATTGTCACAAGGATACGGACGGTTGGGTGCAGGCGGTACGATGGCGGTCATATCGTTCCACAGCCTTGAAGACCGAATAGTCAAAGATTTTTTCAAACAGAAGAGCAAGACGGACGGAGCGGAGATCTCGAAGAAGCCGATCAGACCTTCACAGGAAGAGGTATCGACCAATCCGAGGTCCAGAAGCGCCAAGTTGCGGACCATTTCAAAAGCAAAAATATCGAATATCAAGGACCAAGATCCAAATACCAAGAACCAAATACCAAACATAAAATGACAAGAGCTATAGCACAAACATACGAGTTAGCGAACGACAATAGAGCCAAGATAACCATCGGCATAATGGCCGTTTGCGTGCTCATGGCCGCCTTTTATATGTTCAATCTGTACGGAGTCATATCCAAGACCATCGCTGTCGGAAAAGCCGACAGTCTCCTCTCGTCAGGCTCGGCTTCGGTCAATGCACTGGATTCGCAATATTTGTCCTTAGTCGGTTCGGTGACGCCCGACGCACTGGCTTCGTACGGTCTGGAGACCGGCCATGTGGCCGCCTACATAGATCGCAGCGCGCCCACGGCCTCCCTCGGCAATCTGGCAAAAGCCGGCCATGAACTCTAAGCAGAGATTCCGGACTAGGCTCCTTCTGGCTTGCGTGGCCATAGCGGCGGCCGTGCTGATAGCCAGGCTTTACGATACGGATGTCATCAACGGTCAGACATATGCCGCCAAGGCCGAAGCCCAATATTCCAGGCCGGCTTCGATGGTCTGGAGCAGAGGCGCTATATTCTTCTCCGGAAAGGATGGGACCGAAACGGCCGCGGCCGCGGTCAAGAGCGGTTTTCTGGTTTATATGAATCCAATGCAGGTGACCGATCCGATGTCCGCTTATGAAGCCTTGTCCAATTTTCTGCCCTTGGACAAGGCTTCATTCATGGCCAAAGCCGCCAAGCCCCATGATCCATATGAAGAACTGGCTCATCAAGTCGACGCCGGTACGGCTGAAGCCATAGAGAACCTCGGTCTGCCCGGCATTAGGACCGCTCCGGAGGCCTGGAGGGCTTATCCCGGAGGGATGTTGGCTGCGCATGAGCTAGGAGTGGTCGGACAGAACGGCTCGTCTACCGACATATCCGGGAGATACGGGCTGGAGAAATATTACAACGACATCCTGGCCAAGAGCGGTGGCGGTTCCATTTCCGACGCTTTCGCCGAGCTATTTGGCGGTTCCGGCGCGGGCGGAAGCAGAGACGACGGGAAATCAGGGGATATCGTCACCACCATAGAGCCTACGGTCCAGGCTTATTTGGAGAAGGTGCTTTCCGAGACGGAAGCCAAATGGCACCCGGATGAGATAGGCGGCATCATCATGGACCCGCAGAACGGAGAGATCGTGGCCATGGCTTCTCATCCGACGTTCGATCCGAACAGTCTGGCTTCGTTGAAATCTAGCGCGATCCTCTCCAATCCTTTGGTCGAGAATGTATACGAGATGGGTTCGATCATGAAGCCTATGACCATGACGGCGGCGTTGGATTCCGGTACGGTCAGGCCGGACAGCGTATATGACGATACCGGCTGTTTGAAGATAGCCGGATACAAAGTCTGCAACTACGACTTCAGGGCCAGAGGCCCAAATACGTCCATGCAAACCATACTGTCTCAATCGCTGAACGTCGGCGCCGCGACCATAGCCATGGATATGGGATCGACCACTTTCGACGATTATTTCCGGAGATTCGGCCTGACCGACAAAAGCGGCATAGACCTGCCTGACGAGGCTACGCCCATAACCAAGAATCTCAGGATAGGAGGCGACATAGATATTGCGACAGCCGCCTTCGGCCAAGGCATAGCGGTCACTCCGGTGGAGATGGCTAGGGCCTTGTCTGTCATAGCTAGCGGCGGCTATCTGGTCACTCCGCATCTGGTCAAACAGATAGATTATGATGACGGTACGATCAAGGATGTGGATCCTCCGCGCATAGGGCCGATCGTAGATCCGAAAACGGCCGAGGAAGTCCAGAGCATGCTGGTCACTGTCGTAGACAAGGCTTTTGCTTCCGGCACCATAGCCATGCAGCATTATTCCCAAGGGGCCAAGACAGGCACGGCTCAGATCGCGGACCCAGTCCATGGAGGCTATTATTCCGACAGGTATCTGCACTCGTTCTTCGGCTTTTTTCCGGCATATAACGCCAAATTCCTAGTTTTCTTGTATCAAGTCTATCCCAAAGGCGCGGAATACGCTTCCCAAACTCTCACCGCCTCATATGCCGAACTGGCTAGTTTTCTGATAAACTACTATGACATACCGCCGGATAGATAGATTCAAGAGGCAGGATTCAAGATTTAAGAATCCTGAATCCGGAATCCTGAATCAAATGAGCGTCATCAAAAAAATTATCATTTGGATCCTCACCTTCGAGGCGAAGGCTATCATAAGCAAATACAAGCCGTTTATGGTAGCCGTGACCGGTTCCGTAGGGAAAACCTCGACCAAAGACGCCATATATGACGTCTTGAAAGATCAAGGCCGCTATGTGCGCAAGAGCCACAAGAATCTAAATAGCGACATAGGTTTGCCGCTCACCATCATAGGCGTGCCAAATGCCTGGCACGACGCTTCCGGCTGGCTCAAGAATATATACTCCGGCTTGCGGCTGGCAATGTTCAAGGGTGATTATCCTGATATTCTGATCTTAGAAGTCGGTGCTGATCATCCCGGCGATATCAAGCGTGTGACTAGATGGCTCCATCCGGACATATCCGTCATCACCCGCGTCAGTCGGACGCCGGTACACGTGGAGTTCTTCGATTCGCCGGAGCAGGTCTTTGAGGAGAAAGCCGCTCTGGCCGGAGCGGTCAAATCTGGCGGTACCCTCGTCGTCTTTGGAGACGATGATCTGACCATGTCTATGGGCGACATAGTCAAAGACAAAGGAGCCAAGATAGTTTCCTACGGCATGGATGAAAAAGCGGCCGTTAGAGCGTCGAATGCCAAGAATTCGCTTGAGGGATTATCATTCGAGCTCGCATTCGACGGCAAGAGTGCGCCTGTCGCCGTGAAGGGAGTTCTAGGCACCGGTCATGTGTACTCATTGTTAGCCGCGGCGGCCGTCGGCAAAGCCAGGGGTCTCGGCATCGATGTCATAGCGGGTGCATTGTCCGCATATTCCGCTCCAAGAGGCAGGATGAATCTCATTCAAGGCATCAATGGCTCAACTGTTATAGACGATACATACAATTCGTCACCAGACGCGGCTGAAACGGCCCTGGAGACTCTGAAAGCCATGGAATGTTCAGGTGCAAAGGTGGCCGTGCTGGGAGACATGATGGAGCTCGGCAAATATGCCGCGGAAGAGCACCGCAAGATAGGCGCTTTGGCTGCTAGGGTAGTTGGCAGGCTCTATACGGTAGGCCAGAGATCGAAACTGACGGCTGATGAGGCCGTGAAGAGCGGCATGCCGCGAGAGTCGGTCGAGTCGTTCGACGACGCGAATCAAGCGGCGGAATATCTG
This sequence comes from Patescibacteria group bacterium, assembly GCA_028865615.1. Classification (GTDB taxonomy): domain Bacteria; phylum Patescibacteriota; class Minisyncoccia; order Phycocordibacterales; family PALSA-1337; genus C7867-002. The sequence goes on along the minus strand of JAGWJT010000005.1, from coordinate 27,262 downwards.
AAGGCCGTGCCGCAATCCGGCGACATCATCCTGGTCAAAGGCTCTCAGTCCGTGCGTATGGAGAGGGTGGTAAAAGCGCTCATGGCGGAGCCGGACAAAGCCTCGGAGCTTCTGGTGAGGCAAGAGAAGGTTTGGTTGGACAAAATGTAAAATTGCATGTAGTATATGGTGACAAATTTCTAATTGATCTAATTGATCTAATTTTTAAGGTTAGGTTAATTAGGTAAATTAGAAATTAGTAATTTTCCAACAGGCCCTATCGTCTAACGGTTAGGACGGAGGCTTCTCAAGCCTTAAATCCGGGTTCGATTCCCGGTAGGGTCACAATGATCTGTCTGTGCACGTAATATGCACATGAAATTTTTACATGTCTGAAATTATGCTAAAATGCCGCAATGATACAAAAATTACGCATAACCAAAAAATTTATTGACAGAGTCATCCTGGTCGTCGTCGCTTCTGTGGTCGCGAACGTCATAGTGCTCGCCATAGCCAGACCGATGTTCAACGCGCCTGACACTTTTAGCCCGTTCTTCTACAGTTCCGTCATAGAGCTCACCGCAGCCGGAGTCATAGCCGCCGCGGCCGTATTTATAGTCATGGGACTGGTATTCAGGAAACGCGATCGCAAGAAGGACTTCTTTTGGGTAGCTATCGCGGCCCTGATAGTATCTTTTATCCCGGATCTGCTCATGCCTTTCTCCGCCGATACGGACAATCAAGGCGCCACGTGGCCTATAGTGGCCGTCCTGATGCTCCTGCACGTCATTCCCGCGGCGCTGGTCATCCTTGGCTTCGATACAGGCATAGAAGATACGACTGTGGAGCAGGTGTGATATCGCTGGCTATATTGTTGAAATATTGGTAAGTTGTTAGTCTATGTCAGGCAAATCAGGCGGTAAAAATACGATAACAGGCGTCATATCGACGACAGCCAAAGGCGCCGGATATATAGACTATCCGGACCCAAAGAAGGAATCTGTATACATAGAAGCCGGCGACTTGAACACCGCCTTGAATGGCGACACGGTCGAAGCGGAAGTCTCCAGGAAGAAGATACGCGGCGTCACACAGGATGTCGGACGGGTGTTGCGGGTCATTTCACGGGCCAAGACGCTTTTTGTGGGCGTGGTCATGAATGAGAACGGTCGCTGGTACGTCATACCGGATGACAGAAAAGCATATGTGAATATGGCTATATATGACAAAGACGTACAAACGTTTAAGCTCGAGAATGGCCACAAAGTCCAGGTCAAGCTGGTACGATGGGATGATCCCGAGACCAAACCGGCCGCCGAAGTGGTCAAAGTGCTAGGCAAAAAAGGCGACAATGACGTCGAAATGGAATCCATAGTCCTAGAAAAAGGCTTCGAGGTGGGCTTTCCGGCGGCAGTGGAGAAGGATGCTGAAACTATCGAGGAGAACAAATCTATTACGGCAGAAGAGATAGCCAAGCGTCGCGATATGCGCGGGACGCTCACTTTCACCATCGATCCGTATGATGCAAAAGACTTTGACGATGCCATTTCATTCAAGGACATGGGCGATGGGACATATGAGATTGGGGTGCATATAGCCGACGTGTCGCATTATGTGACGCCGGGCTCTGCACTGGACAGAGAAGCTGTGAAGCGCGGTTGCTCCGTCTACCTTGTCGACAGGACTATTCCGATGCTGCCGGAGGCACTATCGAACGATGTGTGCAGTCTCAATCCGCATACCGACAAGCTGGCATTTTCGGCTGTGTTCATCCTGGACGATAAGGCCAAAGTGGTGAAGCGCTGGTTTGGCAAGACCGTCATCAATTCCGACCACAGATTTACATATGAGGCCGCGCAGGCCGTCATCGATGGCAAGCCGGAGAACATCAGGAAGTATTCAAATGACATTCAAGGCGTTGAATTGGCCGAGGCAGGAATTGAGTATAAGGAGCAACTGACCAGGCTAAATTCATTGGCCAAAATCTTGCAAAAGGAAAAATTTTCCAAAGGCGCTATAGAGTTCGAGCAAGACGAAGTGCAGTTCAGGCTCGATGAAAAAGGCAAGCCGATAAAAGCATTCGTCAAACAGAGGCTAGATGCCCACAAACTAGTGGAGGAGTACATGCTTCTGGCCAATCGCGAAGTAGCGCGGTTCATATATGATCAGATGAAGAAGAAAGGCGGCAAGGACACAGGCGCCATATATCGCATCCATGAAAAGCCGGACAAAGAGAAGATCAAAGAGCTGTCATCGTTCGTCAAGGCTCTGGGCTATGAATTGCGTGCCAAGGACGGCGTGGTCACAGCGCACGACTTGAATAGTCTGTTCGATCAGATAGAAGACACCCCTCACGAATCTCTCATACGCATCGCGGCATTGCGCTCTATGCAAAAGGCCGTCTATTCGACCAAGAATGTCGGGCACTTCGGTTTGGCCTTCGACTTCTATACGCATTTCACTTCGCCTATCAGGCGCTATCCCGACCTTCTGGTGCACAGGACGCTGGCCAAGCACCTGCACAATGAGCCTTTCGGCGACAGGGAGGCGGCGGCCCTGCAGAAGATGGCCGAGAGCTCCACGGACAGGGAGATAGACGCGGCCGAGGCGGAGCGGGCTTCACGCAAACTGAAGCAAGTGGAATACATGTCAGAGAGGCTGGGGCAGACATTCACAGGTTCTATATCGGGCGTGACCAAGTGGGGCATATATGTAGAGGAAGATGAGACCAAATGCGAAGGCATGATACCTATTCGCGAGCTGGGTCAGGACTATTTCAATTTCGACGAGCGCACCTACTCCATCGTCGGCGAACGCACTGGCAAGAAGTTCACCTTGGGCGACAAGGTGCGGTTCAAGGTTCTGTCGGCGGATCTCGATAGGAAGACGCTAGACTATAGGTTGGTTTAGAACGCTGATATCTGTGCGCGCTAAGGGACTCGAACCCCTGGCCTACCCCACGTCAAGGGGTCGCTCTACCAACTGAGCTAAGCGCGCGTGGCAACACTTTACCAGAATCTCAAAGGAAAATCCATTGTAGCCCTACCGGGAATCGAACCCGGATTCTAGGCTTGAAAAGCCTATGTCCTGACCATTAGACGATAGGGCCGGGTGCGGATACGATATCATCTTTTTGAGTTTTCAGCAAAAATCTGCTAATATGCCAGTGTTCGGCAGATGATAGATTCTGCCGATTTTAGGAGAGGTGGCTGAGTGGTCGAAGGCACCGCTCTCGAAAAGCGGCAGGCTCGCAAGGGTCTCGAGGGTCCGAATCCCTCCCTCTCCGCCAATGATTTCCATGCTATAATCACATCATGATCAAAGTCGAAAAACACAGCATGTTGGGCGGGTTGTGGTTCGGCGGGTGGCTGTTCGCCATCGGCTACCTGCACCTGTCGTTCTGGAGCGGGGTATTGGCCATCATATTGTGGCCGTACTATATCGGTCTGGCAGTTAGTGCCTTTGCGCACTAGTTGTACTGATCTGTCAATTCGCTATTGACAGATTGGGTGTATGTATGGTATGCTAGCGCTGTTAGCAAGTTTAAGCGCATATCATACATAACATGAATAAAAAGCTCATAATCTCAGCCGTTTTGGCGGTGGCCGTCATATTGGCCGCTGTCACATTCACGGCTTATATCACAAACAAGCCCGGCCCGGCCAATAACGGCAGTGCCTCTTTGGCCTATCCGGCTTCGATAACCTTGCTCGCTCCTTCCGGCGGCAATGTCGATGTAGGATCTATCCAGCACGTCAAGTGGATATCGGATAACGATGCCGCCGGCACCGTCAGTGTCAGCGTCATACGCAAAGTGAGCGATGATCCGGCCGTTTACGAACCGGTCCGCACCATAGCCGCCTCCAAGAGCGACAACGGCAACGCCGTATGGGTGCCGGCCAAGACCGACGCCGGTTCTGACACGTTCATACAGGTCGGCTGCGCCGTCTCCGATCAAGCTTGCACCGCAGGCGTATCCGGGTCCGGTCTGGCAGTCTTAGACACCGGAGTCAATAGCAATGCCGCTAGCGCATATCAGGCTATCGAATCCATGTACAATAGATGATCCGATCGGTCTCTATAGACATGCATGGGAAGCCGCCATCTTATTGGCGGCTTTTCCGGCTATTCATGCAAAACCCGGGAAGAAATCAGTCTTGATACGGCGGCTAGGCACGCCCATCTGGGCTAGGGCGTAGGCGCAAGCCGAGACGAACGAACGCGGGCCGGATACGTAGAAAGTGCGATCCATATAATCAGGTATCTCTTCCTCTATCATCCTGGGATCGATCTTGCCGGTACGGCCGTTCCACACCTGCGGCAGGCGTCCTTCGTCGGTCAGAGTGCAGACGGTCTTCATGCCGAGCTTCTCATATGCCTCTTCCAGTACGTCGGCGTATGCTATCTCGGACATCTTGCCGTTCGAATAGATCATGACCATATCCCGCTTGTCATCAGAGTCGAGGACGTATTTGATCATGCTTCTGAACGGCGTTATGCCTATGCCGCCGGCGATAAAAGCTAATTTCCTGGATCGATCGCGCGGCAGGACAAAATCGCCGGCCAAGCTCCCGGCCATGATGGTGGCGCCGTCATCCAATCCGGCCAGAGCCTTTTTGAATGAGCTGGGTTTGTCATAGAATTTCACACCCAAACGCACGTCTCTCTCCGTTGGAGACGAGGCTATGGTGAAATATCGGCGATTGCCCCTAGTGTCGGCGCGGGCATGAGCCAAAGTCCATTCCATGTATTGGCCGGGCCTGAATACGATCGGCCTATCCGATCTGAATATGAATTCGCCGGTGTTCGTAGCCGCCTTTTCGGCTTTGACCAGGGTCAGGACATACTTGCCTTTGGGGCTCAATATGAACGACAAGATATTGCCGACGCATAGAGCCAATTCCGGCGTGGAATATAGCCAGCCTATATGCACTACCGGTGCATATATGGCTCCAACGAATATGCCGTAGGCGATACGACTGGCTCTGGTAGGAGGCGTAGTCAGCGGTTCTGTGAGCATGACCGTGGCGAAGAAGAAGAATGGCGACACGGCCAAGGCCTCTTTCAATGCCCCATAAAATCCCATGCCGGAAACGGATGTGGCAAGGATCGTCACCAGAGCTACGGCCATGAACGAGAGCACAAGATCAGACCGTTGTATTTTCCTGGTTATCAGGAAGCCGCCGATGACGATGAACGGCAACATGGCATATGTGCCTACCCACCATGAAGCCGATTGGCCGATGAACAGAGAAGTCAGGACGACCGCTATGGCCGCCGGGTTGAAGATGTGCTTCTTGCCTATGGCTAGGATGAATTTCGAGGCCATGGCAAGGATGGGTGCCCATATCAATATTGGCAAGTCGGATATATATTGGGCCGATGAGTGCGGCGGGCTTATGATCAAAGCAAGAATGAGGGCCGTTATGTAGATCGATTCGATGTTCTCGTGGGTCCTGAAGACTTTGGCGAATGCTTTATTGGTGAGCCACGATAGAGCCAAGATCACTGCCGTTGAATATGCCAGAGCCAGAGGCGAAAACGGCAAATAGCCTATAGCTGCGAATATAGCTGCTATGGAAAGCCAAACGATCAAGCTATATAGAACCAGCTTGTACATCGTTATGCGATTCAGGAATTTATCTATGAAGTTCATTGTTTTGTTTGTTGGCGAAGTGAGCGAAGCGAGTTCGTGTTCTCGCAACGCGACGGAAGCACTCATGTGGTGTAAAGATGCGGCAACTTGCGAGAACGCGAACTCGCTTCGCTCACGGAGCCTCGTAATTATAAAACCCCGTTGTCATCGTGGCTATACCTTCACGGTCGATCATATATCCTTCCAGGCCCGGCAATCTCTCGATGAGATCGATGCCGGCTTTGCCCATGGCAAAAGCGGCGGTGGCAAAACGGTCCGCTTCGTAGATGTCGTCGCCGACCACGGTCAGACTGACGATATCCGTGATGTCGGCGGTTTTGTCTTTGGGATCGTATATATGTTGACCGCGTATATATGTGCCGGATGTGGCTATAGCGGCATTGTCCAGGACTACTTTCTTGACTATTTCGTCCTGTTTGAATGGATCCCTGATGCCGACTGTCCACGGCCGGCCGTCCTCATTCTTGCCTACTGCCTGGATATCGCCGCCGGCATCGACCAGGAAGTTACCAAAGCCGGCACTGCGGATGATATCGGCCGCATTCCTGATAGCCCAACCTTTGACTATGCCTGACGGATCCAGTTTGCCTTGGCGATCGACGATATCGAAATATCCATCGGTGTCTTTTTTGGTATTTTCGCATAACTTTATGATCTCTTTCATCTCGTCGCTCCACTCATCCTCGGCGTGCTCGCCGCGGTTGATGCGGCTCATCTCGCTGTCATATTTGTACGTACTGAATCTGTTGTCCACGCTGACGAAATGATCAAAAGCTTTTTCGGCTATTTTGACTGCAGCCTGTCGAAGCGGCCTGTCCCCAGCTGGTATGTTCATAGTTATGGGCATACCCATTATGATGCGGGTTTCTTTCATATTGCGATCTGTCGGTTAATTTGCAGCCATAGCCAGTGCGGAACCGAGCGATTGTATAAATGCCTGACTGGTCTGGGTGGCGCCGGAAACGGCATCGACGTTGGCGCTCTGGGATTGGATGGCCTCGCTTTTCAAAGTCGGCAGGGAAGAAGCGCTTATCTCTCTCGATGTACCGCGGTCGCTAGGGTATTGCAATATATTGACGTCGCTCAGCTTGCCGCCGGACACCACCGCCTGCACTTGGACTGTGCCAAAATAGGCGTCTGATGCCGGACCCGTGTATGTACCGTCCTTGAATTTTGCCGCCGCCACGGGGGCCGGTGCGGGAGTCGAAGCGGGTGTCTGCGCGGGCGGCGTTTTTTGATACCGGCTCTTTGCAGGGATCGGGGTAGTCGCTTTTGTAGGAGTTTTGTTGTACACGATATCTACCGGCGCATTCGATACGGTATGCGAAGCGTTCGGATTGTTGCTCGTGCCGGAATTTGCGTTTGTCGCTATAGGAGTTTGAATGCCGCTCACGTCTGTATGAGCCTGACCTATGAACGCATACAATGCGAATGCCGCAACTACGCCTGCTGAAAGCAAAAATTTATTCATTGTCCTAGCTGTACGAGCTCGGACAACCAAATGGTGCGTCGCCGCCATATTTCCGCTTGTTTATTTCTTGTTGTGCAACCAAAGGTAGATATCCTCAATCGCTTTGACAGCATCCCCGGCAGCTATATTGTTTTGATGGTACAGACCATCTGTAACATCACCCGCAGACCAGATGCCGTCGATAGATGCGCGCTGATTCCTGGGATCAGCGACTATGTGATCGAACTTGTCGGTCTCAACCATGCCCTTGGCAAAACCGCTGTTCGGTATGGAGCCTATCTCGGCGAATATGCCGGTCACCGGAATTTCGGTATCTTTGCCTGTTTTTGTCTCCGTGTAGACTAGCGAAGTGACGAATTTGTCGCCTTTTATCTCTTTTGGCACGGCGAACTCCACGGCTTTCATCTTGGGATTTTTGAGTGTAGCTTCGACTGTACCAGGGTCGGCCTTGAATTCACTGCGAGCTATGAGGGTAACGCTTTTGCAGTAGGCAAGGAGCTGGGCCGCCGCCTCAAAGCCGGCATTGCCTCCACCGACTACGACAACGTCTTGGCCATTGTACAGAGGGCCGTCGCAAGTGGCACAATAGGTGACACCCTTGTTCTCGTACTCCGCGGCGCCGGGAATGTCCATCTTGCGTCGGCTTGAGCCGCTAGTTATGAGCACCGCCATGGCCTCATATGAACCCTTGTCAGTCGTGACTTTGAATGCATCAGAATTCTTGAATCTTGAATCTTGAATCTTGAGTCTTTCTATCTTCATGCAGCTTTCTCCATCCTTGAAATCCATGATATCCTTGCCATACGCTTTTGCGTGCTTCTCGAGGGCTTGCGACAATTCTAGGCCGGATATAGCGACTGTGCCTATCCAGTTCTCAATCTTTTCTGATACGTTCGACTGGCCGAGCCAGTCTCTGGCGATGACCACGGTGCGCAACTGTTTCCTGGCCGCGTATACCGCCGCCGCCGCTCCAGCGGGCCCGCCTCCTATGATGGCTAAGTCGTATGTGTGTTGATTCATGATTCAAGATTCATGATTCAAGAAGGATTTTGATTTCCTTATTAAACCCTGAAGTAATTTATGTGTAATCACTAATTGCTCGTATATACTATCAAATTCTTTTGAGTTTATGTAATTCAAGTCCCTGGAAATAATCAATTGATTCTTGTATTCGGTAAGTGACCCCTGTGAGAGATAATAGAATTGTATCTTTTCTTTATAGCTTTGTCTTCCGAATCCCTCGGCAATATTGGACGTAATTGATACGGCCGCTCGTTGCATCTGTGAGGCAAGTCCGAATAATTCCCATTATGGAAATTTGCGAGTGATTTTGTACGTTTCTAAAACTAGTTTATGCCCCTCTTTCCAAACCGAAAGGTCTGTGAATTCTCTGATTCTTCCTGAATCTTGAATCATGAATCCTGAATCTATTTCAACCTGCTCCTCCGCAAGAACGCCGGCACCGCGCCCCAGTCGTCATCCTCGTCTTTGGCGGCGTCTTTGTCCTTCTTGGCGGAAATGTCCACGGTCTTGACTGCGGCGGCGACAGGCTCACGGTCCTTGTCCTTGCCTCCTATGCCCAAAGAATTGAATATGCGACCTCGAGCGGGCTTGTCCTGGGCTTGATTGATGGCGGAAACGGCTGATTCCACAGTCGAAGCGGAAGCGGCGACAGGAGCTCTGGCAGGTATGGCCGCCGGGTGACCTTCCGGAAAGCCTGTGGCTATGACCGTGACTTTGACCTCGTCTTTCTTGAGCTTGTCGTCGCGTACGGTACCAAATATGATCTTGGCTTCCGGGTCCACCGACTCTGTGATGGCTTTGGCTGCATCCTGGATCTCGAACATGGTCAGATCCTCGCCTCCGGCAACGGAGAATAGCACGCCCTTGGCGCCGTTGATCGAGACATCGAGAAGCGGGCTGTTGATGGCGGCCTTTGCGGCTTCTATGGCCCTGTTCTCTCCGGTGGCTCGGCCGATGCCCATGAGAGCCGAACCGGCGTTCTCCATGACGGTGCGGATATCGGCGAAGTCTATGTTGATGAGGCCTGGCGTAGTGATGAGGTCGGCGATGCCTTCCACTGCGTGGCGCAATATATCGTCGCACATGGCAAAAGCGTTCTTGACCGTGGTTTCCTTGTCGACTGCGGCAAGCAGGCGATCATTTGGGATGATGATGATGGCGTCGACTTCCTTGCGAAGATCCTCGAGACCGGCATCGGCGATGCGGGAACGCTGACGGCCTTCGAAGAAGAAAGGCTTGGTGGCCACGGCTACGGTCAAGCAGCCGAGCTCCTTGGCCGTGCGGGCTATGACGGAGCTTGCGCCTGTGAATGTGCCGCCGCCCAAGCCGCCGGTCACGAATATCATGTCTGAACCTTTTACGATCTCCTGGATCTCATCACGGTTCTCCTCGGCGGCGCGCCTGCCGAGATCGGGATTCATGCCGGTGCCAAGGCCGCGCGTGATATTCTTGCCTATGTGTATCTTCTTCTTGGCGAGGGAATTGTGCAGATCTTGGGCGTCCGTATTGACTACGATAAAGTCTACGCCTCTCACTTTGGAGCCGATCATGTGGTTCACGGCGTTCTTGCCTGAACCCCCTGCCCCTATGACTTTGATGCGGGCGAACGCTTCGATTTCCGGTTTGATGTTTGGCATGAATGGTTGGGTATTGGAGTATATTAGCACAGGTTTCCTAATGCACAAGTGCGAATGCTAGGCTTTGAGATGAGAAAAAAATTCATTCAAAATAAACCGCAGCTATCGGGAGTGGAGATATGTTAGTAGTAGAAGAAAACCGCGAGCGCTATGCAGACGACCAGTATTTCGGCATAGAAGGTGATCCTGCGAGGATAATGGCCGGTAACGAATTGCCAGTAATATGACAACGATCCTCTCGTGGCTGTTATGCCGACATCGGAGATTTCACGCAGGCAGAACCGCCTGTTCGAGAATGGCCACAGCCAGCGGATGCCATATTCTATCGAATCGAGGATGAAATGGCTCCATGTACCGACGAGGACAGACCAGCCTATGTATTGGACGAATATATCTTTTATGATATATCCGATCACGACGATCGTGAGCGACAGTGTCAGCCAAAAAAGTGGCGCGTGCGTGACATGATCGCGATGATTATCTTTGTCGCTACCTCCGTTCACTACGTTCGTGAGGTAGAACCAGGCCAAGTCGATGTCCGGCAATTCGCCGGCTATGGTGCCTATGACTAGAAGAGCGGTATTTTGGGCGGATGAAAAAGCGGCATGCGTCCAGGCGAGCAAGGCCCGCGTCACGATATATCCTCCGGCAAGATGTCCTGGCAAGACCATGATGGTTATAAGGAACGGCCGTATCAGGGCAAGAAACGCTTGAACCACCTTGTCATCGCCCGGAATGATTGTCGGACGAACATCGAGGCCGGATCTATGTCAGGTCCCTCGTCGGCGTGCAGGCCGGCCAAACATAGGCCGTATGCCACGGCCCATGTAGCGTCCTTGAACGACGATTTGCCGTCTATGGTTCCGATAGCGCCGATGCGGGAAGGGAGCTTTAGAGCCGCTTTCGCCATAGCGTCTATGGCATTTAGACCCGAACCGCCGCCCGTGATGACTATGCCGGCGGGCAAGAGGCCATTCCTGCCTATCTTGTGCAGATGATTCTCGACCAGTTCGAATATGTCCGAAAGCCTGGCGGCTACTATCTCCTCCAGCTTCTTGCGCGGGAATGAAGAGCCGGTTATAGCGCCTATCTTGATCTGTTCGGCTTCTTCCAGAGGCACTTTCAAGCCCAGTGCTATGTCGTTGGTTATGTCCGTAGAGCCTATCGGGAAAACTTCCAATGACGTAGGAATGTTATTTTCGAATACCACTATGGAAACGGTTTCGGCTCCTATGTTGCATAGCACGCAGCCGGCTACTTTCTGGGCTTTTGTGAGCGTCACCAAGCCGGCCGCTATAGGCGAAGCCATGATATCTTCGACTTCGATGCCCGCTTCATTGACCGCTTGGATGAGATCGGATACGTGATGGTCGAGGCAAGTGACGAACAGAGTTTTGAGCTCGATCTTGTTGCCGGCCAAGCCGAGCGGTTCACCCAATACAGTTTCGCCGTCTATCTTGTATGAGAGGGGGATATCGTATATGATCCTGCGGTTTGCTATAGCGGCCTTAGGAATGTCCTTTTCGCACTGTTCGCGCAACTTGGATATATCCAAAGGAGTGATCTCTGCATCAGCCCTTGAAGTGACCACGGCGCCGGTTACGGCTATGCTGCCCAAGCCTATGCCTCCCATGCCGACGAAAGCCCGCTTCACTTTCTTGCCGGATTTTTCCTCGGCCAGGGATATGGCCCGTCGGACGCTTTCCGCCACGTCCCTAACGTTGGTGACATATCCGTGGCGCAACCCGCGCGATTCGGCCATGCCTACAGCCAGGACTCTCGGCAGTCCGCGCTCGTTCTTTTCTTTGGCATCGGCGATGACCACTTTCACCAGATTTGTGCCTACGTCTATCCCGGTTACGATATTTCTTGACATGGTTAGATGATACGAATCTACGAATTTATGCGAATACTACGAAGAACGCGGCGTCTCTCTATTCGTAGCATTCGTGCGTTTATTCGTAGATTCGTATTATATCATACACCAAACTTGCTTCGAGTTCTCCTTTCCAGCTTTTCCATTGTAGCGCCATGATCGTATCCTTTCAAATGAACGCAGCCGTGGATGAACAAGAATACCACAAAATTCTCAAAAGCCCTTCCAAATGCCCGCGCCTGTTTCCTTGATTCGGACATGCAGATATATATTTCACCCTCCGTTTTCGATAAGGGAAAGCTCAATATGTCCGTCGGCTTGTCTTTGCCTCTGTATATCTTGTTCAGCTTGCGCATCTCGCCCGGGCCGATCCAATTGAGGCAGAGAGAGTATCTCTTGCCGAGCACGGCATCTTTGATTGCGCCAAAAGGCGCGCGAGGCGCTCTGGCCCGCGTTCCGTTGCAGATTGATACTCGGGCAGTTGGCATTATCTGCGGCCGGCCTTGCGCTTGGAGTCGGCGGAATCCATCTTGCCCAGCTTGTACAGCTCTTCGTTCGTCTTGCGGCGAGCTATCGCCTTGAGAGCCCTCTGCTTGACCTTGAAATGAGACTGCTTGCGGCCGCTGAAGCGGAGGCTCCTCATGCGTGGTATTATGCCGCCGGATTGCACTTTACGGCTAAATCGACGCAATATAGAGAGCGGGCTCTCACCGGGGGTTCTTGTTATCTCGACGTTTATGGCCATATGTTGAGGCTTTAAATTAGCATGAATAGGGAAGTGGCGCAAGTGGCCCCCGTTGCATCCATCATTTGCCCCAGTAAGATTTCTCGACTTTCTTCATGTATTCAGGCAATTCTTCTATTGGTACGACTTCCTGTGAATAGGTATCTACGCGGCGGACTATGGCGGTCTTGTCCACGGCCTCTTTCTTGCCAATGACTATGACGTATGGCGTATGATGCTTCTCGATCACGGATACCTGGGCGCCTAGGCGGTCTTTGGCCAAGGATATGTAGAGGGGGATCTTGTTCTTGCGCAATCTTTCGACGATGTCCAGGGACATGAGCTTGGATTCTGCGCCCAACTGGACGAACGAAGCTATGGGCCTCTTGACCCGCTTCAGAGGATCACGCAAGTCATTTCCGTTATTCTTTATGAGGAGAGACAAACCGACGCCTTGTATGTCCTTCTTCATGCCGGCGCGCTTGGCCAGACCGTTGTATCTCATGCCTATGGCTAGCACTCTCATATCCTTGTCCGCTTTGCTTTCTGTGGCGTCGATGACAGAGAATATCGTTTCGGTGCAATAGGACTTGTTGCCTATCAGGGAGTTGTTGATGGAATAGGGCACTCCCAGGGCTTCCAGATATTCGAGGACCTCCTCGAGGTGGCGGCGGCTGTTCTCCGAAAGGAAGTCGATAGTGCGGGGCGCCTTGGCGTTGATCTCCGTGTTCTCTTTGTCGTGCGAGACCAGCAAAGCGTATGGATCTTTCTTGAAAAGTTGCCGGCCCTCCGGAGTCATGGTATCGATGTTCTTCCTATAGTACGAAGTCAGCTCGCGATTGAAACGCGACATGGAATCCCTATCTCCGACGCTATTGATCTCGACCCGGGTATCCTCGTACCCCTCTTCCGCCAACATGGCTCTACCGGCCTGTATGAGCGTAGCCTCGGCTATGGCACCGGATGAACCGAGTATCTCCAGGTCGGCGTAGCGGTTGTATGCGGTCTTCTTGCCCGAAGACGATACGCATCCTCGGCACGGGTCTTTGAGATATACATATACCGGTTGTGCCATCGAATACCATCCTTCATCTTGGTATGTGCGCAATATCGCTATCTTTTCTTCCACATGCAGCGGCAGATGCCCGTGGCTCTCCGTCTCGTCGTCTATGAAATCTCCCTCCCTGAGGCTTCTGGCGGCATCGGTGTCGGCTTTTGTGATAGACGGGCTCTTGACCGGGGCGAAGCCGTAGTACATCGCCACTTCTCCGATCTTGTCCATGTTTTCGACGGGCATCGATCTCGATGCCGCGTCGCCGCTCTTCTGTCCGGTTTTGGTCTTATTGTGGGGATGCTTCATTGTAATTGAACGATCCCGGCAATATACCGAGCTTGTTGAAAGGCGTTATTCTGACTATCGGCCTGCCGACGATGAGATCAGCGTTGAGCGGGCCCCACGCTCTGGAATCAGAGCTCTGGGCTCTGTTGTCTCCCATTACGAAATATTGGCCCTTGCCGAGAGGATACACTCCGCTGTCGTGAGAGGCGTGGTCTTGATCCACATACGGCTGTGCTAGAGGGATCGTGTCGGATGCGCCGGGCTCCTTTATGCCGACCTGGCCGTCTTTGACGATCACAGTCTCGCCGGGCAGACCGATGATGCGCTTTATGTAATATATGCTCGTGTCGCCGGGGTATTTGAAGACTATGACATCGCCTCTTTGCGGCTTCTCAAAATCGTAAGTCAATCTGTCTACGATCAGGAATTGGCCCGTATCGAAAGTCGGGTCCATGCTGGCGCCGTTCACCACGAACGGTTCGGCGATGAAGAAGCGTATCGGCAAGGCTACGATAAGGGCTATGGCTATGACTTTGACCCATTCCCACACGGATCGCCCGAACGAATGCTCTTTTTGACTCGATTCCGGCGGCATGATGGCGTATTGTAATACGGACATGGATGGAACACAAGTTTCCTAGAACGAGAACCAGGAATGTTCCTGTTCATGAATAGGAACCAGGCAGACAATGCCCTCGGAACACGGGTCGAGCTCTGCAGAGCTCGCCCTATGTCTCGGAATTTTCCTGCTGGAAAATTCCTGCGAAATGTTCCTCGAACATTGTCTGCCTGGTTCCCGATCTTGATCTATCGATATATCCTCGGTTCCCGTTCATGCTATACTGTTTGTTGTTATGTCATACATCATCGTCGGCTTGGGCAATCCGGGCGAAGAGTACGAGGGAACGCGCCACAATAGCGGACGCATCATCTTGGAAGCCATACGCAAGGAGTGCTCCAAGGACGATTTCGTTTTCGACGGCAAGCTCAACGCCCTTACTGCAGAGGCCAAGATAGGGAAAGGCAAGGTGCTCCTGGTGGCGCCCGAGACATTCATGAATAATTCCGGCAAGGCCGTAGCGTCTATCGTCAAGACCAAGGCCGCCAAGCCGAAGAGCGGCATCAAAGGCAAGATCGCCGACGATCTATTGGTGATATACGACGATTTCCAATTGCCGCTGGGCCGCATGAAGATCTCATATAACAAATCATCAGGCGGTCACAATGGTTTGGAATCAGTGATAAGAGCCGTAAAGACAGAGGCTTTTCCGAGGCTTCGTATCGGTACAGCTGCCGCCGACGCCAAAGGCATAGCCAAGGTGCCGCACGGCGACGACAAGATCGAAAGATTCATTCTCGGCAAGTTCAAGGATGCCGAGCTCAAAGAACTCAAGAAAGTTGCCAAGAAAGCTATCGAAGTCGTCGCGCTGTGGATCAAAGAGGGAAGAGAAAAGGCGACCAATGTCGCCAATTCCTCTTGATTATTTGTAGATTTGTATTGTCCCTATTCGTAACATTCGTATCTTCTATTTCTTCTCGCCGGCGTATGCCAGCGCCATCTTCTGCTCTTTGGGATCGAACAAGGCGATCTTGAACGGATAGGTCTTGCCGAGCTCGAGAGCGGCACGGAGCTTCTCCTCGGAGCCGAATTCGCTGACGTGAACCAAGCCGGCTACGCCTTCCTCTATGGAAGCGAGGGCGCCATGCTTGTTGAATTTGATGACCACGCCGGTGACAGGCATGTCCTTCTTGTATTTCTTGGCCGCTTCTATCCAAGGATTCGGCTTCAGCTGCTTTATGGATAGCGAGATCTTGCCGTCTTTGATCTCTATGATCTTGGCTCTGATCTTCTGTCCGGCTTTGACGAAGTTGCGCGGGTCGTCTACGAGGCCCCAATCGATCTCCGATATGTGCACCAAACCCTCGAGGCCCTCCTCGAGTTTGATGAAAACGCCGAAGTCCACAACGCCCGTGACCAGGCCTTCGACCTCGTCTCCTATCTCGTATTTGCTCACGATCTTCTCCTTTTCCTTGTGCTCAGAGCCCTTTTCCGAGAATATCAGCTTGCCTTCCTTCGGGTCTGCGGTGATGATGGATATTTCCAGTCGGGTACCGACCAGCTTCTTGAGCTCGTCCAGTATCTTGTCCTTGTTGCCGTCGCCGACTTTGGGATAATGATCCGCCTTGAGCTGGGATGCCGGCAAAAAGCCTGTGATGCCCTGCCATTCTATGAGCAAGCCGCCCTTGTTGGCTTCCTTGACGGGCAAGTCTAGGACTTTCTTTTCCTTGATGGCGGATTCGGCCTCGCTCCATATGAGGGCCTGACGAGCTTCTTTCAAAGACAGCTCGATATAGCCTTCCTTGTGATCGTCACCCACTATCTTTGCGGCTATGGTATCGCCGACATTTATCTTCTTGATGACGTCTCTAGCTATGATAAATTCGCGGCCATAGATGATGCCTGTGCCAAACGGCGCCAAGTCCACGAATATTGCCGCTTTGTCTACCGCTATGACCGGACCCTCGACAAGGTCTCCGATCGAGGGAGGATTCTTCATGGCAGCGGCAAAAGGCGCCATAGCGCTCTTCTTCTGGGCTTCCGTGAGCTCGGGCTCCTTGGGTTTTTTGTCTTCTTGTTGTCCGGTCCGGACCCCCGCCTCAAAGGGATCGGCCGCATCTTCGGATTTCGTCACATCTCCGGCATTCATGCCCGAACCGTCTTTCGGACCGGTAAGAGTATCTTTTAATTTTTTGAACATCTCTGTTTCCGCGCGCCGCCAGTTTGCCGTTGCCGGCTTATGTTAATAAAGACGGGATGACGCGGGTTATTAATTTGTCGAACCCGGATACTCTACCGCATCGTTGCGGTTTTGTCTATAAAGCTGTATCGCCATCGCCTGATTGAAAATCCGCGCGTTAATTGCTAAAGTACCATCATGATCATCACTTACCTAGGCGGAGAATCAGTCAAAGCTCAGTTCGGCGACACCATCCTCGCTTTCAATCCCGTGTCCAAGGATTCCAAGCTTGCTGCGGCCAAATATGGCGCGGATATAGCTCTGGTGTCCCTGAACCATGAGGACATGAACGGCGTCGACCAGGTGACATTTGGGGACAAGAAGCCGTTTGCCGTGACAGGTCCGGGCGAGTACGAAGTCAAAGGCGTGTTCATCAAAGGCTTCCAGTCGGAGTCCAACTACGGAGGAGAGAAGCGCATCAACACCATATATACAGTGACTCTGGAGGGCATGAATATATGCTTCCTCGGGGCCATCGATCAAACCGAGTTGCCCAAAGACGCCGATGAGGCCATAGACGGCGTTGACATCCTATTCGTGCCGATCGGCGGCGAGGGCGTGCTGGATGCAACCAAAGCCTACAAGCTTGCCGTATCCATGAGTCCGAAGATCATCATACCCGTGCACTATGGCGATATAGGCGGCAAAGACGCTTTGAAGGCTTTCCTCAAAGAAGCCGGCGAAAGTCCGAAACCGGAACCAAAACTGACGTTGAAAAAGAAAGACCTGGAAGGGAAGGAGGCCGATGTGGTCGTACTGGCAAAGGAATGATCGCAGAGTATAATGAAGCCATGTCTATCCAATCATACATAGCGAATCTGAAGACAAGGCCCGATCATGTCAGGCGCAAAACCGCTTTTTGGTGGTCTTTTGGTATAACGGCTATCATCGCGGCTTTCTACATAGGTTCCATCACGGGTATCAATATACAGAGCGGCGCGGCCGTAGCTTCGATAGCCGACAAGGCCGGCTCGCCGGTTGACTCTATGGTTGCCGGAGCCGGCGCGCTGGCCGACGATATCTGGACGATGATCACAGGCCCGAAGAAGGTGACATACTCCGAAGTGCAGGTGACGCCGGGGGTGAAGTAGCAAGGTGCAACCTTGATATATCAAGGTTGCACCACAATGTATCAGAGTGGTGATAAAATCCGAATCAAAAAAGAATCAAATCCGGATAAAATCAAGGTAGCACCTTGATGAAATATCTGATATAATAGGAGCCTAATGCCCAAGAAGTCTGACCACAAAGGGCCTGAAAAAGGGCCCGAAAAGCATAGCGAATTGCCGGCTGACGGAAAGCCGGCAGAAACCGGTATCGTACCGCGCTCTATCACCACCGAGATGCGCGAGTCGTATCTCGACTACGCCATGTCCGTCATCACGGCGCGTGCTCTTCCTGACGTGCGCGACGGCTTGAAGCCCGTGCATCGCCGCATCCTCTATAGCATGAATGAGAAAGGTCTCACCGCATCCGCAAAATTCCGCAAGTCAGCCGTTGTAGTCGGCGATGTACTTGGAAATTACCACCCTCACGGCGACGCGGCTGTTTATGACACGCTAGTCGGCATGGCCCAGGATTTCCGCATGCGCTACCCGCTGGTCCAAGGCCAAGGAAACTTCGGCAATATAGATGGAGATCCGGCTGCTGCAATGCGTTATACAGAAGCTCGCATGTCGCGGCCAGCCGCTGAATTGTTGCGAGACATAGACAAGAACACTGTAGACTTCAGACCCAATTATGACGGGACCAGAAAAGAGCCGGCTGTATTGCCTACAGCCGTTCCGAATATGCTTTTGAACGGCACCCTGGGCATCGCCGTCGGCATGGCCACGAACATAGCGCCGCACAACCTCACCGAAGTGATCGACGCCACGACTCATCTCATCGAGAACAAGGATGCCACGACCGATGACCTGCTCCAATTCATCAAGGGCCCCGACTTCCCGACAGGTGCCATCATGTACGGCGAAAAGGACATCCATCACGCCTACACCACCGGCCGCGGCCCCATCGTAGTGCGCGGCGAGGCCGAGATCATAGAGGACAAGAAAGGCCAGTATCAGATCGTCATCGCTTCCATACCTTATCGTGTCAACAAGAGCGAGCTTATCATGAAGATAGCCGACCTTGTCCGCGAGAAGGTCATCGAAGGCGTCAAGGCTCTCCGCGACGAGTCCGACAAGGACATGCGCATAGTCATAGACCTGAAGCAGGGCTCATTCCCGGAGAAGATCCTGAATCAGCTGTACAAGCATACCCAGCTCGAGGACGCTTTCCACGTGAACATGGTCGCCTTGGTGAACGGCGTACCGCAGACCCTTGGCTTGAAATCCATCCTCCAAGAATTCGTCGCCCATCGCATAGAAGTCATCCGCCGTCGCACCCAGTTCGACCTCAATGCCGCCGAAGCGCGTGAGCACATCCTCCTGGGCCTCAAGAAGGCCCTAGACCATATAGATGAGATCATCAGCCTCATCCGCGCTTCCAAGGATGTTGCCGAAGCCAAATCCGGCCTGATGAAGAAATTCAAGTTCAGCGACTTGCAAGCCCAGGCCATCTTGGACATGCGCCTGCAGAAGCTGGCCGGCCTCGAACGCAAGAAAGTGCTGGACGAGCTCAAAGAAGTCCAAGCGCTCATAGAAGAGCTCAAGTCCATACTCGGCTCCGAGAAGAAAGTCCGCGGCCTCATAACCAAAGAGCTAGGCGAGATCAAACAGAAGTACGGCGACCTTCGCAGGACCAAGATCGTCAAGCACGGCGTCAAGGAATTCAAGGCTGAAGACCTCATCGCAGACGAGGAATCCGTGCTGGTCCTCACCAAGGGCGGCTATGTCAAGCGCACCGACCCGTCGGAATACCGCAAACAGAAGCGCGGCGGCGTGGGAGTTGTCGATCTGGATACAAAAGACGAGGATTTCATATCACATCTAGTCTTTGCCACCACTCACAACGACCTGTTATTCTTCACCGACAAAGGCAAAGCCTATCAGATCAAGATGTTCGAGATACCGGAGGGCAAGCGCGCCACCAAAGGCAAGTCCATAATGAATTTCCTTTCTCTCTCGGAAGGCGAGAGAGTGACCTCCATATTGGCTATGCCGAAGACCAAGAAAGAGGCTGCCGGATTGTCCCTGATGATGGTGACCAAAAAAGGCACCGGCAAGAAGACCTCCGCCGAGAATTTCAAAGACGTGCGCCGATCCGGTCTCATAGCTATATCTTTGGATGCGGGCGACGAGCTCATATCGGTCAAGTTCGTCACCAAAGGCGACGAAGTGATGATCGCCACCAGAGAAGGCCAGTCTATCCACTTCAAGGAGTCTGACATACGGGAGATGGGCAGGAATGCCGCAGGCGTCAGGGCCATCAAACTGGACAAAACCGACGAAGTCATATCGGCCGATATGGTCAACAAAGAGGCCAAGAATCCGCACCTGTTTGTCATGGGCGCCAACGGTTATGGCAAGAAGACCGAGCTGTCAGAATACAAAATCCAAGGCCGTGGAGGTTCCGGCATCCTCACCATGAATGTGACAGGCAAGACGGGTTCTCTCATGGCGGCCAAGGTAGTGACAGACGATGACGAGGAGATAGTGGCCATGTCCAAGAAATCCCAGGTCATCCGCACGGCTCTGGCTGAGATACCGACACTGTCGCGCGCCACCCAAGGCGTGCGCATCATGAAGCTCCGCGACGGCGATTCCCTGGCTTCTCTTATCTGTCTCTAGGGATCGAGCTTGAAAGGGAACCGAGCCGACAAGGCCTGACTGACACTTCGCAGGCCCCGCCAGCAGGTGGGGCCGATATATGGCAACACCGGACAAACGTTCCGTCTTGCGACAACGCAACGTGGTACCACCTGCTTGGCTTACCACAAAAGCACTTTGTGTTGGAGCTGGGCGGAATGTTTGCCCGGTGTTGCGCGTC
Organism: Patescibacteria group bacterium; assembly: GCA_028865615.1. Classification (GTDB taxonomy): domain Bacteria; phylum Patescibacteriota; class Minisyncoccia; order Phycocordibacterales; family PALSA-1337; genus C7867-002. The sequence continues at coordinate 6,829 of JAGWJT010000005.1, read as the reverse complement.
AGGAAGGCTTTGTCGGCTCGGTTCCAATTCACGCAATGGTCATCCCTTGTCCACAGCGAGTTTGGATACCGGGCGCTCAATTCATGGTAAAATAAATGCACTATGTTCTCGGATCCAGCAACCAATATAGCCAGACTAGGATTGACTGACGGCATGAAAGTCGCCGACATAGGGGCCGGTTCCGGTTTTTACAGCCTTGAAGCCGCAAGGAGAGTCGGGCCTAGCGGCCATATATATGCCATAGACGTCCAGAAGGACCTCCTCGAACGCCTCCGTTCCGTGGCTCAAGCCCAGGGCTTGCACAACATCGAGGTGGTATGGGGCAATGCCGAGAAGATCGGCGGTACGAAACTGCGCGAAGGCATAGCAGACAGGGCCGTAGCATCCAATGTGCTCTTCCAGATACCGGTCCAATTGCAGGACAATTTCATCTTGGAATTGAAACGGATCCTGAAGCCCGGCGGCAAGGCCATGCTCATAGACTGGAGCGAAGTCAGCCCGCTCGGTCCCAAGACCGTCGTACCTTCCGTGAAGGCCCAGGGTATGTTCGAGCGCAACGGCTTCCTGCTAGACCAGTCGTTCGGAGCGGGAGAGCATCATTACGGCATGATATTCCAACGAAGATGAAGATATCCAAATTCCAACTCATAATCCTCGGTATATTCGTGGTATTCATCGTTGCCGGCGTGGCGGTCTTCGCTACGTACAAGAACAACGGCACATTGAACCAGCTGCCCACGGTGACTATCTGGGGGACTTTCCCGAAATCCGTCTTTGACCAATATGTCTCGAACATCAATTCCACGGCCGCCGTACGCCTTAGCGTCAGCTATGTTCAGGAACCGGCTGATTCTTTTACCCAGGATTTCATAGCCGCACTGGCCAGAGGCCAAGGCCCCGATGCCATACTGGTCGGTACAGACCAGCTGCTTCCCAATGAAGACAAATTGACCCCCATACCTTATTCGGTCTTGCCCCAGAGGACATTCCTCGATACTTATATCCAGGAAGGCGATATATATGTAGGGCCGGACGGATCGTGGGGTATACCTTTTGTCATAGATCCTTTGGTTATGTACTGGAATCGCGAGATGTTCAATGCGGGGGGCATAGCGCGGCCGCCTGTCTACTGGTCGGATTTCGACGCCGCTACAAAAGCCATGACGGTCAAGAGCAAGGATGGCACCGTGTCCAAAAGCGCCATAGCTATGGGTGATTTCTCCAACGTCGACAATGCCAGGGAACTTCTGGGCTCGTTATTCATGCAGAGCGGCAATCCGATCACCGCGATCGGTTCCGACGGGACGGTTTCCAGCGCCTTGGATCCGGGCCGCAATACCGCCCAAAGCCCCGTCCCGGCTCTACAATTTTTCACGAAATTCATCAACCCGGCCGACCCGGATTATTCCTGGAACAAGAGCTGGCCTGATTCCAAGACGGCATTCTTGGCCGGCAACCTGGCTACTTATTTCGGCTTTGCTTCGGAGATCTCCGACATAAGGGCCAAGAATCCCAATCTTGATTTTGACGTCACTACTCTGCCGCAGCTCAAATCCGGGGGCGTGGCCGCCACATACGGCAGGATGTACGGATTCTCTCTGGTCAAGGCGTCTAGCAATACCAATACCGCTTACCAAGTGGCAGCCACCCTGGCTTCGCCGCAATACTTGAGCGATCTGGAGAAGACCATGTACTTGCCATCCGTCCTGCGCTCTAGCATAGCGGCCGGTTCGAGCGATCCGTACATATCCATATTCGACAAAGCCGCCCTGGTAGCGTCCGCTTGGCTGGACGCCGGCCCGAGCCAGTCTACTCAGATATTCGGTTCCATGATCCAGGCCGTGACCAGCGGCCAGAAGACTCCTTACCAGGCGGCTCGTGACGCTTCGAGCCAATACGACGTAATCCTTCAGGCGGCGCAGAACAAATGACATGAATAAAGCCGGACCAGACAAATCTGCGTGGTTGACGACATCGATAGCCATACTGATAGTGGCGGTATCCGTATTGTCCGCCAATACCGCAAGCGCTCAAAATTCAAGCGCTTCGCAAGTGCAACTGAACGATTCCAGTTTCCACCTTGTCCAGTGCGACGGGCCTGAATTGCCCGCCGGAGACCCGTATCTGACATCGCATCCCGGTTACAAGCCGTGCAATTTCAAGGGCATCATGGACCAGATCCAATTCTTGATAAATGTCATGATCATCTTGAGCGTTGTGGCGGCCATAGGCGGGGCCGCGTATGCCGGTTTCCTGTACATAAGCGGTTCGCAGGACAATATCAAGAAAGCCAAGAGCATATTCCCAAAATTGGCTTGGGGCTTTATACTTATGCTGACCGCTTGGTTCATCGTTTATCAGATACTGTCGTGGCTGACAGGCAGTGCGGGGTTCTTGAGCGGGGCATAAAATCATGAAAAACAGTCTACTTCATTTGACGATTATAATGATTGTGATTGCCACGTCTGTCTTTTGTGTTAGGCATGCAAATGCTCAGACTGATAGCTTGTATTACAATTTGGTCACGCCGCCGAGCAGTTCACAGACTACTGGATCCGGAGGCAGTTCTCTTACCACCGGATCAGGGGGAAGTTCTCTGACAAACGGATCTGGCGGTAGTTCGTTGACTACCGGAGCCGGAGGCAATAAAAGTTTTTATCTCCAAAACCCTCTGAGCGACAAATTCAATACCGTGGGCGGCATAGTGAACGGCTTTATGGAGATATTGTCATATCTGGCCGTTTTGTTCGCCGTGCTCATGCTTGTATGGGTCGGCCTGCAGTTCATCTTGGCTCAAGGCAAACCGGAACGCATGAATGAGCTCAAGAAGTGGCTGTACTATATCGTCATAGGCGTAGCTATAGTCATAGGCGCCAGGATCATAGTGCAGACAGTGATCAATACTTTGCAGGCCACAGGTACTGTCAGTACAGGAGTGATCAACAACGCCAACAATGCCCTGAAAGGCAATTAATAATTAATATAGTTCAATTATGAAAAAGAAGATCATAGCATCATTGACGGCAGTAGGTACGACACTGATACCTTTTATGGCCCTGGCGCAGATAGCCTATATCCCGGTCCAGAGTAGCGATCCAAACCCAAGGACTTTGGCAGATGTAGTCGGCGTCGTAGTATTTTACTTGAACGTAGCCTTGGAAGTCCTGATGGCGGCATCCGTGGTCGTATTCGTATACTTCATCATCAAGTATTTCATGATAGCCGGCGCCAACAGGGCCGAAGCTGGAACTTATGTCATGTGGAGCGTTTTGGGTTTCTTTATCATATTGTCCATATGGGGCATAGTCGGCATACTTACCGGCACTTTCGGTCTTAGCAACCAGAATCACCAATTCAATTCCTGGCAGAATTTCACAAGCCTGTTTCCGCATAACTAGTTAATATCCACAGGGTAGGCTTCTCTCGAATGGCTTTGTCGGATATAATGAGAATCAGCTTAGTCAAGCGATAAAAGCATATAATTATCAAAAAACATAATCCTATGAAAAAAATATTAGCTACGTTAGCGGTTCTGGCTCCTTCCGTTGCCTTTGCTCAGAGCAATCAGATCAATGATTTCAATTCTCTTACTGTCAAGCTGACCAACATCGGCACGACTATTATAAGCATTCTTATAGCTCTTGGAGTCATATACATAGTATGGAACGCCGTGCAGTTCATCATGGCCGCGGACAACGCTGATAAGCGCAAAGAAAAAGGCCAGGCATTGCTATATGGCATCGTCGGTCTGTTCGTCATCCTCTCAATATGGGGTTTGGTAGCTATCCTGACAGGTACGTTCAGCACCCAGAACACTGCTCCGGTCAACCAATTCCCGCAGGTCAAGACTTTCGTTACCGGTAACTAGACTGACATGATAGCCAATGCCGCGACCATAGATGCCGCCACGTTCGGCAAAGTGCTCGACCCTATCATCACCAACGTCGTCAATCCGATAGTAGAGCTCATGTTCGCCGTAGCATTGCTGGCTTTTGCTTATGGCGTGTTGCAAGTAGTCATGAATTCGGCGGATTCTGAAGCGCATGCCAAGGGCAAGGCCAGCATATTCTGGGGCATCGTAGGCATGTTCATCATGTTCTCCGCCTTGGGCATCATCCATATCATAGCGGGAACAGTGGGGCAGTTTTGATTGTAAAGTAAATCCGAGCAAAAATTCAGACCGCCGGAGATTGCTCTCCTGCGGTCTGTTTGGTTTCGCCTGCCGTGGTCAATAATGATACGGCGTGCGGAAACAAGTCAGTTTGACTTTTGCGATTTCCATCCCAGTTACTCCTTGATGGAACCGCCATTCTTGCCATTGCGAGTAATCGCCGAGCTCCACGTGTCCGTGATTGGCGATGATCTCGGCCGGTGTCACCCAGTCCCGGTGACAGTCCGTCCTTGTGTCCAATGGGGCCATGCCCATGTCGGCAACTACGCGGTATCCGTAGATGTCCTTGTGGGTTACATACCCATTGGTCACCACGATCCACTCGGTGAATGTTGAAGGATTTGGCGCGGGCGCTTGAGCGCTGGTGACGGTCGGTTTTGGTATGTTATTTCCAACCGACTCGCCGGTTGACTTCTGATAGTGTGCAATCACCATTGCAAGAATTGCTACGGTTACTGCCACTTTGAACCACGGAGTTTGTTTTTTGTCTTTGTCTTCCATAATTTATCCTTTCAGTTTGTTTTTTGCTGTTGGTTTGATTGTTGTTTCTTGCCGGAACCGCCAACATGGACGCTTGCCACGTTGATTGCACCGGCATTTTTGCCGATTGATTCGATCTGCACGCGCTGGATATTTTCCTGTTCGAGCAGATTTGTTTGGTTGACCTGATTTAGGGCGTCGCTAAAACTCATTCTGTCCCCGTGTGCCCCTGCTAACCGCATGAATGCTTCGGCAGACTTCGCTACGCCCTTGTTGGCAGTCACGCGTTACTTGGTTTCATAGATTGCTCCTTTGGCACCAAGCATCTTCTTCTTGAGATCGTCCGGTATTTTGATGTCTGCACGGACGATTTGGACCTTGAAGCCGAAGCGGGCTCGTGTGATGTATCGTCTGATGATGGGCTCCAATTTGTCAGAGACGACGGAACTGGAGGCCGCCATAGCCTCGATCGGTTCATCCTTGCAGACCCTCTCCGTCTCCTTGTTGACGATCTTGTCCATATCCTTTTCGATACCTTTCCACTGACCGGCCTTGTCGAAGTCGAACAGGTTGTCATCATCGGGAATGCCGATAATGGCGACCGATACGGTCGCAGGCACTTTGTCTTTCGACAAAATGTCTATATCCTTGAACGATAGCTCGAACCAGGTCATGTCTATTTGGGTTGAACCAAGATAGAAAGGCGGGTAATCGGCGAGTATTACATTTCCTGCGACGGAAACATACCTGCTGCCGATTTTCACCGGATTGTTCCAGATTTTGATCAATCGTAACTTGTACGGCTCGTCACTACCTGATGCATATCCGGCGCCGACTATGATTATTCCGACAAACAGAAACATTGCTCCCCACAAGTTGCCCATCCATGTCACGTAACCACCGATGATGATGAGACCTACTATCAATACCACCATGCCGCCCGTGATAGGATTGCTCATGATGGAACGGCTACTTTTTAGGGGTACCACCCTTTTCGGTGCTCTTTTATTCGCGGTTGCCTTGTGGCGGGCGTAATAGAAGATCAAGTATGTAGCAGCGATTATAACTGCGGCGTATGCCAACTCAATATTCCACCATCCGTTCAGTGCGGCCAATCCAGCCAATGTCAGCATGAAGCATGCAAGCACGGTCTTTAAGGCCGTTTTTGTTTTTTTGTTCATTTTAACCTCCAATACACTGCCCGAGATAGCAGTAAGGAATCGGTTTGCGTTGAATTCTCGTTGTCAACGTGCAGTCAAACTGCGTACTTTAACTGCGCTGAATGATAGCATGTTATTATATAAAAGTCAAGCTTGTGCTGGCGAATTTGCACGCTAAACGCAACATGGTTTGTCCGTATATGAAAGCCCGCAGGATCGAATTTCGATCCTGCGGGTGTTTGACATTTGCTTTAGCGACGGTGACCATGGCCTCCGTCATGCCGGGAACCATGGTTGTAATTGTCATGGCGGTGTTCACCATAGTGCATACCGCGCCCGCCATGATAGCCGCCAACGAACTCTCCAACACCGTAGCTTGGCCAACTCCAGCCCCATTGAAATCCAACCGGGGCGGGGTAGTCCACATAGTGGTTCCATACTAGCGGCGGCTCTGCGTAGCAGTAATCTCGTTGCTCAACCGGTCCGCTCAGTGACTGCTGCGGAGGTGGTGCAGGCTGCGGTGTCGCTTGGGCATGGTATTGGGGCGTTTCCGAACTAACATCCGGAACGTCGTTAGTCATGCTCATTAGATCATTGTAGCTGCATCCAGGATTGGGATTCTGGATCGGCGGCGGCGAGCCATATTGAATTGGCGCCGCCTGCAAACCAGATGTCTGTGCGTTGTTGATGATCGTCGGTGCCACGATTATGGCACTGTGATCAGTCACAACGTTTGAGCAGACGTTGATTGTCGGCACCGTTGCCGATTGGTTTTCGGCACCACTGCCGGCGGGTGAGCTGGCGGTTATGTTGCTTGCGCTATGTTTCAGCATCGCAACAAATGACCCATGCCCTTTTAAGGACAAATAGGCAATACTGCCGATGGCTACAACAGCGATCAGGATGGCCAGCCCGACCAACCACCAGTTGATGCCGTCTTTCTTGCCGCCGGTCTTTCCCGAGGCTGATTTTGCTGGAATCCGCGGGGTTTTAGGCGGCGTAACTTTCGACTGCTTTT
>JAGWJT010000004.1 GCA_028865615.1 Patescibacteria group bacterium | reverse complement strand
ATGGATGTTCCTCGTCCGCATACCGGTCATACCGCCCGGCATCCGCCCAATGGTCGCCCTCGACGGCGGACGTTATGCTACTTCCGACGTCAACGACCTGTATCGCCGCGTCATCAACCGCAACAACCGCCTTCTCAAGCTCCGGGAGAGCAACGCTCCGGAAGTCATCCTGCGCAACGAGAAGCGCATCCTCCAGGAAGCAGTCGACGCTCTCATAGACAATTCCATCCGCCACTCTTCGTCCGCCGGCGCCGCCGCTATCGCCAGAGAGAAGCGCGCCCTGAAGTCGTTGTCCGACAGCTTGAAATCCAAGCGCGGCCTCTTCCGCCAGAACCTGCTAGGCAAGCGCGTCGACTACTCCGGCCGTTCGGTCATCGTCGTCGGTCCCGAGCTCAAGCTCGACGAATGCGGCCTGCCGAAACATATGGCCTTGGAACTATTCAGGCCGTTCGTCATATCCGGTCTCTTGAAGCGCGAACTGGCCTACAACATCCGCGGCGCCAACCGCCTCATCGACGACGGCGCCAAGGAAGTCTGGGAGATCCTGGAAGAGGTCATCAAGGGCAAATACGTCCTCCTCAACCGCGCTCCGACTCTGCACCGCCTCGGCATACAGGCATTTCGGCCGACCTTGATAGAAGGCAACGCCATCCAGGTCCATCCGCTCGTCTGTACGGCTTTCAACGCCGACTTCGACGGCGACCAGATGGCCGTCCACGTACCGTTATCCGACGAAGCCCAGCTTGAGGCCAAGGAGATCATGGCTTCAGACAAGAATATATTGAAGCCCGGCAACAACGACCCGACCGTGGCCGCCAAGATGCTCGACATCGTCCTCGGCTGTTTCTGGGTGACCAAAGTCGCTCCGGGAGCCAAGGGCGAGGGCAAGATATTCGAATCTCCCGAAGCCGCCGAGCTGGCCTATTCATTCAAGGAATTGGACTTGAGGGCCAAGATAAAGATCATGGCTCCGGATAGCGCCAAATACGCCGCATCCAAAGGATCGATGCTCGAGACTACCGTAGGCCGCATACTGTTCAACAATGTCCTTCCGGAAGATTATCCTTTCATAAACGACGAGATAGGGCGCAAGCGCTTGTCCGCTATAGTCGACGATATGATCGTCGCTAGAGGCGCGGACAAAGTGGCCCCGATCATGGATCGCATCAAGTCGTTCGGCTTCGGATACGCTACATATTCCGGAACCACATGGGGCATCGACGACATCGTCATACCGGAGAACAAATGGACGGTCATAGACGCCGCCAAGAAGCAGGCCGACGCCGTCACCGAGCAGTGGAGCGAAGGCCTCCTGACCGAGGAGGAGCGCGCCAGGAAGCATATAGAGATATGGCAGAAAGCCAAGGGCGAGGTGGAAAAGTCCATACCGCAGTCTCTGGACAAGATGGGATCGGTTTACGACATGGTCACTTCCGGAGCCCGCGGATCTCTGTCTCAGATCACGGCCATGGCCGGTATGAAGGGCCTCATCGCTTCCGTCTCCGGCGAGACCATCGAATTCCCGATATTGTCCTGCGCCAAGGAAGGCCTTACGCCTATAGAGTACTTCATCACCACTCACGGATCCCGCAAAGGCTTGACTGACACGGCTCTCAATACCGCCAAAGCCGGCTATCTCACCCGCAAGCTGTTCGTGGTGGCTCAGGATGTCGTGGTCTCCGAGGGAGATTGCGGTACCAAAGATTCCATCGTCATAAGCAAGAATACGGCTTCAGGCCTGGCCATCCCGCTTTCCAAAAATATACGCGGCCGAGTCTTGGCCGAAGACGTCAAGAACTCCGCCGGCAAGGTCCTGTTCGAAAAGGGGCACCTGCTCTCCAAGGCCGATGCCCAAACCGTCGAGGATGCCGGCGTGGCCGCCGTCAGAGTCCGATCGCCGCTATCCTGCAAGACCGTGCGCGGCGTGTGCGCCAAATGTTACGGCCTCGATCTTGGCAAGAACGGCTTGGTCAATCTCGGCGAAGCGGTAGGCACTGTGGCCGCCCAAGCCATAGGCGAACCGGGCACACAGCTCACTATGCGCACTTTCCATGCCGGCGGCGCCGCTTCCCAAGGAGGAGACATCACCATGGGTCTGCCTCGCGTCGAAGAGATATTTGAGAAGCGCCGCCCCAAGATCCCGGCTGTAGTAGCTACGGTCGACGGCGTGGTCATGAGAGTGGAGGACAAGGGCAAAGAGAAGCTCATCGCAGTCCTTCCGGAGATCGAAGATACGTCAAAGGCCAAGAAAGCCGCCGAAGTCGAATATCTGTTCTCATTCCGCAGGACCACTCTCGTCAAGGTCGGCGACAAAGTCAAGAAAGGCGACCTCCTCACGGACGGATCGGCCGATATAGATGAAGTGTTCGAATACGGCGGGGAAGAGCGCGCCAAGGATTATGTCATCACCGAAGTCGGCAGGATATACGAGTTGCAGGGTGAGACAGTCTCCAGGAAGCATATCGAGATCATCGTCAAGCAGATGTTCAGCCGCCGCCGCGTCAAAGATGCCGGCGATACCGCTCTCACCGAAGGCATGGTCGTGGATGATGCCCAGTTCCAAGAAGAGAATGCGGTCGCCAAGGCCGCCGGAGGCGTCCCGGCCAAGGCCGACAAGCTGGTCATGGGCATCACCGAGACCTCCTTGTCGCGCAAGTCGTTCCTGTCTGCGGCTTCATTCCAGCACACTACCCGTGTCCTCATAGCCAACGCCGTGCGCGGCGCCGAGGACGACCTCAAGGGTCTTATGGAGAATGTCATCATCGGCCGCCTTGTCCCTGCCGGCACCGGTTTCCCTGGCTCGCCCAAGAAGGACATGGTAGACGCCGTCCACAAGAACGACACGGAGTATGTGGAGGAGTAAAAATTGGGCTATACTATGCCCATGAACCGCTCCAATGTCGAAGAGATCAAATCGCGGCTGCCCATAGAGGAGGTAGTGGGGCAATACGTCAAGCTTGAGAAGGCGGGCAAGTCGTACAAGGCCCGTTGCCCGTTCCACAACGAGAAGACGGCCAGCTTCTTCGTGTCGCCGGAGCGTGGCGGATACTATTGCTTCGGCTGTCAGGCCAAAGGCGACATATTCAGCTTCGTAGAACAGTTCGAGGGACTCGACTTCAAAGGTGCTCTCAAAGTGCTGGCTGACAGAGCCGGAGTCAAGCTCACCTTCGACCAGAAGGCCGACAGCGAGCGAGACAGACTGTTCCAGATCACGGAAGAAGCCGCCAAATATTTCGAAGCGCGATTGGTAGACCAGAATGCCGGCGCCAAGGAGGCAAGAGAGTATCTCGAGAAGAGGGGACTATCAGAAAAGACTATAAGCGAATTCAGGATAGGCTTTGCGCCGGAAGGCTGGCGGAACCTCCATGCATATCTTCAAGGCAAAAAATACCCCAATGAGCTCATAGAGAAAGCCGGCCTGGCCAAACGCGCCGAAGACAATACGGGCAATTATTACGACCGATTCCGCGGACGAGTCATGTTCCCGTTGACTGACACCAGTGGCAGGGTCATAGCTTTTTCAGGACGCATATTGCCCAGGCTCGACGACGGCAAGACCGGCAAGTACTTGAATAGCCCCGATACGCCGCTTTTCGACAAATCTTCGGTGCTATACGGCCTGGATAAGGCGAAATCGTACATAAGGAGGCTCGACTACTCCATCCTGGTAGAAGGCCAGATGGACCTCATCATGTCACACCAGGCCGGGGTCAAGAATACCGTAGCCGCTTCTGGTACCGCTCTCACTGACGAGCAATCGGGCAAGGATGGTGTCATCAATAACCTCGGTCTTTTGAGGAGGCTTTCGGGCAATGTCATCATCGCTTTCGACTCCGATGCCGCCGGCAGGAAGGCCGCCATGCGAGCGGCCGGCATCGCCCTGTCGCTCGGCATGGACGTCAAGATAGCCGACATCGTCGGCGGCAAGGATCCGGCCGATCTGGTGTTGGCAGATCCAGAAGCATGGAAAAATGCCTTGAGACAGGCGAAACCCATAGTCGAATTCGAGCTGGGCAACGTCCTCAGAGAGACTCCGGACAAAAGGAAAGTGCCCAGAGCCGTGCGCGATCGGGTCCTGCCTTTCGTAGCCGTGATCGAGAGCGCTACGGACAAGGCGTATGCCTTGAAGTCTATCGCTGACAAGACCGACCTACCGGAGCAGGCATTGCGTGATGATCTTGCTATAGTACAGAAGAAAATGACCGATGCCGCGAAAGGTAGCGGAGATTTTGGCAAGTCATCCAGCTCCGAGAATGCCCCTGTTCGAAGCGAGCCTGCCCGCCATGCCGGCGTGGCAGGCGGGCGAACGAGTCTCGCTAGCGGAATCGTCGAAGGTTCCGAGGAAACTCGCGCAGGCCGCGAAGGCGGCCGAGCGCAGGCGCTGGGCCAGCAGGCCCAGATAGCCGGTTTCCGAGGGGCCTCCGACGATTCCGTCCATACAAGGATCGACCTAGTCGAACGGCGGATGCTCGGCCTGCTCGACCTCATGGAAAAGACCGGTGCACCAAAAGCCGCAGAATATCGTAATACTATAGCCAATATCGCCCAGGGCCGCTTCGACCGGATGATCGAACGCGCCAAGCCCATGATGGGCGATATCTCATTCGAGGCAGAGGCTTTCTATGGTTCGGAACCCGAGCGCTGGGACATCCATATGGCCGATCTCATCGCCAATTTTGAGGAGGATCTCGTCAATGCCGAGATCATTTCGACTATGGCCGAACTTCGAACCGCCGAAAGAGCGGGGGAACAGGCCAAAGTCGCCGAACTGGCCAAGAAATGCCAAGTATTGTCCATGCGCAAAGCAGACGTGGCGAACAAACGTCACGGGTAGCGGAGAGGAAAGGGTTTTTGTTTCAACGTAAAGTGCTTTTGCGGTTGATCGTTGTCAGTGGTACCACGTTACGTCGAAACAAAAACCCTCCCCTCTCCGCTACCGCAGACCCCTTGCGTACTTGCACCTTTTAACATATAATCGCACTTACGTTAATCTCATAGCCTTCACATGAGCACACACAAAAAAGCGGTCCATTCCGCCAACCGTCATTCTCGCCCGGCCAAGAAAAGCCGCGCCGGCGGCAAGAGATCCGGTTCGAAGCCGTCAGCCAAGGCCAAAAAGCCCGGAAAGCAGGCTGCGAGTTCGGCGTCGTCAGCCAGGAACCACAAGGATTTCGAAGCCAAAGCCGACGCTCTCATACAGAAAGGCCGCGATCGCGGCTTCGTAACATATGACGAGATCCTGAAAGAATTTCCTCAGATAGAGAACGACATCGTCTTCCTGGACGAGCTGTATGCCAAGATCGCCGCTTCCAACGTCGATGTTCTGGAAGGCGGAGGCATCCTGGAAGTGGAAGAGCTCAAGGAGAAAGAGAAGAAGCAATCGCCTGCATATTCCAGGCACGGCTCCGACAGCTCGTATGATTCCATCCAGATGTATCTGCGCGAGATAGGCCAGTACCCACTCATCAATGCCGGCATGGAGAAAGAGCTGGCCAAACGCATCCAGAACGGCGACGAAGAAGCCAAGAATCTCCTGGCCAAAGCCAACTTGCGTCTGGTGGTTTCCATAGCCAAGAAATACGTCGGACGATCGCCCGACCTGACTCTCCTCGACCTCATCCAGGAAGGCAACCTGGGCCTTTTCCGTGCAGTCGACAAGTTCGACTGGACGAAAGGCTACAAATTCTCGACTTATGCCACCTGGTGGATCAGACAAGCCATCACTCGCGCCCTGGCCGACCAGTCCAGGACTATCCGCGTGCCGGTGCATATGGTGGAGACTATCGCCAAGTACAAGCAGGTCGTGCGTCGTCTGATGCAGGACCTGGGCCGCGAGCCCTTGCCCGATGAGATAGCCACGGAGATGGGATTGGAAGTGGACAAGATATATCAGATAGAAAAGATCGAGCAGGATGTAGTATCTCTCGAGTCTCCCGTCGGCGACGAGGATGACGGCAAGTCGACCCTGCAGGATTTTATCCCCGACGACAAGATCCTGTCGCCGGACCAGGAATCGTCCAGACGTATCCTGCGCGACCAGGTCAATATGATCCTCGGTGACCTTTCCGAGAAAGAGCGCAAGATCCTGGAGATGCGCCACGGCTTGAATGATGGCATCACCCACACCCTCGAGGAAGTCGGCCGAGAATTTGGTGTCACCCGAGAGCGCATCCGCCAGATCGAAGCCAAAGCCCACGAGAAGATCCGCAGCCACGAACAGGCTGGCAGGTTGAGGAATTATTGAGTCGTTCCCGTTATCCCCAGCCACGGGAGAGAAATCTAGCCCGTGATTGTCAACCTCTATATTATGTGTTAAGGTCAACAAGGATCTGCATATGGTTGCGTGGTCCTTTGGCGGCCCTTGTATTGCTTGGGGCTGTCATACAAAGGAAAAACAAAGCAGGAAAAGGAAAAAAGAACGATGAAGATCATTACATTGGCCGTAGCACTTCTTGTAGCTGCGGGTTCTCTGACAGTAAATGCGACGACGGTGAATACCTCATTCGGTTCGTTACCGAGCGCCACTTGGGGTGGTTCCGGCATCCCCAACGGCGCCGTAAGCATCACGACGATTAGTGGTTTGCCCAATTCTGACACCATCACTCTGGGCCTCACCGCCACGCCGCGTTATTCAGCCGGCGAATTGGCGAATAACGGCGCAGGGACGTTCTACGCCTCGCCGGGGATCTCAAGTCCCGGACTGGCAAACTGGAACTTCGACTACTACATCGGAATTTCCGGTGGAGAATTCGCGAATTACCACTTCGTCCTATCATACGGCAACAATTCGTTGACGTATTCGTTTGACCCAGTGGCTATCGCAAACGCCGACGGCGGCAAGTCCGTCACCGCCACGACGCGCGAGGATTCAGAAAACCTCGGATGGTTTCTTCCGTTTAATCCCAACGCAAACGGCACATACAACTATGACCTCAAGGCGTATGATTCTGATCTCAACTTGTTGGGCGATTCGCTCATGACGGTCCAGGTCGGCCAACCGGTTTCCGACGGCGGTTCGACTGCCGGAATGCTCGGCATAGGTGCCATCGGCATGGTCTTCGTTAAGCGGAAGTTTGGCTTGGCGGCATAGTGGGTAGCAATCAATGCCATTTTCTTTCAGCCGGTTATCAAGGTGATGGCCGGTCTTTTTTATTTCCATGATAAGATATCTGCATGCCGGTTTTTGATGAGAAATACAAGAAGCTGAATAAAGCCCAGCGTGAAGCGGTCGACTCCATAGACGGACCCGTCATGGTCATAGCCGGTCCGGGCACGGGCAAGACCACCATATTGACGCTCCGTATCGCCAATATCTTGCGCCAGACGGACACCCCGGCGCACGGCATCCTGGCTATCACCTATACAGACGCCGGCGTCAAAGCCATGCGCGGTAAGCTCCGCGATATCATCGGCAATCGCGCTCACGAAGTTGCTTTGCATACGTTCCACAGCTTCGCTTCCGCCATGATAGCCGAATACCCCGACCATTTCTTGCATATTGAAGGCTTCACCAATATGACCGATGTCGAGCAGGAATCGATGATACGCGGCATCATATCGGAGCCGAGATTCAAGGCCCTGCGTCCCGCGGCAAAACCGGACGCATACGTCCTGGCCATATTGAAATCCATCGACGATGCCAAGAAGGAAGCCATGACACCCGAGATGGTGCGCCGGTATGCCAAGGATGAGATAGAACGGATCAGGCATGACGAGAGCTCTATTTCCACACGTGGTGCAACCAAAGGCAGATTGAAGGCGGAAGCCGAGGAGAAGATAGCCAAATGCGAGCGCACCATCCTGTTTGCCGACGTCTATGACGCATATGAAAAGACCAAGTACAAAGAGAAACGCACGGATTTCAACGACTTGATAATCGAGCTCCTGAAAGCCATGGAAAAGGACGACCTATTCCTGCGCTTGATACAGGAGCGTTTTCTGTACATCCTCGTAGACGAGCATCAGGATACCAACGATGCCCAGAATCTCATCATCAAAGCCATAGCCCAATTTTTCGACGTACCGAACGTCTTTATCGTGGGCGATGAGAAACAGGCCATATATCGCTTCCAGGGCGCATCCGTCGAGAATTTCCTGGCCCTCCGCAAGCGCTGGCCGGACATGAAGGTCATATCGCTTGATACGAACTATCGTTCCCACCAGAATATCCTGGACGCTTCTTTTTCGGTTATCGAGAACAATTATGAAGGCGACGAACATGGAGAATTGCGCATAGAGCTGAAGTCCGGTTCCGACGAGGCGGGACGGCCGGTCGACGTCGTCACAGGCGAGAATACCGCGGCTATAGAACGATATATGGTCGAGCGGCTCAAAAACATATCGGAGGGCGAGCCGGCGGCGACGGTGGCGGTCATCACCAGGCGCAATCGCGACCTCGAGCGCGTCATCCGTCTCCTGGAATCCGACGGCATCGCCGTTTCGTCCGAGCGGAGCATAGACATATTCCATCATCCCGTCGGCGCCGTATTCTTTGAGCTCTTGGAGTATATAAATGACCTGTCAAGGACGGATTCTCTGGGCAAGACTCTGGCCGCCGGCATGTGGGGCCTGGATTTTGACCGGTCAACCGAGCTCATCAAGCTGTTGCGCTCCGGCAAGCCGGCCGATCTGGATGAGAGATTGCCCGGCCTGGTCCGTCTCCGCAGGAAGATGCTAGAAGACGGCCCGGTGAGCTTCATCATCTCCGCCGCCGAAGAATCCGGTTTCGTCGGCCTGACAGCCGGAGATCCGTCGTATGTGCATGTATGGCGCGGCATCGTGGCTCTGGCCGAATCGTTGGCGCGGAACGGCGGCATCGTCAGTCCGATTGAGCTCGTCAAAGCCATGTTGGCATATCGGCAATCGGCCGAATCAAAGACCGTCAAAGTGTCCGTAGGCGCCCCGGATCTGCCCATCCGCGCTATGACCGCCCACGGCTCAAAAGGCCTGGAATTTGACTACGTATTTATGCCGTATGCCACGGAAGAAGCCTGGATAGGCCGCAACCGCGGTTCGTCGTTCGTCATGCCTAGGAAAAGCGCCGGCTTGGACGACATACGAGACGTCCGCCGCCTTTTCTATGTGGCTCTTACCAGAGCAAAGAAGCATTGTATCGTCATGACCTCTCTGGAAGAATCAGACGGCAGATCTATGACCCCGCTGCGCTTCATAAGCGAGCTCGATCCGGACAGCGTCTCGGCCGAGACTTTGCCTCGGACGGCCGTCGGAGCGCCGCGGCACGATAGCGCCGCCGGACCGAGGGGCCCGTCGAAGATCGTGGACCTGGCCAAGCGGGTCCTGGCGGATTCAGGCTTGTCCGTGACGGCCCTCAACCATTTCCTGGAATGTCCGAACAAATTCTTGTACTTGAGCGTCCTGAAATTGCCGCAGGCCCCGTCCGTGGCCGCAGAGAAAGGAACAGCCATGCATGAAGCCGTGGCAGACGTATGGAAGCAAATACAAAATACAAAATACAAAATGCAAAACGATCGATCAAAGCCTGATTTAGACGCCGTGGTAACAATAACAGAGACGATCAAGAGCTCGGTAACGGATCATCTGCACGAATCATTCCTGTCGTCTGCGGACAAGGAGCTCGTCAAGGCTGAATTGTTTGAAAATGCGCCGATAGTGGCCAAGGCGCTCCTGCCGCATTTCAGTGCATACGGATCGGATGCGGACATCGCCACGGAACGCTGGGTCGAGTCCGTATTCGAGGGCTCATTCAACGGTCAAAAGACGGTCATACCCATCCACGGCAAGCTCGATGCGGTCGTGGAGCACGGCGACGCTGTCGAAGTCTTCGACTACAAGACCCGTGAGGGCATGTCGGCGAACGAGATAAAAGGCCAGACCAAGAACTCGTCCGGCGACTATTTCCGCCAGCTCGTATTTTACCGCCTACTGCTGGAAGGCGACCGGCGCAAGCACGGCAAGAAGATATCGCCGGCGCTGGTATTCTTGTCTCCGGACAAAAAAGGCCGTTGCCCGATCGTTTTATTGCCGATCGTGCCGGCTGATATCGAAGCGGTAAAGGGGCAGATCCAAGAATTGATATCGAGCGTCTGGAGCGGCGAGATCGCCGGCAGGACTTGCTCGGAACAGGATTGCGAGTGGTGCAATCTAAGTTCAGCGAGCGGTTATTAATAGTCGATCGACAGTTAATCGCAATTGACCGATTGGTCGATCAACTACTGTGCGGTGCTTGTCCCCGCAGACAGCAAGGTATCGATGGTGGTCTTCATCGTGGCAAATGATTGCGCGCCGGACAGGGGTATCTTGGAACCTGAAGGAGTCAGGACCACTATGAACGGAGTGCCGGATACTCCGGCATTGATGCCGTCGGTGTATTGGGCCTCTATGGCGTTTTGGAATTTGGCGCTGGCCACGCAGCTGTCAAAAGCGTTCTGGTCCAAGCCGGCTGACTTGGCGACTGTCGACATCTGGCTTTGGTCTAGAGAAGTCGCTTCGTCGGCGCCGTTGTCCGGAAAAGCGTCGAACCAAGCCTTCTCATATTTCCAGAATGCATCGTTGCCTCCGAGCGAAGCGGCGCACTCGAAGCCTTCAGCTTGGGTCCCGGACAGGGGATGGAGCACGTTGCCGTTCGGATCGGGCTTGTCCAGCGGGAATTGCCTGTATATCCAGGCTACTTGTCCGGACGGGCCGTATTGGCTCATGATGTCTTCCATGACGGGGTTGAACATCTTGCAGAACGGGCATGAAGGATCCGAATACTCGACTATCTTGACGGGGGCGTTCGGGTTGCCGTATATGTGATCACCGGCCGATACGGGCTTCATGCTGATCTGCGGCAGAGTATGCGCTGCCGAGCCTGAATCTGCGGCCGGAACCACAGAAGGTTTCTGCTGGGTCCATATGATGGCTACGGCTATGATGGCGGCTGCTACGATGATTGCGCCTGGTATGCCTATGAATGAGCGGGAGTTTTGTTGATCCATGGTATTGATGATATTTATTGTATGGGCATATTGTACCATGGACTAGGCAAACGGAGGAAAACATGCCTTCGAGGAACATTCGCAGGCGATTTTCCAGCAGGAAAATCGCCGAGAACCGAGTGAGGAGCCTTGCAAGGCTCCGAACGCTTCCGAGGAGGCATGTTTCCCTCCGTTTGCTAGCTTTCAGAAAGGCAACGTATAAGTCATGGCCGCACCGGCAGGAACATCCCAATCGGCCGTTTGGAGCGGCAGTTCCTTGATGGTACCGTTGTCACGATATTTGAGATGCCCGTTGTCTATAGCGTATTCGTACAACTCTTTGGTCAAGCGTACATCATCGATGCAATAGCGGATGACTTTGTCTACTTCGCCGTTCTTCCACCATTCTATGGCGTCCAAACCGTTGCCGCTTTTGGCCGAGCCCAGGGTGGCATTGGCCACGGTGTCGAGCTTCAGGCGCCTGCCGAGGACAGCCTGCATCTCCTTCATGAGATCGACGCTTTTGATCTTTGACAGGTCGCCGGGATAGTATTTGTTCAGGATCGGTATGTCGAAGTGGTCTCCGTTCCAAGATATCAAGATGTCAGCCTCTTCGAGGATAGGCCACAGACCGCCCAAGTCCTGTTCCAGGAAGCTTCTGTAGCTGTCGTCGGCGGAATCATGGATGCATACGACCGACATATCCAAAGAAGCCGGATCGTTCGAACCGGTGTCTTGGAATACGTTCTTCGTCTCGAGGTCGAAAGTTATGCGGCGCATGAATATATAATACGAATCTACGAATTTATGCGAATGCTACGAATAAGACATGATACGAATCTACGAATTTATGCGAATGCTACGAATAAGACATGATACGAATCTACGAATAATCGCACGAATGCTACGAATGATCACAATGGGGCCTCGGCGCCAGTGGCAAGCTCTTTGGCCTTGTATTTGCCGGTCTTGGCTTCTTCTTCGCCTACGACGACGACTTTGGGTATGCCGCGCTTGTCGGCCCATGCTATCTGGTCGCCTATCTTCTTGCTCGTCAAGTTGACCGATACATTCATGCCTTTGGCGCGGAGCTTTGTGGCCAGTTCCTCGGCTTTGGCGACCAATTCAGAGCTGGTGGTGCAGACATGGATATCCGTGCGGCTTTTTGGCGCCGGCAGAAGTCCGTGTGTCTCCAAGAAATTCTTGACAGGCAAGTCGCCCATGCCGAAGCCTACGGCCGGTATCCGCTCGCCGCCGAACAGGGAGGTCAGATCGTCGTAGCGTCCGCCGCCAAAGAGCGAACGGCGGTTGGACGGGTCCGTGTCGAATATCTCGAATATCATGCCAGTATAGTAGTCGAAGCCGCGGACTATCTCAGTCAAGGCCAGCTCGACGTTCTTTATGCCCATATTTCCTAGAGTGGCGACAAGCTTTTCCAGGTCGGCGTATGACTTTTCCTCCGAAGTCTGCAAAGCTTTTGATTTCCTGGCGATGAAGTCGCCGGATAGTTTCGGGTGCAGTTTGACTATCTCTCGGTCGAATCTGTCAGGATCTTTGGCTTTGACGTCCAGGAGCTTGAGCAAGGCGTTCTTGTTATCAAAAGTGGCGTCAAATCCTTCCAGGTCGGCGGATATGTCATCAAACAGCTTGTCCAGCCAGGCGCGGCTGCTTATCTTGATGGTAAAATCCGAATCCTTTGCGCCGAAGGTCTCCATGATCCGGCTGGCGAGGATGACGATCTCGGCGTCCGCCTCCGGCGAATCGGCGCCGAAAAGATCTACGTTCAACTGCCAATGCTCCCTGACGCGACCCCTCTGAGGTTGTTCATATCTGAATAGGTTTGGTATCGAATACCACCGGAGCGGCAAACCGAGCTCGCGGCGCTTGGCCGAGACCATCCTTGCCACGGTAGGCGTCATCTCGGGGCGCAGGGTCACTTCGCGGTCGCCACGGTCGGTGAAGGTATAAGTCTGCTCGTTCACTATCTCCTCGCCTGATTTGGCACGGTATAGCTCGGCCGGCTCCAGGACGGAGGCGCCGTATTCCTCATAGCCGAAGCTCTCGGCGGTTTTGCGCCATACGCCGAATATATAGTTTTGTACGGCCATATCTTCGGGGAAGAAGTCCCTGACCCCCTTGTATGGCTCGGTAGACAGTTTTTTGGCCTTTTCCGACATGGCGATATTGTAGCAGATAAGAAAGATGCGCGCATTGTGCTATCATGCCACTATGAGAAAAGTAGTGGTCAGAGAGGGTCCGCTGGTCTTCATACGCAACGTCATCGTCATGGAGATCTTTGCGGCGGCCGTCATGTATGTCATCTCTTTTCTGGAGAATTACGGCGCCATTTACCAAAGCCTCGGCCTGTCCAGATATATCCGCTTCGATATCCTGGAGATCATCATATTCTCCGGCTTCCAGCTGGTGTACATAACCTTCCTGTTCTTCGAGTGGTATTTCACCAGGTTCGAGATAACCGACAGGGAGATCATCCGCAGGTCGGGCCTCTTGTTCCGCCATCACAAATCCGTCAGCCTGAAGGCCGTGACTTCCGTGGAGATATATCAGTCTCCGCTCGATCGCATGATGACCCATCACGCTTCGCTCATATTCGAGCACGGCAACGGCCGGATAACCAAGATCAGGAACGTGCCGGACTATGACGAGCACATATATATGATAAAGAGCATGGTCCAGGAAGCGACCGGCAGAGTCCTGTCCAAAGATCCTTCGGAACTCATCCGGAGCGGAGAGGGGCTCTTTGTGGAATTCAAGCAGACCATGCGGTACGATGCCAGGAAAGGCGAGATAAGCAAGGAATTGGAGAAAATGGTCTTGAAGACTATAGTGGCTTTCCTCAACTCGGACGGAGGGACATTGCTCATAGGCGTGGACGATGCCGGACGCGTGACCGGCCTACACGACGATTACAAGACACTTTCCAAGAAGAATAGAGACGGCTTCGAGAATCATCTGACAACCCTGGTCAAGACGGCCATTGGCATGCCTTTCGCCAAGTACGTGAGACCGGCATTCGAATCGGTCGGCGGCAAGGACATATGTGTGGTATCTGTTGGCGACGCCCACAAGCCGGCCTATTTGCGCAACGGCGACAAGCATGAGGAATTCTTCGTGCGAGTTGGCAACTCGACTCAACCGTTTTCCATGAGCGAGGCCGAGGAATATATAAAGACGCATTGGAGATAGCCAGCCGCCGCCACCCGCTTCATGTTCAAAATCTGGAAAAATCTCGGAGAGACGCCACTCGAAGCTCTGGAGCGTTGTCGGGTGGAGCGAGGCGTAGCGGCCGATGTACCCATGACGTATGCCGGAAGGCTCGACCCTATGGCTGAAGGGGAGCTACTCGTTCTAGTCGGCGATGAATGTCGGTGCAAGGCCGATTTCCTGGGCTTGGACAAAGAATATGAGGTGGAGATCGTTTTCGGCGTGAGCACGGACAGTTATGATGCTCTCGGGTTGGTCACGATTGGGAATATTGAAAAATTGAAAGATTGGAATATTGAAAGATTGGATCCCATTAAATACGTTGGCAAGCTTACGCAGCCGTACCCGCCATATTCGTCGAAGGCCGTGAATGGGGAACAGCTTCATACGTTGGCGCGCGAAGGACGATTGCCGCAGGAGATGCCGACAAAAGAAGTGGAGATTTATTCTATGGAGAAGTTCTCTGAGTCGACCATAACAGCTGGTGAATTGAAGAAGCGTATATTCGACATCATAGACCGAGTTAAAGGCGATTTCAGGCAGGAGGCAATCAAGCAGCGATGGGATGAGATCTTGAGCCAATCATTCAATAAATCATTGCCACGTGAATTTCCAGTCGTCACAATCCGCGTCAAATGCTCTAGTGGTACTTATATGAGAGCACTGGCGGACAGGATGGGCAAAGATGCTGGCACGAGCGCTTTCGCGCTGTCGATAAAGAGGACGAACATTTGCTTGAAGTAAATCCTTAGGAGTATAATCACCCTATCTGCCAATCACAGGTCCCGAAGACCTGTCTTTTAATCGTCCAATTTCAATAAGTTATGTATATAAAAGATTTTGACAGATGGAATACCGTTAAGAAGAACATGCAGATTAGTGAGCGTATGCGGATATTCCACGAAAGGGATATATGGTGGTGTTCGCTCGGGGTCAATATCGGAGATGAACAAGACGGCAAAAATAATCTTTTTGAGAGACCGGTCCTAGTAATCAAGAAATTCAACAATAAGATAGCCCTGATCCTTCCTATGAGCACAAAGATTAAGGATAATCGGTATTATCTCAATATGAAGGATGAATCGATCCTGCTATCGCAGGTAAGGCTAGTGAGTTCGAAGAGATTTAACAGGTACATACGCAGGATGTCTACCTATGATTTCATGCCAGTTATTATGGGTGTTGTCGATATGCTCGTGTACGCATAAATTTCAAACCCCCGTCATGCGGGGGTTCGCGGCTTCCCTCTATCCAGTGGATTGCTCCAGAGAAGGGTACCTCGGTTGGCCTCCAAGAGGTCCCGTTTGTGCCAGCATTGTAATGCAAGATATCTCCTGTCGTCAACCTTGACACCACCACCTCTCTCATGTTATCCTGTGGCCAGTTGCAGTAAAACAAACGTCAGTTAACCCACGCCCTTTGAAAAGGCGATTCCATCGAAATCTTACGCTTCTTACTCCGTGAGTGCGGAGAAAGGGAGAGTTGGTTTTAATGGAGAAAGTGTGAATTATGAAGATTAATAAAGATAGAACATCTGTCCTTTTCGGTAAACTCAACCATGAATCAACTGGCAAGTGCTTGGAAAGGGTAGTCGAATTGTGGCAAAAGGACAAAGAGGAGGAATTATTTCTCTTATTAAGTTCCGGTGGCGGCGTGGTCGATCCGAGTTTCATGTTCGTTGATATGATCATGGCCCTCGGCATAAAGTTGACTATCATCGGTTCTGGGGGGGGTCGGTTCGATGGCGATCCCAATCTTTGCTGTCGGGAACAGACGTCTTGTTACCAAGCATACTGATTTCTATTTCCACGAGCTCGGTAATACTTTCGACAAGGAGGAACGACTGTCAGTTAGCGATATTCGGACGAAGGAAAAAAGTCTAGCTACATCGCAAGGATGGTATTCAGACTTCATCGCTCAGCAGACCGGTGATAAATTCACTGCCACAAAAGTCCTTGCACTCATGAAGGAGGAGACATTTCTGTTACCGGAGCAGGCAAAAGAGCTTGGACTGGTGCACGATATTATCTGACCTACCTTACGACAAATTCAACACCCCGCGCTTCGGCGTGGGGTTGTTTTTTTCATATATCCTTCCTCTTGGCGCGCGCACGATCAAGCTCCGTCAGAAACTTCTTGCGCAGGCGCACCGACTTCGGGGTGATCTCGAGGTATTCGTCTTCGCGCATGAGCTCCAGGCCGCGCTCGATGGAGAGCTCGAAGGGAGGCACCAGCATCAGGGCCTCGTCTTTACCGGAAGAGCGCATGTTGGAAAGCTGTTTGCCTTTGCACGGATTGACGTCCATGTCGTCGCCCTTGGAAGTGTCGCCTATGACCATGCCCTCGTAGACTTCGACGGCTGGGCCGATGAAGAGCCTGCCGCGGTCCTGGAGATTCCACAGAGAGAAGCCGAATGTGCGACCAGACATCATGGATGTCATAGAGCCGGTCTCGCGCTTCTCTATGTCGCCTGCATGCGGCTTGAAGCCTATGACGCGGCTGGACATGATGCCGAGGCCCTTCGTGTCTATAGTAAATACGTTGCGATAACCGAGAAGCCCGCGAGTAGGTATCTCAAATATCATGCGTACTTGGTTGCCGTGGGTCACCATGTTGGTCATGACACCCTTGCGCTTGCCGAGCTTCTCTATGATGGCGCCGGAGAATTCCTGCGGGCAATCTATGATGGCCTCCTCGAAAGGCTCCATCTGATGACCGTT
This sequence comes from Patescibacteria group bacterium, assembly GCA_028865615.1. Classification (GTDB taxonomy): domain Bacteria; phylum Patescibacteriota; class Minisyncoccia; order Phycocordibacterales; family PALSA-1337; genus C7867-002. The sequence continues at coordinate 18,785 of JAGWJT010000004.1, read as the reverse complement.
CTCCTCCTTGATGATGACTTTCGGTTGGGAGACTTGGAGCTCGTAGCCTTCGCGGCGCATGTTCTCTATGAGGATGGCGATGTGGAGCTCGCCGCGGCCATATACCGTGAAGCCTTCGGCGGCCGGATCGCCGGAATTGAAATCGACTTTCAGGCCGACGTTCATCTCCAGCTCCTTCTCCAGGCGCTCGCGGATCTGACGGCCTGTGACGAAGGTGCCTTCACGGCCGGCGAACGGAGAATTATTGACCAAGAATTGCAGGCTGATGGTGGGCTCGTCGACTTTGATGGCCGGCAACGGCTCGGCGGTTTCGCTGTCAGTGATAGTTTCACCGATATAAATGTCAGGAATGCCCGCGACGGTCACAATGTCCCCGGACTGGGCTTGAGGTATCTCCACACGTTGTTTGCCGTCGAAAGTGAAAAGCTTTGTGATTTTCCCCGTGAATGACTTGCCGCTGACGTCTTTGACCCATACATTCATGCCGTCCTTGATAGTACCGTCGTATATACGGCAGACAGCCAAGCGACCGAGGAAATTGTCGTAGCCGAGATTGAAGACCTGCGCGGCGAGCGCGGCATTCGAATCCTTGTTGGCCTTGGGTACATAATCGATTATCAAGTCCAGAAGCGGCGTGATATCCTTCGACTCATCCGCCAATGACTTCTTGGCTATGCCTTGGCGGCCTATGGCATATATAGTGGGGAAGTCTATCTGTGAATCGCTGGCGCCAAGCTCCATAAAGAGCTCCAAGACTTCATCGTGCACGCGCTTCGGATCGGCGGCAGTCTTGTCGATCTTGTTGATGACGACGATTGGTTTCAAACCCAATTCAAGGGATTTCTTCAATACGAATCTAGTCTGTGGCATGGGACCTTCCTGGGCGTCGACGACGAGCAAAACCGCGTCTATAGCGCGCAATACACGCTCTACCTCGGAGCCGAAATCGGCGTGGCCGGGCGTGTCTACGATGTTTATCTTTGTGTCTTTGTAAGTTACGGAAGTATTCTTGGCGTATATGGTTATGCCGCGCTCCTGTTCTAGGGCGTTGGAATCCATGGAACCTTCGGCTGCGTGGCCGCATTGGGTCATGATGGCGTCGGTCAAGGTTGTCTTGCCGTGGTCTACGTGGGCTATGATGGCTATGTTGCGTATTTCCATTGAATTAAAAGCCGCCGGCGGGATCCGCAGTGGCGGCAAGCCGGCGGTCGGTGACATAAGTAAAGCATGAAATGTGGCAGGAAGTCAAGAAAATGCCCCCGGACCGAAGCCGCGGGGGGTGATTGGAACGAGACATTAATTGATTGCGAGTGCGGGTCTTCGCTGGTTCTTGTCAGGGAATAGGCTTTGTCCAGTGAACGGCAAGCCCATGAATTGTAGGATCAAACCAGCGGTTTCGTCCTTCCGAATGCTTGAGTTGTCCACAAACAGCATATTGTGGTTTTCCTCGCAAATGCCGAACCGATCGCACATTTCTATTGCTGCCGGCGTAGTTTCCCAAATATAGGTGGCCATTCGCGTCGCGCGATTGCGAGGAGTGTCCTCCAATTCACGTCCAGGCCTGACTGGCCGAAGATTGAAATCAAGACATACTGGGATTGGCGTTACGAACCAGATCACGTAAACTCCATAGCCCCGTTCGATTAAGAAGCTGATTATTGGCCCAACTTGCTTTACGTTACGTGGGCAGCCGTTAAGGTGGATATCCCGATGAATGGTATTCGCCAGTATCCATTTCTTCGCTGTCCATATCACCGTCTCATCAGGAACGAGGCCGCCCTTGAATATCGGCTCATAAGTCGGATTATTAGGGTCCCTTTTTGCCATATCCTTCAACACTGGTCCGGTCTTGAACACCGGCACCCCGAAAAGTTCTTCATGTGCATCAGTTTGGGTGTCTTTGCCGCAATTAATGGGGCCAACCCAAATAAATGCTCGTTTTTTTATATGCCCGATTGATTTGATTAGTTTTGCCACAAGTCGTAGTTATTTCGTTTTTGTGTTTTCGATAATGCTGTTGAGGCATAATCGGGTTGAAAGATTCTTTCCAATCATTGAAAAGAACAACCGTCACAAACCATACCATATAACGATGGATAGTGCAACTTTGAGGGGTTTCGGGCGGTTTTCTGGGCGGCCGGGAAAAATTTTATCCGGATTTGAGACTTTTTTTATCCGGATTTGAGACTTTTTTGAACGTTTCTTGAGGACTAGGGGAGTAAAATGCCATTTATGGATGAAAAGAAGCCATTCATGTCCGAGTCGGCCATAGGTATAGAGCCGGCTACGGCAGTCGACGCCGTGGACGGCATATTGGAGCGGGCCGCCCGTTTGAATGCTTCCGATGTCCATATAGACCCCCGCGCCGACGATATCCTGGTCAGATTCAGGATAGACGGCGAGGTCGAGCAAGCGGGGGTATTGCCCAGGCGCTTACACGAGGAGATGATAGCCAGGCTCAAGATCATGTCGGGTGCCAGGACCGACATCCATGCCGTGCCCCAGGACGGACGATTCATGGCCGAGCTTTGCGGCAGGCCGTACAACGTGCGTATTTCATTCATGCCCACGTATAGGGGCGAGAATTTTGTCGCAAGATTGTTGCCGGCCCAAGCTGCGGAAAGCTTGAGCTTCGCCGCTCTGGGCTTCACCCCGGACCATGCGGCCAAGATGAGCAGTGCCGCGCTGGCTACGAACGGCCTCATCCTGGTCACGGGGCCTACGGGATCCGGCAAGACGACTACTTTGCGCGTATTCCTCGGGCTAAAGTCATCCATGCCGCTCTCCGTCATGACCTTGGAAGACCCGGTCGAATACGAAGTGCCCGGTGTCAGACAAGTGCACATATCGCAATCGCACGGCGTGTCGTTCGCATCCGGGTTGAGGGCGGCGGTGCGTCAAGATCCGGACGTCATCATGGTCGGAGAGATCCGCGACGAGGAGACAGCTAGGACGGCTGTGCACACAGCCCTGACGGGACACTTGGTACTATCGACTCTGCACACAGTGTCCGCTCTGGAGGCCATATTGCGCCTGTCTGACATGGGAGTGGAACGCTATCTCATGGCCGCTACATTGCGACTGATCGTCGGTCAGAGACTGGTGCGCCGGATATGTGACAAGTGTGCCGGCGATGCCGGTCGAGCGGATCGATGCGAAGTCTGTCGGGGGACCGGTTATTCCGGGCGGTCGGTCATAGCTGAAGTCTGCGAAGTCGATCATATGATGAGGGGCTTGATAGCCGGAGGGGCTTCGCAGTCGGTTCTGAGAGAGCATGCGTTGTCGAATGGCTTCCGTACCATGTCCGAAGATGCCGGAGAGAAGGTCGATTGGGGTGTGACTACGGCAGAAGAGGCCGTCAAGGCCCTGTATTCCTGAACAACAACATGAGAACACGGTTGATCCAAAAATGGCTCGATAAATGGAAGACCAAGGACAAAGCCTTGCTCATAGAAAGCTTGAGCTTGTATATATCTGCCGGTTTGCGCGTGACGGACGCTCTCGATGCGACTGCGGCCAATATGTCGGTCCGTAAAAAGGCATGTATAAGCAGGATCAAAACGGATTTTGAGCATGGCCGATCCCTGTCTTCGGCCTTAAAGGAAGAGGTCGGCTTGCCCTCTTCGACTGTCGGGCTTGTCGCCTGCGGCGAATCATCAGGCAGCCTGGGGAGCGCTTTGGCTTCGGCGCATTATGTCATGGAAAGAGCCGCCGACATGAAATCCAGATGCCTATCGTCTATGGCGTATCCGGCTCTGATAGGCCTGGCAACGTCGGCGCTCACTCTCGGACTTGTCAGGGGAGTCATACCGCAGATAGAGCCGTTATTGAAAGGCATGGGAACCGGTCTGCCATTGATGACAAAAGTTGTAGTAGCCTTCTCAGACGCAGTAGCATCATATTGGTTGCAGATGATAGCCGTAGCGGCGGCCGCCGCGACAGTCGCGGCAGTCGCCTATGCCAGGTCAGAGGCGGCGCACAGAGCGTCGCAATGGATGCTCGTGCATATACCGATAGCCGGAGGAGCGTTCCGTAGGTATGCTTTATCGATGTTGCTGCGTTCTCTGGGAGTCCTTATAGACAATGGCATGCCGATAGATACCGCATATAGCCAAGCCGTATCGGAGGTCACCATTTTGGGTATGAGGTCGTCTCTTTTGACAGGCTTACCTAGGGTGAGGCGCGGAGAGAAGCTAAGTTCAATAATGTCTGCCGTTCTGCCTCCGTATGCATCGTCTTTGATCTCGGCGGGAGAAGCATCCGGAGCCGTAGGACAGACCATCATCAGGGCCGCGGATATCATGGACAGGGATTTGGATCAGACATTGAAACGGTTGTCTTCGCTCATGGAGCCTATGATGATGCTGGTCATGGGAGGGGTTGTCGGTACGGTAGCCATATCCATCATGATGCCTATATATGATATATCGAGGGCTCTCCAACATTGAAAATGGCTCGGTGCTCATCGACGTCATACTTGCCATCGGCTTGTCGACCGTCATGATCGCGGCACTGGCAGACATGTCGGCCGCCGCCGAGGATGGATTCGAAAGAGCCAGATCCAAGGCCGCATTGATGGATGCTCTCGCGGCGCATATAGGCGAGTTCGACGGCATGGATGTCGGTGAGAGGCGCGGAGCCGTGGCCGGAGACATAGATGTCATAGCCACTACAAAACCCTATGGCAACGGAAGGATCGAAACGGACATGAAAGCGGCATATCGCGGAAACGATCCGATGGACGGCGGCGCTTCGGCTAGCGACAGCGTGGTCTTCGTAAAGGTATCGATAGATCCGTCTATCGATACTGAGGACAAAGCATCCGGTTCGCCGCTTTGTGCCGCGGACATGGACGTCGATTCCCCGGTAGGTTCATATGCATTCCTGGCTTCTTCGAGCGCGGCTTCGGGCGTCGACATAAGAAGGATCGACTTGCCCATAGATCCATTGTTGCCGCTCACGGATATCGAAGTCAGAGACGGCATAGCATATGTGTCGGCGGATTCATCGAGATCATCCGATCCGGACATCATGTCTTTCGACATATCCGACCCGGAACGGCCGAGGCTCCTGTCGTCGCTGGACACCGGTCCGGGAATATCGTCCATATCGGTCGCAGGGAGGTACATATACGCCGCGGCGTCGAGCGCGTCTTATCAGCTTCACACAATAAAGCTGGAAAGCCGGTCGTCGATGTCCATGGCAAGCAGGTATAGATTGCCTCTGCCGCAAGCCAGTACCACTCCCGGGGTCGGTAGCGCTATAAGCTATGCAGCCGGCAAGGCGTATATAGGTACGGAAAAATGGGACGGTGACGAGTTCTCGATCATAGACGTATCCGACCCTGAGCATCCGGGCAAGATCGGCGGCTATGAAATAGGGAGCAAAGTGAACGACATTCTGATCGACGGAAAAGAGGCGTTCGTGGCGGCATCCGGTATCGGACAACTTATGGAATTGGATATCGGCGAACCTTCGGATCCCACATTATCCGCGTCGTTCTCTCCATCCGGCTGGCAGAGGCAGGATGGAAAGGCTCTGTATACCTTCGAAGGCTCGCTGGCTTTGGGTCGGACGTCCGGCGGGTACGATGTAAAGGCTGATCATGAATTGTTCCAGTGGCCGAGCATGACTGAAGCCGCTCCGTATTCGTCGGCCAATGTTCCGGGAGGCGTGTATGGCATAGGAGCGGATCGCAGCCACGTGTTCGCGGCTACCAGGTCTATCGATTCGGAATTTTCCGTCTACGGCAGATCGCTGTCAGATAGTGCGGCATATCCGTTGCAAGCCGCTCCACAAGCGATCGGGTGCGATGGAAAAGCGTTGTACATATTGGCGCATACGGCGCCCGTCATATATGAAATATCGATATCGTCGAGGCATGACTTTGATTGAGGCCGTCATATATTCGGCGCTTTTGGCATGCCTCATGTCGGTGACGATCGGTGCCTTCGTCCGTATACATGATCGTGATGTCAGGCTCATGTCAAATATCCAAAATGCCGCAATGTGACGAGTATAACCATGTCCAAGCGGGTTTCGGCGCGACGGTCGCTATATTGGCATCGGCCATGGGCGCGATGGCTTTTTCGATAGCCGCTTTTTCGGCGGCGGCGGATTATTCGGATTCGGTGCAGAGAGGCGAGTCTCGCATCCAAGCGAGTCTGAATGCCGTTTCATGCCTAGATATGGCGCCATTGGTGTTCGCAAAAGATCCTTTTGTGATCGGGAAGACTGTGGAGCTCGCAGATCTAGGCTGCACGCTCACTATAGGTAGCATAGTCGCGGGCAAGATAAAGGCTGAAGCACAGACCAGCCTTGCAGGAGTCGGATCTCATATCTCCGGCGAAGTCCTTGCCCTTCCGTGAATCGAATTATAATCGTAAATATAATAATACAATGACAAATATACGATCGAAATCATGCATATCAAGTTCGTCAGGGTTCACTTTGATAGAAGTCCTGGTCGTCATCGGCATAATAGCCATATTAGCAGCCATAGTGCTTGTCGCAGTCAATCCGACTCGCCAGTTCAAGCTCGCCCGGGATTCGCAGCGCACCGCCAACGTAGAGGCCATAGTCAATGCCATACACCAGAATATGTCTGAGCATAAAGGGCAGTTTGTGTGTGACGGTACGCCCAAACCATTGCCGTCAAGCTTCACGCTTATAGCTTCATCGACTGATGCCGACCATGGAGACATAGCTGGCTGTTTGGTGCCTGATTATATAGCCGCTATGCCTTTCGATCCGTCCGACCCCGATGCTTCATATGAAAGCACAACCAGTTACAACACCGGCTATACATTCATGCAAGATGAAAATGGCCGCATCACCGCCAGCTCCAGCGGGGAATTGACAGGGACGATATCAGCCACGCAGTGATTCCGCCTTTCATGGATCGATGGTCAAGTAATCAACATTGACTGGCACCCTCATCTTGATACAGTTATGTATGATGTTCAATGAACGCATTATTGTATGGATCCTCGCGTGCACCGCAGTCGTCTTGGCGGCTGTCGGCATCAAGATATTACATACGATCAGCAGCGTTGCTCATAACCAGATTACAGAGTCTAGGCCCTCGACAGGAACACAGCCGATAAGCTCTGGTGGTCGGACGGCGCCGTCATTCTATGTAGACTTGCCGCAGGTTGCGACGGTTCCGGCTGTTTCCAGATCATCTGCGCCCGCTCCGGACGTGATAACTGCCGAAGCGTATCTCGTCGGCGACGTAGTGAGCGGAAAGATATATCTTGAAAAGGACCAGGACAAAGTCTTGCCGGTGGCTTCCATGTCCAAACTGGTCACGGCCATAGTGGCTACCGATACTATGTCGCCGACCACTACCATCAGCATAACTCCGCAAGAGGCCGATACTTATCCGGATCACAGTGCCATAGGAGCGGGAGAATCTTTCAGCTTGAAAGAGATGTTGTACCCGCTGCTCTTGGACTCTTCGAATATAGCCGCCGAAGCATTGGCGTCGACATCTGACAGGGCTCATTTCCTCAATCTCATGAACGGCTATGCTTGGGAGATAGGCATGAGCGATTCATATTTCGGAGACCCATCCGGTCTGAGTCCGCACAATATGTCTACGGCATCGGATTTCTTCAAGCTCGCCAAGTATCTTTATTCAAGCAGGCCCGATCTGCTGGCCATAACCAGGACGCCGAGCGTATCTGTCGGCACGATTACCGAGCACGGCGCCCATGATTTTGTCAGCATACATCCTCTCATTTCGGATCCGAGGTTCATCGGAGGCAAGACGGGGCATACCGATGAAGCGGCCGATACCATGCTCTCCATATTGGACATTGACGGTCATCCGATAGCCATCATCGTCCTACATTCGGTGTCGGGAGACAGGAAGCACGACACTTTGCTTCTTGCGGAAAAAGCGGCCTCTATGATAAACGGTCAAGCCAGCCGTCAATGAGCTTCTTTGTCTCTCCCGGGCCGGATACTTGTATGCAATCTACGCCGGTAGCTTTGACCGGATAGTCATTGCCGCCGCTCATCAGCTTGTCTCCTACGAACAGCATCTTTTCCGTTGACATGTGCAGATACTCCTCTAGCTTGCGTATGCCGTACCCTTTGTTCACTCCGCGCTTGGTTATGTCGATGGAATTGGTGCCGCCTATGCGGACATCGAAGTTCGGCAACAGGCTGGATATGGCGTCGGCGATCTTCCGACGCTTGTTCCTGTCCGGATCCCAAACGGATTTGATCTCGTATGGGGCATTCTGTCCGTTGGCTGAAAACGTGATCTGTGATCCTCGGTCCTCTACCAAGCCTCCGTATATCTTCTGAGGTGTGACGTACCCTGAAGCCGCGAGTCCGGCCTGAAGAGCCGTCATAACCCGCTCCTTTTCCTTCGGAGATAGATGTTCGGCGTATTCTTCGCACCAGGTGCCTCTCCATACCAAGAGTCTGGTGCCGGAGGCCGGCAAAAGCAGCAGATTGTTGTACCCGTCGGAACCCGGTGGCAATGCGTTAAGGAAAAAAGTCTCTAGTTCTTTGTATCCGCTGCCGGATATTATAGCCACTTTCTTTGATGCAAGGAGCCTCAATATCAAGACGGCTATATCATTGTCTACTGGATTCTTGCTCCGGTTCAATGTGCCATCCAAGTCGAAGATGATGAGATCTTTTGTTTTGATGTCTATATCCATGTCTTTAGCTTACTATCGGCAATGAGAATGAGAATGCGCTGCCTAGTCCGGGTCCATCCGATGAAGCCCAGATCTTGCCGCGGTGTCTCTCTATGATCTGTTTGCTTATGAAAAGCCCTATGCCCATGCCTTCCGTATCTGCCGACCTGGCCTGTTTGCCGCGATAGAACTTGGAAAATAGCAACGGCAGTTCTTCTTTGGCTATGCCTATGCCGCTGTCCCTGACTTCGCAGATCGCCGTATCTTTGTCCGATCTTGCCGATATGGTTATCGTGCCGCCGTCCGCCGTGTAATTTATGGCGTTTTCGATCAAAGTCTGTATGACGAATCTCAATCTGCTCAAATCGCCCAGTACGAACAAGCCGGGCATGATGTCGCTTTTGAAAGACATCTTTCTTGCGGCTATGTGATCATGCAATGAAGCCAATATCTCCTCAACCAAGGCCGATAAGTCTATCCTGCCCATCCTATACTGGTAATAATCCGTATCCGCATTGGATGCATTGGTGATGACATCGGTCAATTCGACTAATTTTGCATTTGCGCTCTGTATATATCCAAGTTGCTCTTTGATATCTTCCGGAGACGACGCTTTTTCCAGGTTTTCGGCGGCCCACTTGATGTGAGTGAGTGGGGTCCTGAATTTGTGGGTGACCGTAGTTATGAATTCGTATTTGAGTATGTCTGTTTCGCGCATATATCTCCAGATGAGCATGCTTATCGTCACCACTAGCACGGCCGATACTATGGAAGTCGTCCAAAATGGAAAATCAGGATAGAGCCGCGTAAGCAAATAGTTGAAATAATCGAATATGACTATGATGCCGCCCACAACGCCGACGGCCAGGCTGTACAGGAAAGCTTGTTTGGCTACGACCTTGATGTTGAACAGTTCATAGCGGACCGCCGCATATCCGAACGGTATGGCGAAACCTATGCCGGCGAATGCTCCCCACAAAGGATCGACAGGGATGTTGTATACGAGGAGATTTGGTATGAATATGATCAGATATATAAAGACAAAAGCCCAGAAGAAATATGTGAATCTGTTCTTTTCGACGGGCGATGAGGCTTTTTGTCTGGCGTCCCATAAGAGATAAAGGCTATACAGAAGCACGGCTATCTCTAGGAAGGCTATCCGGATCCAATTCAACAGACCCGGATTGTAATAATTCGGGAAGTACATCTTTGGCACTGATGGCAACAAGAAGAGATCCGGGAATATCAAGAAGAACGTCACACAGAAGGCGGCAGCGGCATAGACGAATATTATCATCGCTTTTTTCCGGTCAGCCTTCCCGACCATGCTCAACAGAGCGTGCAACTGGAACGCTCCCGCAGGGAACATGCATAGATTGAACATAAATACGTATCTGGACAAGGTAGGATCTGATATGCTCACTCCGATCGCATTGGATACATAGAAAACCACGGCCATCATCAGCGCCAACGCGGTCGCTATATTTGTCGCATTGCGCTTGCCGTTCAAATAAATGAAAAAAGACGATCCGGTCAGTATGATCGCGGATACGATCGAGAACGTATTATGTATAGCTAGATGTATACCGGGGTCCATGGCTATAGTTTAACATCGCTCGAACATCATGTCTTCAACATGCGCAAGATAGTGTCTAGCTTCATCGTAGCTACTCCGATGACGCTGTCTGCCGCACCATAGTATACGTACAGCGTGTTCCTGCGCGCTACTAAGCCGCATGGGAACACTACGTTGGGAGTCAGCCCTTTACGTTCGTATTCCGCTTCCGGTTCGAATATCGGCACAGCGCTCCTCGCTGTCACGATAGTCGGATCTTCCAAGTCGAGAAGCACGGCACCGACTCTGTAGGTAGTGCTCCATGAGACTCCGTGGTACAAGAGCAGCCATCCGGCTTTGGTCCTTATTGGCGGAGCAGATATGCCGACCTTGCCGCCGTCCCACATGCCGTGCCTCGGCGCAATGATCTCGATGCATCTCGTGACTTTCTCCTTGTCGAAATCCAATGAATCGACGAAATCCGCGCATATGCTCTCCCTGACCCTGTGGAATATCATGTATCTGCCATCTACCGGTTCGGGCAATATAGCGGCGTCCTTGTCGTCGACGCCCGGCGGGGTGATGGCTTGCGGCTCCGTCCAGCCGCTCCATTTCCCGGTCTCAAAATCAGCCAAGGAGATCGAGCTTACAGCCACTCTGGGCGTGTGCCCGTCGTATCCGGTATATGTCATATACAATCGATCTCCGATCCTGACGATGCGGGGGTCTTCGCAGCCGTAATTAGTAGTTCCTCCGTCGACGCGCCTCTCGAAGGCGGCGCGCGGGAAATATACTGGCTTGTCGGACCGTTCATCTATGGACAGGCCGTCGCTCGATGCAGCGTATCCGAATGTAGACACATTGCCTTCGGCGACGGCTCTATACAATATACTGGTTTTGCCGCCGATATCGACGGCCGCCGGGTTGATGGTGCCGGCCGACTCCCATAGATATCCGGGCCGGGGAGAGATTATCGGATTGCCGGGGAATCTGGCCAAGACCGGCTTGGCAGGTTCAGTCATGCTCCTCACCAGGTTGTCCAAAGGAATGGTCGCTTTGGCGCAGTATGTATCGGATGCGCCGTAGTAAACTTCGAGCAAGTCGCCCTTTATCAATGCGCCGCTGGGGAATACTATATTGGCCACTTGCCCTACCTTCTCATAATATGCCTCGGGAACCATGAACGGACCCTTTGTCCTACCTAGGATATTGCGTGGATTGTCATGGTCTAGCAACATGGCTTCTATGCCGAATACTTGGTCTCCATGACCATAGCGTTGTATATGCGAATATATGACGAGCCAACCGTCCTCCGTCCACAATGGCGGAGCGCCAAGCTCTACCTGGTCGTCAGGCAGACGTCTGACGGACAGCTTGTGGGCGTCGACGTTCTTGAGCCATTGTTCCCAGAATGCGCCGGACCATATATCTTCTGGTTTTTCGAATTCGGCATAGCATATGTCGGCAGGTTTCCTGTCGGTGTTTATGGTGAGCAGAGCAGCCATCTTACCGCCGATCTTTCCGGGAAACATGGCCATGGCTTTGGCGTTGAACGGCGTGACGAGATGTTTTTCGGTGATCGAATCCATGTCCTTGGATATAGCCACGGCGACTTTTATGTTGTCCGCCGAATACGGATAGTCGCCGAGCGCCGTATAGAAAATATAGTATTTGCCGCCAAACTCGGTTACTCTAGGGTCCTCGCATCCGAACCTGTCGAAATCCGCATCCGGACTTATCAGGACTTTTTTGTCGGCGAAACGCCCATCGTCCGTCGACGTGGCCCTGCCGATCACGGACATCTTGATATGGGGTTCTTTCAGCAGATCGTGACCTGACATACCTCTGTACACTATATAAGTATCCTTGCCTGAAGCTATGGCGCAACCGTTGAACGCCGCCGACGCCTCCCACGGATGATCCTCGTTCGGAGACAGCAACGGATTGTTTGGAGAGCGGGTGACTGTGAACATTGCTTGATTATACTTTACCGTATGCAGTGAGCCAGTCTAACAGCGGCCGGATAGGGGTCTCCGCTATGCAGACGTGCTTGTCGCCGCCGCCATAATAGACCATGAGCTTGCCGTTCTTTATGATCGCGCCGGAACCGTATACAACACCCGGCTTGCCGTCATTTTCGTAATGGGCCTTCGGTGTCAAGATCGGTTCCGGAGAACGATACAATACCTTTGTAGGATCTTTTGCGTCCAAGATCATGGCTCCGATGTTGTAGCCGATCACATTTTTCTGGTTGCGGTCGTCTATTGCATGGTATAGCACCAGCCAGCCCAGGTCCGTTCGCAACGGCGGAGCTCCCGTGCCGCGCATCCTGTGATCCCATCTGCCTCTTCGGCTCGGGTCGGAATAGCCCCAGCCTCCATGATCGGCGCCGCTCCGAATGTGTTTATTGCCGTAGAAGTCGTCTATGCTGTCCACGTAGTCGATCATGACCTTGGGCGATAGTCCGTGAAGTATGGCGAATTTGCCGCGGATCTTTTCCGGGAATAGCACCCAATTTTTGTTGCGCTTCTTGGGCGGTGATATAACTACCGGCTTTTTCCAATTCCAGCGTCTCTTCTTGAGATCGTCTTCGGATATCGAAGTGACGGCTATGCGCATGCTGTCCCATCCTTCGAAGGCCATGTATGTCATGTATATACGGTTGTCTATGCGCACGGTCCTGGGATCTTCGGCGCCGCCCCAACCGCCGCCGGAGGGATGCCGTTCCATATCATACGAGCGCGGCCCGGAGACCGTTTCCGGTTCGGGCAGGCCAAATCCGGGAGTGGGATTGAAGACCGGATAAGGAGACCTGTAGACGATCCTCTTGCCATCCTCGCTTGAAGCGTAGCCTATGCGCGACAACCCGTCGCCTCCGATCGCTCTGTAAAATAGATGCACGGACCCGACGCCGTCTTGGACGGCGGCGGGATTGAAGGTGCCCTCGCTTTCCCAGTCCATATGCTTTTGCGGAGATATGATCGGGTTGCCGCCGTGCCTATCCAACGTAAGCTGCGAAGCGGTGCGCCGGCGTCCGGACGTCCAGCCGCGTACCAACCCCCAGACCGCTGCTATGACCGCAACGACGAATGCGAGTATCGCTGATGTTAAAGGCACATTATTCATCAATAGAAATCGCTTCCGCGGCGTTATTTCGAGAGCCTCGAAGCGCTTTTCGTATGTATTTTAACATACGCACGAGCGCATCCGTTCCGGCGCATGTGCATAACTCTAGTAGAGACTTATTTTAAGCCGTCAAAAGCCTATTTTTGTCAGTCGGAAAAGCTTTGATCGCTATGTGATATATGGTATAGGTGATGAAAAATGCCGAAGCCACGTCTATAGAATAGTGAAGATGTCCCAGAAGCACCACGATTCCGAAGAATACCGACGAGACCAGGCAGAACCATCTCATAGTCTTGTCGTTCCAGAATATTAGCGCCAGGAGAAATGGGAATCCGGTATGGCCGGAGAAAAATAGATCGGCGCCGGCACTGAATACGAAGAACAAGTCTCCGCGCGTCAGCCTGCCGAACAGGTCCATGCCGGCCACGTCCAGGCTTATATGATCCGGAAACGGTCCTATATGAGTGAGTGTTATAAAGGCGGATCTTATGACTATGAACAAGGCGATGCTCTTTATGGTAAACGGGATGCGTTTCGGATCGTATACCAAATATAAGGATATGATGACCCAGAATATAATCGGTCCGTAGACAAAAGCCCAGTCCACATCGAAAGTCGGGATGTTGGACAGTATGATGTCAGCCACGGGATTGGAGGCCCGCTCGACGGCATACATGGCCGCGAAATAATTTATGACCAGACTGGCTACGAGAAGGGCAAATGCCAAGATCAAAGACCAGACGTACTTTTTCTCCGAGAATTGCGGTCGATATCTGGATTTTAGTCCTGGCCAAAAGCCAGCTTTGTTATCCGCCATATTGCATAGCAGTATACCATATGTTTTTTACGAGAGGCCACGGCGGGAATCGAACCCGCGTATAGCGGTTTTGCAGACCGCTGAATTACCACTTTTCTACGTGGCCGGATTAGTCTGTTAAGCCCATCAAGCCCATAAGATCTAAAGCCAGTCACAATACTAGCATTTTACTTTATAGACTTTAAGGACATTGAAGACTTTTGACTTATTTCGTCCAATCTCTGCCTGTTCTTCTCGCCCTTGTCTATGGCTACTTCAAAGTAGGGGATGCGGGCGATCCTGGATTTGTCCTGCACGTATTGTTTGAAATCCGTCAATTGTCTGTGGGCAAAATCAACAGCGGCTCCTTCCTGGTTTTCAGGCATGACCGTGAACAGGATCCGCGCTCTCCGGTTGCGGCTCAGCAGTTCCACGTCGGTTATGGTGATGAGGGAAGTCCGATTCGATTGGCGCGAGAAGAACTCGGCCGCCAGCTCTCTTATGATCTCCTTTAGTTTCAGGTCTTTGGTGGACATGTCAGTTTATGATTTGCAGTTGTAAATAATTATTTTGCGCTTGACTAATCACTAATAACTATAAACCAATAACTATTTCTCCACTGTCCTCACTGCCTCTATGCGATCTCCGGCGGCTATCTCGGCCTTCGACTCTATCATCATGCCGAATTCGTATCCTTCGCGCACTTCCGAAACCCGTTCTTTTTGCTGTTGCAGCTCGCGTATCTTGCCGCGGCCTATGTCGGCCTCGCGGCGCATTATCCTGACCTCGCTGCCTGTCTCGAGCAAACCAGTCTCGACTTTGCCGCCGACTACTTGCTTGTCCTTGGCTTTGGAGAACACGGCTAGTATCTTCGCCCTTCCTATCATCTGCTCCACGAATTCTTTCGGGGCTTTTGCCAGGAAAGTCTCTTTGACGAAATCCGTAAGCTCATATATGACCTTGAACGACCTGACGGATATCGGTACAGGTGAACGCTCTATCATGGCCGCGGATTTCTTGTCCGGTTCGGCGTTGAAGCCGACCAAGAGCGTGCTTGGATCGCTCACGGCCAGCTTGACGTCGTTTTCATTGATATCGCCTATGCCTTCATAGACGATCCTCAACTGAACCTTGTCGTGTCTTATCTTGTCCAGCTCATGTCTGACCCCGTCGAGCGAACCTATAGTATCGGCTTTGACGATGATAGGCAGTACGACCGTCTCCGGTTCGCCTTTCTTGTAGCCGAATTGATCGGCGGCCAGCTCGCCCTTTGCCTTCTTGTGCGCCTCGATAGGCTTGGCTTTCGCGCGTTTCTCTTCTTGAATCTTGAATCTTGAATCCTGGATCATCCTCTCCGCTTCTTTCTTTGTCGATACCGTCGCAAATAAAGAGCCGCATGAAGGTATCTTGGTCCAGCTTGATATGATGACAGGCATAGAAGGTCCGGCCGGCTCGATCTTGTCGCCTTTGAAATCTTCGATGAATCTGACAGGCGCATACGCGTCCTCGGCCACCACGAACGAGCCGGTACCGAGAGAACCGTCCTTTATGAGCAGGGTAGCGGTGATGCCTTTGCGGGTGTCTAGCTCGGACTCGATCACTATGCCGGAAGCTGCGGCGGCAGGGTCGGCCTTCAATTCGGCCAATTCAGCCGTGAGTATCACCAGATCGAGCAGCTCAGGGATGCCTTTGCCGTTCAGGGCCGATATCGCGACCCAGGGGACATCTCCGCCCCAACCCTCGACATATATCTCATTTTCTCCCAATGAAGTCTTGGTCTTGTCGATATCGGCGTTGGGTTTGTCTATCTTGTTTATAGCTACGACGAAAGGGATCTTTGCCGCTCGTATCTCACCCATGGCTTCTATGGTCTGCGGTTTGACGCCGTCCTCGGCTGATACGACCAGGATAGCCACGTCTGCGGCTTGAGCGCCGCGCTCTCTGATAGAGCAGAACGCCTCATGGCCCGGGGTGTCCAGGAATGTTATGTTATGCTTCTTGCCGTCCGACGAAGTGTGTTCGGCCTGGTAGGCGCCAACGTGCTGGGTGATGCCGCCGGCTTCGCCTTTGACCACTTCGGTTTTGCGGATATAGTCCAAAAGCGTCGACTTGCCATGGTCGATATGGCCCATCACTACGACGACAGGCGGACGCGGAACCAGGTTTTGCTGGTCTTTCGGCATGGCAGTTTGACAGATTCTCAATATAGCAGACAAAATCTTATTTGACAAGAATAATCAAATATGATAAGGTTGGCACTGGTCACTATTGAAATAGAAATATCAACCAATGGAGGAATTATGCCGAGAGAATGTACTGATCCAGATGGAAAAACAATCAAATGCAACCTTACGCTGAGACAGCGAGTCGTTAACAGATTAAGAGAAGAGGCCAAGGCAAGGGGGATGTCCATGTCCGAGCTTGTCAATATTAAAGCTTCCCAAGAAGTCGGTGATCTTGTTGTAATCATTCAATCAAGGGAACACATGACATTACAGACTACATTGGATTTTATCCGTCAATTGAATGAACGATTCAATGTCCAGGTCTTTGGTCACATGAAATTCAATTCCGACAGGTCCTGTCAATCGTTTAAGATAATCTTGAATGACATGCCTACAGTTCAGGCGGATGACAAGACCAAATGATTACCAATCTGCACAGTCGCACTGGCAAACAGCCGGTGCGATTCTTTTTATCTCAACCCCTCTTTAACTTCCTCCATGACCATCTTTTACCTATGTCCAGCATCCTCCGGTCAGCGGCACTTTAGTTTGGTGAAGTGCCACTTCTCTGAGATGAAGTGGCTGCGGCAGGAGCATGATGACCGCTTGGCGCAGTGCTTGGCGTGGTTCTTGGTCCTTGGATCTTGGTCCTTGATGCTTCACTCCAACCCCACTTTCGCCTCCTCGACGGCGCGGCGCTCCTCGTCCGACAATTCGTGCTCGCTCCCATGCTTCTTCAGAGGCTTGCCGAATATGCTCACGTGGTCGCGCGAGTATAGGGTGGAGATGACCACGCCGTCGCCGTTCTCGTCCATGAAGGCTGTGGCGAAGCTCTGGTCGCCGCCCAGACCGGCGCCGTGCCACGGATTGAAACGCACTGTGCGCACCGACCGGACGCTTTTCTTGAGGCGCTTCTCTACGGTCGTCAAGTAATCCTCGAGCTCCTTGCGGAACGACTTCAAGTCAGTCAGATCGGCGGATACGGAACGGATAGAGCCGTCCAAGTCCACGGATCCGCTGCCCACCAGGAAACGATGGAGCTTCCGCCACATGATTATCGTAAGAATAAATAAGGCGACGACTGCCACGGACAGGATGACCACTGATAATGCTAACGGATTTGATATGATTTGATCTAACATACGCACTATTATACTGTGCTATATTCAATATATGAAGAGGATTTACCTGGATTATGCTTCATTGACGCCCATAGATCCCCGAGTTTTGCGGGTCATGAAGCGGTATTCATCGACGGAATACGCCAATCCGTCATCTATATATCGCGAGGGAGTAGCGGCCAAGAGGGCCATGAATGAAGGGCGCGCCGCCGTGGCCGGTTTCATTCATGCCCATACCGACGAGGTAGTCTTCACCGGCGGTGGGACAGAGGCGAACAATATAGCCATTGGAGGTGTCTTGAAAGTCGCATGGAAGCGCATGAATACCGGCGCCGCCGGCCGATCCGCAAAGCCGCACTTGATAATATCCAATATCGAGCACTCGTCCATCATGGAGATGGCGCATGCGGCGGAGAAGGCTGGCTGTGAAGTGACGCAGTTGGCCGTGAATCAGAACGGCGTCGTAGATGTCCATGAATTGAAAAAGGCTCTAAAGCCGGAGACGGTGTTAGTTTCCATTATGACAGTCAACAATGAGATAGGCACCATACAGCCCATACGCGAAATCGCTAAGACCATAAGACAATGGAGAAAGGGGTCCAACAACCAACAACCAACAACCAACTACCAACTACCAACAACCAAATACCCCCTCCTGCACACCGATGCCGCCCAAGCCGCGCTGTGCGATGAACTGAATGTTGAAAAACTAGGAGTCGATTTGATGACGTTGGATAGCAGCAAAGTCTATGGCCCACGGGGTGTCGGGGCTTTGTTCGTCAGGCGCGCTGTGACGGACGATGGGCTGATAGAACCGATAATGCACGGCGGCGGGCAGGAAAGAGGCTTGCGTTCCGGCACGGAGAACTTGCCGGGTATTATGGGTTTTGCTAAAGCGCTTCTACTGGCAGGAGTAAATCGAGAAAGAGAGTGTGCCAGGCTGCGCCAATTAAAAGATTCATTTCTAGCAGGTCTTGTGAAGATGGCGCCGGACCCGATCGTGAATCCGCGGACGTCGGCTACGTGTGCGCCACACATCCTCAATGTCTCTATACCCGGCATAGACAACGAATTCTTTGTGCTGCAGCTTGACGCCGCCGGCATAGCCGTGTCTACCAAGAGCTCATGTCTGCGCGATCAGGATGAATCATATGTCCTCAAAGCCATAGGTGCCGATAGCCGGACGAGCGTCAGATTCTCTTTTGGTCGCTTCACCAAAAAGGCCGATATCAAGCGAGTCTTGGGGGTTATAGAGGCGCTCCGAGAATAGCGCCATGCGTTCGCGCAAAGTGCCTCTGTGATCAA
>JAGWJT010000032.1 GCA_028865615.1 Patescibacteria group bacterium | reverse complement strand
CGAATTCGATATGTTCATGAAGCAGGAATTGCGAATCAAGTATTATATCCGCTATGCCGATGACTTTGTTGTCTTATCAGACGATCTAACTTATCTACAAAATCTGTTACCTAAAATCGAAGTATTTTTGCGGGAAAGGCTACATCTCTATCTACACCCAGACAAAGTATATATTGCGACCTATTCGTCTGGAGTAGATTTCCTAGGTTGGATTCATTTTCCACACCACCGTCAGATCAGGACGTCTACGAAAAGGAAAGTCATCAAAAATCTCGCTCATTATCCCAAGCCGGAGACAGTCTCCTCATATCGAGGACTGCTCGATCACGGTGATACATATCTTTTGAAAAAGAGAACAGGAATCGCCTCATGAATTATCTTGGAAGATAATGTTTAAGACCGTCGATTTCCATCATTTCACCTCACCCTCTTCAATACCACGCTGAATGTCGAGCCTTGGCCGGGGCCGGCGGAGTAGGGGATGAGCTTGCCGCCGTGGCGCAGGACTATGGAGCGAGCCAGATAGAGACCTATGCCAAAACCCTCGGTGTCCATGGAGCGAGCCTTTTCGGATCTGAAGAATTTACCGAAGATCCTCTTCATATCAGCGTCACTCATGCCTATGCCGTCATCCTTGACGGCTATCAGTACGTGCCGTCTGTTGGCCGATATGTTCACCGATACATTCCTGCCGGGAGGCGTATAAGCTCTGGCGTTCGACAGCAGGACTTCCAAGACAAAGGCGAGCCTGGTCCGGTCGGCTTTGATCATGGCGCCATTTGCCGAACAGTTGATGCCGAGGAATATATTCTTCTCGTGGAAAGCCTGCTTCTCGGCGTCCGTGGCCGCTTGCGCGAACATGCAGGCGTCGATCCTCTCCATATTGTATATGGAATCGGCCGAACCGGAATCGGTCACCTCCATGAGCGTTCCGGTCAATTTGATCAGAGCTTCGTTCGACGAGGCTATATCGGCCAAGTTTTGTCTTTTGTACGGCTCGGTCTCGTCTTTGACCATGTCCTCGATCAGCCATTTGATATGCGTCAACGGAGTCCTGAACTTGTGGGCGATGATGGTGACGAACTCATATTTCAGCCGCTCCGTTTGTTTGCGCCCTCTTATATAGAAAGCTACGAAAAAAACCGCGATCACGGAAGCTGCAGTTATGGTGATGATATCGATAGTGTTTATATCCAATGCGATATGAATTATACCCCAAGTTTGTCGGATCGGCATACAACTCGAATCCGCCCTGATCCGTTTCCTTGACTTCAAAAAACGGCTCTGTTAATATGCTTTGCAAGCTCCTTGGAGCTGATTTTCTTTCATTACGCCCCGAAAAGGCGATATCCAAACAAAACATGTCACGCTCGCTAAGCAAAGGACCATACGTAGACGATAGGCTGCTCAAGAAGATAGCCGGCAAGAAGCCTGCCCAGACAGGGACTATCAAGACCTGGATTCGCCGTTCCACGATCTCGCCGGATATGGTCGGCTTCACGTTCGGAGTCTACAACGGCAAACAGCATATAGACGTTTTGGTAACCGAGGACATGGTTGGACACCGCCTCGGTGAATTTTCGCCTACTAGGAAGTTCGTCCGCCATGGAGGCAAGATGCAAAAGGAGATAGAAGCCAAGGCCAAGGAGGCCGAGATAGCTTCCGCCCAAGCCGCCAAGGCCGCTTCGGATGCAGCGTCTACGTCCGCCAAGAAATAGCCATGATCACCGCCGCTCTCAAAAATCACAGGATATCGCCTCGCAAAGTCCGCGTCGTAGCTGATCTGGTCAGAGGCAAGAAAGTAGAGGAGGCAAAGGCTATTCTAGCCAATGCATCCAAGAAGGCCCGCAATCCCATATCCGATCTCATAGATTCGGCGGTTGCCAATGCTTCGCACAACCACAAGATCCAGGCCGAAAGTCTCATGGTCAAAGAGATCCGCGTCGACCAGGGATACACGCTCAAACGCTCCATCCCGATGTCCCGCGGTTCGGCTTTTCCCATGAAGAAGCGCACCAGCCATGTCATGGTGACTCTGGCACCTATTATCAGTCAAAAGTCCGTAAAGTCCATCAAGTCCGTAAAGCAGGACAAATGACTTTCAACTTTACGACATTAAAGACTTTATAGACTTAATAACATGTCACACACCGTCCACCCATATTCTCACAGACTAGGAATCATCCGCGACTGGAGGAGCCGCTGGTTCGGCACGGACCGTGCCTATAGGAATGCGCTCAAAGCCGATCTTACCGTGCGAGAATTCCTGACCAAGGAGCTCCGTCCATATTTTCTGGGTGGCATAGAGATAGAGCGCAGCCAGAAAGCCATCCGTATCATCGTGAAGACTTCCCGCCCCGGCATGCTCATAGGCAAATCCGGCGACGGCGTTGCCAAGCTTCGTGCCAAAGTGCTGGCTCTTTTCAGGAAAGAGGGTATAGGCCTCGGCGGTCAGGATGTAAAGATAGACGTGGAAGAAGTCCGTTCGCCCGAGTCCAACGCGGCCATAGTAGGCCTCATGATAGCCGAAGCCCTGGAGAAACGTCTGCCTTTCCGCAGAGTCATGAAGCAGACCATAGAGAAAGTCATGGCCAATAGGGACGTCAAAGGCGTACGCATATATCTAGGAGGCCGTCTCGGCGGTGCCGAGATAGCCCGGTCGGAAGAGATGAAGCGCGGACGAGTGCCGCTACAGACGTTGCGCGCCGACATCGATTTTGCCCGTGAGAAGGCCCATATGACCTACGGCGATATAGGCATCAAAGTGTGGATATACAAGGGAGAGGTGTTCAAGAAGGACCAGAAGAACAATTAACCTAATTAACCTAATTTCTAATTGACCTAAATTTAGAAATTAGATCAATTAGACCAATTAGAAATTGACCAACATGTTACTACCAAAAAAAGTAAAGCATAGGAAATGGTTCACCATGCGCGAGCATCCGCGCAAATCAGCCGGACACGCGGACACTAGAGGCATATCGCTGGCTTTCGGCTCATATGGCCTCAAGGCCATGACTTACGGTCGCGTCACCTCCAACCAGCTTGAAGCGGCCAGGAAGGCTATGGCTCATTACGTAGCCAAGACCGGCAAGCTCTGGACTCGCGTCTTTCCGGATCACCCTTTTACCCAGAAGCCGGCCGAAGTCAAGATGGGCAAGGGCAAGGGCGACCTCCAGGGCTTTATAGCCGAGGTCAAGCCCGGCCGTATAGTGTTCGAGATAGACGGTGTCGACCAGAAGAGCGCCGCCGAAGCCCTCCGCAAAGCCGGAACGAAGCTGCCGGTGAAGACGAAGCTCGTGAGCCGAGCGTAATATTATCATCATGAAAGCCATCAAGACCAAAGACATCAAGACCAAAACCGGCGCCGATCTGGAGAAGATGCTTGCCGACAAGCGCGGCGAGTTGCGTGCCTTCAGGTTTGGCACCGCCGGATCGAAGGAGAAGAACGTCAAAGCCGGCAAGTCGGCCAGGAAAGATATAGCCAGGATATTAACAGTGTTGAATACCAAGAAAGGCGATTAATTTCTAATTGACCTAATTATCTAATTTCTAAATAAATCCCTGCCCATAGTTGGACAAAAAGACAAAACTCGAGTAACATCCTCAATCACATGCCTACCGCCCAAACAACCGAAAATAAGACCAGGCCGCAAACCTTTACCGGTACGGTGGTTTCCAGCAAGATGAAAGACACGGCGGTAATATCCGTGCAGCGCTATGTCAAGCACCCCAAGTACCACAAATTCCAGACTCGCAGGACCAAGATCATGGCCCATGATGTCGGTAATACAAAGAAAGAGGGCGACAAGGCCACAGTCGAAGCCTGCAGACCGATATCGAAGAACAAGTCATTCAAGATAGTCGCGTGAAATTCGTAGATTCGCATAGATATTCGTAGCATTTGCATCATATAAAGACATGATACAGCCAAGAACAATCGTAACCATCGCCGATAACAGCGGAGCCAAGATAGGCCGCATATTCAAGGTGCTCGGCGCCTCCAAGAAGCGCTGGGCCGAGCTCGGTGAAGTGGTGGTCCTGTCCGTCCAGAAGGCCGAGCCGCGCAAGGCGGTCAAGAAGAAAGACGTCCTCCATGCCGTAGTCGTCCGCCAGACCAAGCCGACTCGCCGCAAAGACGGCTCATACGTCCGATTTGACGAGAACGCCGTGGTTACCATAGAAAAAGGCAAGAAAGAGCCGCTGGCCGGCCGCGTCTTCGGGCCCATACCCAGGGAGATAGCCGAGGCCGGTTTCAAGACCATAGCTTCGCGTGCGGCGGAAATCGTTTGATATATGAAAGATGAAATATTAAAAATTAAAAATATATTTAATATTTAATGTTTTATATTTAATTTTAACTACCATGCATATCAAGAAAGGCGATACAGTCAAGATACTGACCGGAGACGACAAGGGCAAGACAGGCAAAGTCTTGGAGGCTTTTCCAAGCGAAAACAAGATAGTAGTAGAAGGAGTCAATATGGCAAAGCGCCACCAGCGCCCGAAACAGGAAGGCCAGAAAGGCCAGACAGTGGAAAGACCGATGCCCATGAATGCGTCGAACGTCGCAAAAGCAAGCTAAATAATCGATATATGAAACACGCCACCGTAAAAGATCTGAATAAAGGTTCGCATGCCGCTCTCAAAGACAAGCTTGGTATCAAAAATCCCATGCAAGCCCCCCGGCTGGTCAAAGTCGTAGTCTCATCCGGCTTCGGTTCCGCAAAGGATCCGAAGAGGAAAGATGTGATAGCCGACCGTCTGGCCAAGATCACCGGTCAGAAGCCGGCTACTCGTGCCACCAAGAAGGCTATAGCTTCGTTCAAGACTCGTGTAGGCGATCCTGTGGGATACCAGGTCACTCTGCGCGGATCCAGGATGGATGATTTTCTGGACAAGCTCATCCATATAGCATTGCCGCGCACCAAAGACTTTCGCGGCCTTTCTCGCGGTTCGGTGGATGCCATGGGCAATTATACATTTGGCATAAAGGAGCACACCATATTCCCGGAGACCGCCGACGAGGATCTCAAGGATGTATTCGGTATGGCAGTGACCATCGTCACGACTTCCAGCGACAAAAAGTCCACTCTAGCTTTCCTCGAGCATATCGGCCTGCCTTTGAAGAAAGAAGATCAGACAAAGAAATAAGCCGATCAAACGGCTTTTTTCTTGTATTCATTGACCAGCTCGCGCATACCGAGCGAACGTAGGACGTTCAGGACCACTTCCTCGGCGTTGCGCTTGTCGGCTCCGTCGACAGTTTCTTCTATGAGTATATGGATGTGGCGGATGAATCTGGCCATGTCTCTATCCGAAAGCTTTATGCCGCAGGCATCCATGATATCGGCTATGTCTTCGCGGAGCTTGGCTTTCTTGTCTTTGGATACGGCGCCCATGTGTCCGCCGCCTGTCCTCCTGCGCATGTTATCTATGGCTTCCTGTTCAACCCTTTTGAAGTCTTCGATGAAGTGAGGGATCATAGTGTTGACAAGATATGTTGCTAATATTCATTGTCGCCCTGTCTCAACGGTTTTGTTTCAATCGGATGAAAGCTTGGCTGTGACCACAAGTCTCTGGTCGTAAGTCCTGCCTTCCGGCAGCCAAGTCCCCTCGCAGGTTATAAGCTCTATATATGAACCGACCGCCCCGACAGGACCTGTGAGCACGTATGATGGCAAGTCCCGGTATCCGTAAGAAGCGACATTCGTGACTTTGAATGTGAGCTTCTTGCCGCCGCGTGTTACGACTTCGATAGTGTCGCCGACCTTTGTCCGATAGAGATTCTTGAACACGCCCGCCATACCAAGGCCGTTGTCTACGTGGCCGTCTATGATTGCCGTTCCTTCCTTGCCTGGAATGGCGGAATGGTCGTACCAAGCGACGCTGGTGAAATTGTCCGGCGTACCTATACTGCCTCTGGCGGTGATGCCGACATCCTCGAATGGCGCTTTTACTCCAATAGCGGGTATGGCCAATTTGGAAGGATATGAGGCCAGAATAGAAGCGGGCACTTTGGTTTCGGCGGCGGTAGCTATCAGCACGTCTTGGGCCGGATCACCCGACTGGTCGCCGGTCTTGGAACCGTCCGGATGATATATCGCCGCATATGATAGGGTATGCGTGAACACGATCGCAGCCGCGACCGTGATCACGCTAACCGCCATTATTTTGTTTACGCGATTTCTCATGGCAGTCGCCGGTGCGCCTATGCGACGGGGTGATCCCATGCGAGTTTGCCTACCACGTATGTGGCGCCGACCATCATGACAAGACCGGAGACGATGAGCACAAGCCAGTTGGTCGTAGCATTGCCTCCGAGGCCTGTATTTGGAGCGCTAGCCGATGAAGTCAAGACTGATGCGGCATAGCCAAGATCTACACCTGCCGTGCCGTTCGGATCTTTGACAGCGCTGCCGCCGTATATGCCTGCAGTCGGATCATAATATACTCCGTTGCCATAGTAATAAACTTTGGAGTTGGCCGAAGCATTGGTGTTCAGATAATACCACCCGGCTGCTACTGCGGTTGTATTGGCGCTGTTCACTTGCTGGCCGCTCTGGTTGTAGAGCGCCGGCATGACGGCATCGGTTGCTGCATACACGGCTACGGCGCTAGCCATGATCGCTACCGCAAACACACCGCTTCCTATGGCCCTGTATATATTGTAAGTTTTTTTCATATGATTTTATTTTTGTTAATTGCGAATAATATGTTACGTGTCGGACCCTATCATGGTGACGGAAGAACTGAATATTTATTACATACTTGATAAATCTGTTCATATATCACTGAAATAGTTTCTTTGTTCCTAAAAGACTGATGGAATCTATAAGAAAAAGCCCGGAATGGTCCAGGCTTTTTCTATTTATAGTTAGTATGGGCTGATCGACCGGGTCATATCACCGGGGCCGTGGTGAGCGAGAATTCTCCAGTCTGCTGGGAGTTGCTGTTGCTGTCCACTGATCGGATGATGAAGCGATAAGTCGTGGCGGCGGTAAGGCCGGAGACGGTCACCTCATGGCTCGTCGCCAACGTAGCGTCTGTTATGGCCTGGGTAGAACTGGCGCCTATCACGACCGGCGAGCTGGTCGAATAGTAAACCTCCGAATCGGCCGCGTCGGCCGTATTCCAGGTCAGCTTGACCGAGTCGGTGCCAACCGTGGCTACGGCGTCCGTGATGGTCGGGCTAGTCGAGGCCGTAGTGGTTGATATATCCCGGGTCGTAGAGAACGATACCTCGGATGAAGTAGAGGCCTGGCCCTCGTCATCTATGGCTTCTATCACGGCATAGTATGTCGTGCCGGCTGCCAAATGATCTATGACGACCTTGTGGCCGGTCACGCGATCATCCCTGGTCAGACCGGGCGTGCCCGAAGTGTCTACCGGGCTACTTGTGCCGTACCATATGACCGTCCTCGTCTTTTCGTTGGTGGTCCAGGTCAGGATCCCTTGGTCAGGATGGGTCGATGTGGCGGATAAGCCGCTTATCACGGGAGCGCCCTCGTTCGATTCATTCGACGTTACGTGTACAGTCACGCTAGTCCTGGAAGACAATCCGACGGAATCGGATACGGTGAATGTCACAGTATATGTGCCGGGACCGGCATAGCTATGGGTGAATGTCGAATTCTGGGTGAAAGCCGGTCTGGCAAGCGCGCTGAATAGCGGTCTCGGAGCGTTGTCACCCCAATCTACGTTATACGACAGGTTGCCATTCTGCGGGTCGCTGGCGCTCACGCTCCATGTGCCGGTCTGACCTACTTGCAACACGGTCGGTGAAGATACTCCGCTTATGACCGGAGGCAAGTTGCCGACTACGGATGTCGAAGCATCAGCCGTGGCTACCACGCCATCGCCATCAT
>JAGWJT010000053.1 GCA_028865615.1 Patescibacteria group bacterium | reverse complement strand
AACGGATATTCATTGTGGACGTATTATAGCACTGTGCGGGGTTCTGCAACATGCTTGTGGATAATAAAAAGCCGTTCCGAGGAACGGGGTCATCAGTCTTCATCTTCACTGCCGCGATCGTGGGCTGCCTTGCCTTTGCATAGGACGTCCAGGCCGCTCATCGGCGTTCTTGATTCGTCGCTTGGCCTAGTGAAGCGTTTGCGCAGCGATCCATCGCTTGGCCCGCACGTCCTCTCGAGGTTATCGAAGTGGGTCGTGACCAAAGGTGCATATATCGCTCTTGCCATAGAATCCTCCGGCCATATGCTACCACCGCCCTAGCTCTTTCTCAATATGGCCTTGTGCACAGCCTGGAGGATATGTTTTTCGCCCATGCCATAATGCTCTATGAGCTCCTCCGGCTTGCCGGATTGGCCGAACTGGTCGCGCACGCCTATGAATTCCACCGGCACGGGGAAATGCTTGGCCAGGCATTCAGCTACGGCCGAGCCCATGCCGCCGGCGATCTGGTGCTCTTCGACCGTAACTATGGCGCCCGCCTCCGTGGCCAATCTGACTATAGCGTCTTCATCTAAGGGCTTAATGGTAGAAAGGTTCAAAACCGTCACGGATTTACCCGATTCCTCCAATTGCTTGGCTACCTTTAAAGCTTTGTGCAATAGAGCGCCCGTGGCGATTATCCCTGCCTCCGGCTTCTTCCCCTTCGTCGGCTGAAATACAATGGCTGCTTTACCGATCTTGAATGGAGTGCCTTCAGTTGTCATTATCGGCGTCTTTTCGCGAGCCAACCTGATATATGTCGGCTCGCTCGTCTTTGCCGCTTCCATCGTGGCCTTCCTGGCCTCTATGGCATCGCAAGGCGATATGACGACCATCCGCGGTATGACGCGGGTTATGGCTATGTCTTCTATGGCTTGATGCGTTCCCCCGTCAGGGCCTACTGACACGCCGGCGTGAGAGCCGGCAATCTTGACCGGCACATTGTTGTAGGCGATGGTCGTTCTGATCTGCTCCCAATTCCTGCCTGGGCTGAACATGGCGTACGAGGTGATGAAAGGTATCTTGCCCATGTGAGCCATACCGGATGCTACTGCCGCCAGGTTCTGCTCCGCCACGCCTATCTCGATGAATCTCTCCGGGAATTTGGCCGCGAACATATTCATGTGCGTGGAATCTGTGAGGTCGGCGCATAGGCCCACCACCCTCTTGTCGGCCTGGCCGGCCAGAAGAAGGCCCTCGCCAAAGCCTTTGCGTATAGGCTGCTGCTCGACATCAGTGTCGAAGAGCTTTGGGTTAAGTTTTAAGTCTGAGCTAAGCATAATATCGATAATTAATACAAAGACACCGTCTTAATTAGAAAGCCCAAATAAAGTATATCTATCAATGTAGCAGCTGTTAAATATATAGATAAAGCCTTCCCCAAATTGCTCTGTACACGATTTCTTCTCATGTAAAAGAATACCGATCCTATCACTAGTAGGAATATTAAGCTTAACAGTGGCCTATATAATTCAACGAATTGAACGAATCTGACGTTAAATAGCGAGGACAATAAAAGTCCAGTTACTATTAACACGAACAAGATCCTCAGTAGTTTTTTCATGGGTTATGAATTATGTGGTGACTCTATCCTGCCTCCAA
>JAGWJT010000031.1 GCA_028865615.1 Patescibacteria group bacterium | reverse complement strand
AAGGTGCTTGTACCGGTAGTGGAAGTGGCGTTAAACACCGCGGCTTGTAGAATTGAACCTGTCGTCAAGGTAGTGGTAGCGCCAGAGTTGGTGAAGTAGTTAGGGATGCCGAGTGAGCTGGTAGCTACTAGATCATATCCTCCGCCGGCGTTGCCGAGGAGAAGTTGGCCGTATGAGGGAGCCGTGGATGTGCCTGTGCCGCCGTTTGTGACAGCGAGAGGTGTACCGGACCAGTTTGAGTTGTTGATAGAATTGAGAGTAGCCAAAGATCCAAGTCCGCTCACTTGCGTGGATGGCAGAGACAGATTCGGCAAAGAAGTGATCGAGCCAAGCGATGTAGTAGCTTCCAAGACTGCAATAGCAGTAGATGAAGCTCGAGCTGAAGTAAAGTAGAGATTCGAACCTTCAGCCACGTCGCTTGTATTGAGAGACGACGTCGCAGTGACACCATTGACTGTCGATGTCAGCAAGCCTCCCGAAGCGGATATGGCATTGGCCGTAAGAGCGGAAAGTGACGTGGTTCCGACAGATCCATTCGTGCCATAGAGGAGACCGTCAAGCGTACCGACATTGAGGGCACCGGCCGACAGAGCCGTCGCGGTGGTAGTGGCAAGCGTCGTAGTACCGGTCACCCCAAAATTGCCCCCGATAGTCTGCCCGCCGGAAACCAGCGACCCTACCGTGAGCGTTCCGCCAACCGAAGCATCACCCGACACAGACAGAGACGAGAGCGTCGTAGAACCTGCTGTGACATCGTTCAGATATGCCTGTCCGGAAACCGTGATATCCGTAGTCGAAGCCAACGGGAATATCGAAGCCACGGTCGACGAAGTAGCCGTGAATGTCCCGGCGGCGATATTGTCGGCGCCGGCCATGATGAAATCGCTCGGCGAATATCCCTGCAGAGTCAGGGCATCTTGCGATACAAAAGCGGCCGGTACTGCGCCTATGACTTTGCGCGGCGACATCTCTCCGTCCCACGACGACGATGCGCCGGTGCCGCCTATGTCGACGCCCAGATAGAGAGTCTGGTTGAAATCTACTCCCGTGAGCGGCGTGGTCGAACCTAGCATGATGCTGAACAGGCCGTCCTTCAGGACCGCGCCCTGGCCGTTCGACACCAGATCGTCTTCGGTCCATATGGGCGTGCCGCCGGAAGGGCTGGCATACAGCTTGAACTCGACGTTGTACGAACCGTCGGCAACGGCACTGCCGGAAGCATTCATGAGCTTGCCTTGGTAGTTGATCTCCTTGTTGAAATCGGCCCTGGCCGCCGCTATGCCCCAGCCGAGAGCGGCCGCCAGCGACACTATGCCTATGAGCAAAGCCGGCAATATCTTGAAACTCGGCACGGCGCCCAATCTGGAATCCTGGTTCTTGAGCACATCAAACGGCTCATATGTCTCCTTGCGCGGAGCCGGAGCCGGAGCCGGAGCCGGGACCGGCGATGGCGCTGACGCTGACGACAGGACACGAGCCGGCGATCGTGTAAGCGGCGGAGTCCCAGGCGCGTTGCGTCCGCCGACGGCATGTTTCCTGTCCTTGAATATGCCTGTGGCGGAGATATAGCCGAATATGAGGAGGGCGAGCAAGCCGATGATCATGCCGTATGGCCAGAGAGGATTGCCGAGCGGCATGCCCGGCACCGCGCCGGCGCCCGCCACGGCCAGGGCTCTGATGTCGCCGCTTATCCTCTTCAGGCCTTGATTCTTGAAGTCCATGATGATGGCCTCCAGCGGATATGAGCCGCTGTGGCCCAAAGGCCCGATGGTGGCCTGGTAAGCGGTATCATCGGCATTGGCCCGGAGCAAGAAGGTAAAAGCTTTTGACGGATCCTGTGGATCGGTCAGAGCCACCGCTATGGTCTTCAGGACCTGCGGCACTTTGGAATATGGCAAGCTTATGGTCAGATCATCGCTGCCGTCTATGGCCACGGTGTTCCCGAGATGGACCAGGGTCTTGCCGTCCTGGATGAATACAAAATCCTGCAGAGTCAGAGCCGCTATCTTCGGATCCACATTTAGGGCCTGCGGCACGGATGCAAAGACGCTCGACGGCGAGATAGACGTGCCTGCCGGGGCGGACGGAGCGGGTGCGCCTTTGGGCCCGGCGGCCGGCACGAGTTCGGCGGCCACCACTGCTCCGGATGAGTACAAGCCCGTCACATTTGTAGCAAATATGGCGTAGTAATACCGCACACCGGGCTTGACGTCATAATCGATCGCTTGGC
The DNA here is from genome assembly GCA_028865615.1 of Patescibacteria group bacterium. GTDB lineage: Bacteria > Patescibacteriota > Minisyncoccia > Phycocordibacterales > PALSA-1337 > C7867-002. Next base: position 6,067 of record JAGWJT010000031.1, on the reverse strand, counting down.
CGGCTTGGCCGGAAGCCGCTCCCTGGTATATGACCGTGCCGTCATCGGGACCTGACGGGAAGAAGACCGTCGATCTCACTAGGCGCACCGATCGGATGCTGCCGTCCGACGGATAGCCCCAAGTAAGGAGTATGCTCTTGTCGCCGGCGGTGGCCGTGAACCCTATGACGTTCAGCGGAAAAAGCGTCCCGCCGAATGAAGAACCGGAAGATGAGCCTGGTGCCGATGGCGTCGGGGTCGGGGTCGGATTGGCTTGCTGGAAGCCCGCATGCATAAATACGTCGGCGCTATGACTATAACCGGTGGCTGTTTCGCCCGCCGTGGATTGCGACATATAAGACGCCGACGAGGAGTAGCCTCCGCCGAAATTCATGCTGTCGCTGTCCATGCTGTAATGCGAGCTGGACATGACCTGGGCATGGACCGGATAAAGGCAAAAGGCAAAAGGAATGATGAAAAACTGGAAAGCCGCCACTGCCGTGAAGATCCGTTTTTTGCCTTTTGAACTCATGGTCTGGTTCATGTTATTTCTGCGCGCCGGTCGTAGTGGCTTTGACCGGCACCATGACGTAGACATAATTGCCACCGGTCTTGTCCTTGAAGACAGGCGTGATCACGCCGGCAGTGCCGTTCTGCTCAGGTTTGATCTCGACATGATCGGAAAACGAATCTCTGATCTGCTGTTCCGCGGCGGCCAGCGATCCGCCTGAGCCTGCGGCCGACGGCACGACCACGATGCCGCTCGCCGTCGAAGTAGCCAGAGCCGCGACCGGAACGGTGGCGGACGGTCCGGCAGATGGTCCGGTGGACGGAACTAGTCCGTTTATATTTTCCGTACCGGGCGCTCTCTGCGCCACTATCGCTCCCAATCCTGATCCGAGACTTTTGACGAAAGCCACCGTCCTGCCATAACCGTCTGCCAGGACCGAACCTATATCCGATGCGACGATGTTCGCGATGCCGTCCAGTGATGAGATAGCACTAGCCGTCTGGCTGCCGACGTTCGAGGAGGCAATAGTGAGCGACGAAGACAAAGCGGCATAATTGTTGGCGGCAAACCATCCGGCCGTGACAGCCATGACAAAAGCCAGAGCCGTTGCGGTCACGGCATTGGAACCAAGCGGCTTGGCAAGGAGATCGAAAAGGCCTGACATAGGAACATCGTTCAGACGGCGCGTGAATTCCCATTTCAAAGACGGGATCGGTGACTGCAACAGAGGAAGCATCGGGTGTGATACGGTAAATGTTCCGACTGCCGCTCCCGCAACCGGAGCATGGACGGCTTCATATGGAGAATATCTCTTTGACGAGAGTATCCTCGATCGCTCTTGCAGAGCCACTTCGGCATTCTTCTTGTGGGCCAAGATAGATGCCTGATCGACGAACCAAGTCCGTCCCATCATCCGAGCCGCCACTTTTCCGGCGCGGCAAAGCTGTCCGACATAGTCATTGGAATACTTGGATATCTCGGCAGCTCGTCGAGACGAGATGTAGATTTTTCCGTCGATATTCAGAGAATCTTTCATTGCCATAATTATACCTTTATCAGGGTCAATTTTCGCTGTGGATAACCACAATTATTCGACTATGACATCGCCACCGAAATGCCGCCGTGCTATCATCCATTTAGGATCCTGATCAACGCCAATCTACGGCTCAAAATGGTGCTCTCAAAAATTATAATGACCAGGGATAAAAATATGACGTGATTACTGCATAACTCTGGACCGATACAAGCTTTGGTTCTCAATTAAAAAGTTATCCACCTGCGGCCTTGCATATACCTTCATAAATAATGCTAAAATATAGGAGCAAAACATTAATAATTATCAATGTTTATCATGGCTGAAAATCTTCCAAAACTCATAACTATAAAACAGGCGGCCAGTATGCTCGGAGTCACCGCATTGACACTACGCAACTGGGACAAGAGCGGCAAACTTGTGGCATCTAGACACCCGCTCAACAATTATCGCGTTTACAACCGTGATGACATACTGTCATTGATCGATAAAATCGCTTCAAACAAGGCTCCAGTCCAAACAAAACCCGTTAATAAGCCGAAGAAATTGGACGTCACCCATTTGTATTGATCTGCCAAGCCGATGATTATGCATCATTTATCGTCGCCGGCCGGTTGGCCGGCATTTTGTTGATATTGAATTTGAGGCGATTTGACGCTAAACTAGAGCCCGATGCCTACAGAGAACAAACCATTCATGCCGGTCATAGGCTTGGAGATACATGCGGAGCTCAAAACTGCTTCCAAGATGTTCTGTTCGTGCAAGAACGATCCGGATGAAGGGCGTCCAAATGCCAATGTGTGCCCCGTCTGCCTCGGCCATCCCGGCACCCTTCCCATCCTGAACCGCCAAGCCATCGAACACGTGCTGCGGGTCGGCGCGTCGGTCAGCGGAGAGATCGCCGATTTCACCGAATGGGATCGCAAGAATTATTTCTATCCTGACATTCCGAAAGGCTATCAGTTGAGCCAATACAAATATCCCCTGGTCACGGGTGGCTCGCTGGCCGGCATAGAGCTCGAGCGCATACACCTGGAAGAAGACACCGCCAGATCGACTCACGACCAGCACGAGAAGAGTCTCGTGGATTTCAATCGCTCCGGCGTGCCTCTCATGGAGCTAGTCACCAAGCCTGTCATCCATGACGCCGAGACCGCCGTCAGGTTCGCCCGCGAGCTCCAGCTCCTTCTGCGCTATCTCGGCGCCGGCGAAGCCAACCTGGAGAAAGGCGAGATGCGTATCGAGGCAAACGTCTCGGTCGGCGTGCTTGAAGCCGATGAAAGAAGTTCCCCGGACAAAGAGGCAAGATGCTCCATCTCTAATCCGAGTGACGGGTTTCGTCGCGTTGCCTCTTTGTCCGGGGAACTTCTTTCATCGGCCTCTATCATCCTCGGCACCAAGACCGAAGTCAAGAATCTAAATTCATTCCGAGCCGTCGAGCGCGCCATCGAGTACGAGATCGCCCGCCAGACTTCCCTGCTCGAAGACGGCGGCAAGGTCGTACAGGAGACTCGCGGCTGGGACGATGCCAGAGGCGAGACTTACTCGCAGCGTTCCAAAGAGAGCTCGCACGACTATCGCTACTTCCCCGACCCGGATATCCCCAAGATGAAGATCTCCGAGATCCCGGAATTCTCCGCCGACACTCTCCGGGATTCCCTGCCCGAACTGCCGTGGCAAGCACGCGATCGATTCAAGGGCGTCTACGGCATGACCGACAAAGAAGTCGCCGTCATGGTCGAAGAACCCGTTCTTGCCGAGTACTACGGATCCATATTGGATGCCGGAAGATTCACTGACAAACCGGATGACCTCCGCGTCAAGTTGACCGTCAATTATCTATTGAGCGATTACCTCGGCCTCATCAGCGCCAACAAATATATCCTGAGGGACATATTGATCCGCAGAGATGCCGCCTTCATCTCTCCGGCCGCCTTCGCCGAGCTAGTCTCGATGGTCGCCTCGGGAGACATATCTTCGCGTGGCGCCAAAGATCTCATGGCTATCCTCTTCAAAGAAAAAAATCCTTCCACTGCGTCTCCAAGATCGCTAGCCGAAAAACACGGTCTCATGCAAAAGAGCGACACGGCCAGCCTCGAACCGGCCATAGACAAGGTCATTGCCGACAACGCCAAAGTCGTCGCCGAGTATCGTGGCGGCAAGACCGTATCCCTCCAATTCTTGATAGGCCAAGCCATGAAGGCCACCAGGGGCGCCGGCAATCCGGCCGTTGTCAAAGAGATTCTGGTGAAGAAGCTGTCATAAACATTCATAATCATACAAAAAGAGCGGCTCAAACCGCCCTTTTTCATGCATAAACTCTACAAGACATTGTTTTCCCCTACCCCGGTCGATGGTATACCCGACACGATGTGCTCTCCGAGCCTTTTAACAGCCGCATCATCCAATACGCTCACTTCGAGCACTCTCGCCGCATCTTTACCGGCCTCTTCCAACACCTTCCTAGCGGCCTTTATGGCACCCTCATCCCCTAGATCCGTCTTGGTCAATACGATGATTTCCTCCTTCTCGCCCAACCCCTCGCCATATCTCTCCAATTCGCCGCGTATCTCTCTATAAGCTTTTCCGATATCCTCATTCTCCAGTGACACCAGATGCAACAATATCTTCGTTCTCTTTATGTGTTTCAAGAATTTATGGCCGAGCCCTTTGCCTTCCGCTGCGCCTTCGATGAGACCCGGTATATCGGCCAATATGATCCCCCCCGGCAATGCCCCCAGATTCGGATCCAGAGTGGTGAATGCGTATGATCCGACCTTGGCGCGCGAGTTGGTGAGCGCGTTCAACAGGCTGGATTTGCCCGCGTTCGGCAATCCGATCAGTCCGACATCGGCGATCAGATCCAGTTCGACGGTAAAATCCGCCTCTTCGCCCGGCTGACCATCGGTCGATTGCTCCGGCCGTACATTGGTCGAAGCCTTGAAGTGCTCGTTGCCTAGGCCGCCTCGGCCTCCATGGAGGATCTTCGACGTCTGACCGTCATCTATCAATTCGACTATGCGGCCGCTCTGCTCGTTCTTGACGATAGAACCTATGGGCAGATCGATATATATGTCCAGGCCGGCCTTGCCCTGCTTGGACCGATTCATGCCGTCCATTCCGTCTTCCGCCACGAACTCCTTGACGGCCTTGTGCCGTGCCAGGATGTTGATATCGCGCACGGCCCGCACCCAGACGTCGCCGCCCTTGCCGCCATTGCCTCCGGCCGCGCCGGAGTATTCCTTGTTCTTCTCATGCCGCCAGCGCACCACGCCGCTTCCGCCGCGCCCCGCCCTGGCATGGAATGTTATTTCATCGACTAGTGCCATAATTTTGTTTGAATTGCTTCTTTAAATCAGAAATATATTAATAAATCGACCCCTTGACATCGATAAACGGCTTGCTACAATGAACCTACAATTTGGGACTTGCCCACGACTCCCGCCTCTTCAGGCGGGAGGTATATTTTATTGCTGATCATATGAAGATCAAGGTATGCCATATCGATTTGCTTAAATTCTCCGACCTTGAGCTCCCCGATTTTATCACCAAGGCGACGATAATCGAACACTCTGCCTTGGGCTAGATTGATGGTGCTATTGTTCTGGCCGAAATTGACCGTGACATACCAAGAACCGATCTTCCTTGACGTGGTCAAGGGCAATCCTAGGAATGAATACCTGTCATATTTCTTAAAGACCAGAAATGGTCTAGAAAAACTGGTACCTTTACCATTAGTTTCGACACCGACGTTCTCTCCGGCATGACACCACCAAATCTCTGCTTCTTTGAAGAGCGGCGGCTCATGGTCGGAATAATGCACGTCCTTCTTCACCCATAGCCAAGAAGCGAAGCGTTTTCTGCTTCGCAATAATGATTCCAGGCTCGGAGCCGCCTTGCCGACCCCGGACGACAATGAAAAGGCCTGTGATGTTCCACCAGACATGCGACAATTTTACTCTTTCTTTGTGATCACACAAGTTCCGCCACTCGATTATTCGTGTTGGAATGATAGACTACTTCCCCGCTCCATGGCACTTCTTGTATTTCTTCCCAGAACCACACCAACACGGGTCGTTGCGGCCGGGCTCTTTCTTATTCAAATCATTGCCGGAATGTACGGCCGCCTTGTTCGATCCATCGCCGGAAGTTATAAACTGTGCGTCAGATTGAATGTCTTTGAGCGATTGTTTGATTCTTGATTCTTGATTCTTGAATCTTGAATCACTCTGAGCAGCGCTCTTCATGGGCACGCCGTTCACTACGGGGACTATATTCGGCAGTATCCTCATGACCTGGCCGTGCACGGCCGCCTGCATCTCGCGGAATAGGCGCAGGCCTTCCTTCTTGTACTCTACCAGAGGATCGCGTTGGCCGTAGGCGCGCAGGTTGACGGAGCCGCGGGTGTAATCCATGACTTCCAGATGCTCGACCCAAAACATGTCTATAGTCTGCAATAGCACTATCCTCGCCGCTTGCAGGAATGGCTCGCGGCCGTATTCGACGATCTTCTTGTCGATGATAGCGGCGGGAGAAATGGAATT
>JAGWJT010000003.1 GCA_028865615.1 Patescibacteria group bacterium | reverse complement strand
TCGTCAATGCTCTTGTCCATCTCCTCTACGGAGGCTGCCGGTGCCGGTACGCCCGCCTCTACAGGATCGCTCTGGACCTTGTCGGCCGGAGCAAAAGCTTGTCTCCTCGATCCTATGGCGGAAACGACCGGGGCATGCTTGCCAAGATATGTATTTTCTCTGACCGTCGATATGAGGAGCATGCGCAGGACGGCGGGCATGGCCTCGATCTGCTTCTTCAAAGCTTCGACCTTGTCGGAAACGGCCTCGAATTTGAGCCAGCCGAAATGGGCCGAATCGAACTTGTCATAAGAACCGGACATGGTCTTCTTGCGCATGGTATAAGCCAGGCGTTCATGCTTGGGCGTTTCTTCCGCCATGATAGATGCGCCGGCGGCAGATACGGCGCTCCTTATGGCGTCCGCCTCGGCAGTGACACGCTCTTCCGGTACTCCTGCTATCAGATAGCCGATCTCATAGATCGACGTCTTATCTTTGTCTGTCTCGTTCATGTTTTTTGCAGTCAGCGGCCCATCGAAATGGATCGACAGGACCCCCACTGCTTCCGCCGCGGCAGAGGCAGTGGAGGGCTTACTGCGATTAATTGTTAATCGATGCTATGGCACGAGACTACCACGGCAATGGCTCTTCCGCAAGAGCATAGCGGCGAGGCATGGCAAGGATATCACGGCAAAGCTCAAGAAACGTTCAAAAAAGTCTCAAATCCGGATAAAAAAAGTCTCAAATCCGAATGAAGAAAACGGCGGCTTATTTCCTAGCGAAAAGCGGCGCAGACGGCATTTTGTTGCTCCTTATCAGACCTTGGATCGTTGCGGCCGTCGCCGGTATGATGGGTTCAAGAAGCACTGCCACGATCCATAATTCTCTGTAAAGCTTGGACAGTATGGCCTTCCCTCTTGCCGCTGAAGCGGCGTCGGCGGATTTGACCAATTTGAACGGTTGGGTCTCCTGTATTTCCCTGTCCATTGAAGCGATCCTGGTCCATATATGGTTGCAGGCTTTCTGGATGTCGAACTCATCGAAGCTTTGGGCGTATGACTGTACGGTCTCATCCGCAAAGACATCCTCTTTCGACGGCAGATCCGAAGACACGCGGTGATCGCTTGTAAGCTTGAGAATGCGGCTGACCAAGTTGCCTATGCCATTGGCCAAACCGGCATTGTAGGCTTCTTTGAAAGAATCCATGGTCATATCTCCATCTTCAAACGGCGATATGTGCCTGGCTACGAAATATCTGACCGCATCCGCTCCATATTCATCGATGAGCCGGACCGGATCTATCACATTGCCGAGAGTTTTTGACATCTTTAGGCCACCGGAGGTGATGAGCCCGTGCACAAGTATATTCTTCGGCAAAGGCAACCCGGCGGATAGAAGCATACCTGGCCATATTGCGGCATGGAAGCGTAAGATGTCTTTGCCTATGACATGCAGGTCGGCCGGCCAGAATCTGTCGTACAAAGCATGATCTTTCCTGCCAAACCCCAGAGCGGTCAAGTAGTTCGTAAGGGCATCTCCCCAGACATATATCTTTTGAGTATTATCCCCCGGCACAGGGATGCCGAGAGTCATCTTGTCGGCCGGCCTGGAAAAACTTACATCCTCTAATCCGTCCTTCAAAAGAGCCAGGATCTCATTTTTCCTGGAAGTCGGAACTATACGTATGGCATCGGATGCAATGATATCCCGTATCTTGTCCGCGTATCTGGACAATATGAAGAAATAATTCTCCTCTTTTATGCGCTGGGGCGTTTCCCTATGATCCGGACATTTGCCGTCAACAAGATCTTTCTCCGTGATGAACGATTCATGACCGACACAATACAGGCCTTCATAAGACCGCTTTTCTATATCCCCGGAGTCAACCATCCTTTTCCAGAACGCTTCGACACCGGGCCAGTGATTGTCTTTGTCGGTCGTGCGTATAAATTGGTCGTATGAGATATCCAGCCTCTTATATAGGTTTTTGAAACCGCCTATTATGCCGTCGAGATACGGGAAGACTTGCTGTCCGGCGCCGGCAGCGGCCCTGACTGCTTTTTCCGTGTTCTCATCCGACCCTGTAAGAAAATAGGTGTCTTTGCCTAGCAATCTGCTATATCTAGCAAATATATCAGAAATCGTCGCAGAATAAGCATGCCCCATGTGCAATTTGGCATTGGGATAAAATATCGGGGTTGTGACATAGAATTTCTGTCCCTCGTTTCGATTGATGTGGCTCATGTTTTGCCAGTGTACAGCCAAAGCCGGTTATCGGCAATCGTCTGCGACATGAATAATCCGGCCACGGATGCCTTGTCCACGGCATCAACCGGATTTCCCTATCGTCATCCTCTCCGCGATCTCCGCTTTCTTGTATTTCTCTATGTCATGCAGATATTCCATGAGGGCGGCCGACAAAGGCACGGCTATGATGGCCCCCAGGATACCCGCGAGCTTGGCCCCTATGACCAACGCCAGGATGACCACTATAGGCGATATGCCCACTATCTTCTTGACCACCAAAGGATAGAACAGCTGGCTCTCGAACTGATATATGATGATATAAAGGCCGATGAGCAAGAGGCCGGTGCCCACTCCTTTGTCCGCAAAGGCTATCAATATGGCCGGCACGGAAGATATGACCGGACCAAAGACCGGTATGATCTCAAATACCGCCGCCAGGAGAGCCAAAACCAGAGCGTATGGTATGCCCACTATCATAAGGACCAGGTAGACAAGCACCCCCACGACAAGACCTAGGAGTATCTGTCCCTGAAGCCAGTAGCCTATCTTCCTCTGCGACCTGCGCCAGAGATCGATGATGTAGTCATGATGTTTGACGGGCGTGACTATGCGGAGAAAATCCGCCACGCCTTCTTCCTGTACCGCCAGATAGAACGACAATACCACGATCAGGATAAATCCGAGCACGCCGCCAAATATGAAGCTGGCCGTCTGGAAAGCTCCGCTCGACGTGCCTACGAGGAGCGAGCGCAAGCCGCTCACGAAATCGCCGATTGATATGGTATTGGGACCGATGCTCGACGAGCCTATGGTCGTACCGATGTCCCTGATAGGGCTCCATAGATACTCGACCGATATGGTCCTGGGTATATTGCTCAAGAAGGATATGGCGTCATTGGCTACTATAGGCACAAAGAATATGAGCAGACCGGCCAATATAGCGGCGATGACCACATATATGAGGATGGCGGCTATGACTCTATGGATACGATACCGGACCAGACGGCGTATCATAGGCTCTATGGCGGAAGCAAAGACGATAGCGGCGACTACAACAAGCACGACATCGGATATATAGTAAAGAGCCAAGAGCAACACACCGATAAGGAAGAACCTGACTATCGTCCCGGTCGATATGATGGTTCGGTTGGGAGAGGTCTCTGACATGAGGCTATTGTAGCGCATCTAAGACAATCTCAAAAGGCCTTCGATGTCCGCGGTTTTGGCCCGCCCGACCATGGCCAGATTGAGCCTTTCTTCCTTGAATAGGTCTTTTGCCAGCGCCGTCACTTCCGCGGCCGTTACGGTCTTTATCTTTGATATGACGGCATCCGGCATCTCTATGGAGCCTTTCAGTATCTCTTGGTAGCCGGCAAATTCGGCGCGCGCCTCCGAGGTCTCCAACTCCAGCATAGTCGTGCCAGCCAAGTAATCTTTCACCTTCCGGAGCTCCGCTTCGGGAACAAGCTCGGTTTTCAAGCGGATGCATTCTTGCAAGATCTCCCTTATGGCTTCTCCTACCCTGGCATTGTCCACGCCGGCAGATATGGTGAAAAGGCCATGATCAGTGAACGGATCATTGGCGGCCCGGATGTAATAGCATATGCCGAGCTCGTCCCTCATCTTCGAGAACAAGCGGGAGCTCATGCCGGCGCCGAGGACGCCGGACAGGACTTGCATGGCGGGCATGCGCGGATCCTTGATCGGGAATGACCTGAAACCGAATACCAAATGGGTCTGATCGGTCTCTTTCGCTTCGATCCTGATGGCCGGCCTGTCCTGCGCTTCCGATACCGACGGTTTGCCGGCCTTGCTTCCGTCATCCAATCCATTGAAAGCGGCTCTGACCTTCACGGCTATAGCCTGCTCATCAAATGAACCGGCTACGAATACTACCGTAGCCGGCGCTACATAGTGCCTGGAACGATAATCGGACAATGCCGCCCGGCTGAACGATCTGACGTTCTCTTCCGTACCGGCGATATTCCAGCCTGACGGCTGGTCGCCATAGACCAGCTCCATGAGCACGTCCTGTACGTGCTTTTGCGGCAGATCGCGATACATCTTGATCTCTTCTACGATGACGCCTTTCTCCTTTTCCATCTCCTTCTCGTCGAAGAGCGGATTTTGGTACAGATCGGATATAACGTCCAGTATGATATCCAAATGCCTGGCATCGGCCTTGGCGTAATAGCCCGTGAATTCCTGGGCAGTAAAGGCATTGTACTGGGCGCCTATAGAATCTAGCTCACGCGAAATGTCGCTGGCCTTGGGCCGCTTGGGCGTGCCTTTGAAGACCATGTGCTCGAGGAAATGCGACATGCCGCTCTCGGCTTTGGTCTCATACTTCGACCCGGCCTCGACCATGACGAGGACGGTCACGGACGGGTTGTCCGGCATGGGTATGGTCACCAGCCGCAGACCGCTCGACAGGGTCGTCTTGTTGAACTTCATGGCATGAATGTACCACGCCGGCGGCTCATTGGGAATCACTGCGTCATCGCCATGTTATCGCCGCGTAATGTCGGATGCCTTAAGCTAATTGCAATTTGCGTTCCACTCTGTGCAGACGCGTTACAACGTGGCTTTTCATGGCTTCGACGCTGGCGCATATATCTTTGACGCTCTTTCTCATCTCATTCTCAAAGCTGTCGAACCTGGATTCGAAGCTATCAAATCTAACTTCTAATCTATCGAATCTGGATTCGAGGTTATCGAATCGCAATTCGAGTCCATCAAATCTAGTCTCGAGTTTGTCGAACCTTGATTCAAGGCTATCAAACCGCAATTCAAGATCGTCGAATCTGACGTTGACAGCGGCAAATTGTCTGTCAGTTTCCCGAAAACCCCTAGCCACTGCTTCGGCCAATTGATCCACGGTTATTTCTGGTAATTCTATTTGATCTTTCATGTTATTGTGCGTTAAACATCCACGCATGCAACGGTATGCGCACTGGTAATATTTGGCAGGTGACAAAATTATACTCCTCGCCGGAAACCGCACAAGCTCACAAGCGACGAAAGATGTGTCGCAATGACGTATGAAGATGATTGCTGACCTATCTCACATCCAATTCCCCGCCTTCTTCGAGTTTTACGAACTCTATGCCGTTTTTTGGCAGGATCATTTCCGGGATACGATGGGCAGTGGCTATACGGACGGCGTCATGCACCGGAAAAGCCAGGCGAGGCTTTACTTCCAACGCATAATTCACCGCCTCCGATATCTTCATCCACGGTCCTGCGACCGGTAAAGCCAAGACGTCTATAGGTTTCTTGGGATCTGTAAAAGCGTCGCCCGGGAAGAATAACTTGTTCTCCAGGAAAAACCCGACATTGGACATGGGCGGCAAGGACTCGTGCAGAAAAGCGTGGTCTTTGCCGTAGGCTTCTATGCGTACACCTTTCAGGTCGACAGCATCGCCGTGCTCCATGACATGATGCGCGACGCCTTCTTTGGCAAGAATAGTCCCGACTCCAACATCGGTGACGATCTGTACATCGGGCTCGCGCTTGATCAACGCTTTCAGCGACTCTATGTGGAAATGGTCGGCATGTTCGTGGGTTATGAGCACGATGTCTACGCCTTTCACTTTGTCGTGCTCCTCGAGACTGTATATGCCCGGATCCGTGAGCACGCGCACGGCCTCGCCCCCCTTCTTGGGGATATCTATGACCATGGCGCAATGTCGGAGCTTCTTGATGTGCATGAATTGATTACGCTGGATTCAAATCGTGTGGTGCTTTGAGAGATATTTTGACAGCTCATTCTCAGGAACACGTTCCTGCTTCCCACTATCCCTATCTCGCACGGTGACGCCGGCACCCTTCTCGATGGTGTCGAAATCCACGGTGACGCAGTACGGCGTGCCTATCTCGTCCTGCCTGCGGTAGCGCTTGCCTATATTGCCGTTGTCGTCAAATTCCACCGCGCCACCGAAGGCCGGCTCTTTTTTGAGCGCTTCATAGACTTCGCGGGCCTTCTTGATCAATTCCGGCTTGTTCTTGAGAAGTGGAAATACTGCTACTTTGACCGGCGCGACAGACGGAGCTAGTTTCAAGTAAGTCCTCTTCTCCCCGCCCATTTCATCCTCCGTGTATGCGTTAGAAAGTATCGCCAACACAGTGCGATCGACGCCAAATGAAGGCTCTATGACATGCGGTATGTATCGCTCCTTGGTCTCTTCATCGTAATATTCAAGATTGGCCTTGGACATACCTGCATGTGCGGATAGATCGAAATCGGTTCGATATGCCAAGCCGTACAGCTCCTTCTTGCCAAAAGGATAATCAAACTCGAAATCTATGGTGCGCTTGGAGTAGTGGGCGCGCTCGCCGTCAGGCACTTCCAATTCATGGACTTTCTTGTCATCAAGTCCTACGTCTCCGACAAAAGCGTGCATTTCTTTGCGGAAGTCCTCGAATGACTTCTCCCATCCGGCCGGCTTCACGAAATACTCTATCTCCATCTGCTCGAATTCGCGCGAGCGGAACAGGAAATCGCGCGGGGCGATCTCATTCCTGAAGGCCTTGCCTATCTGAGCCATGCCGAAAGGCAGCTTGGGATGGAAGCTGTCTACGATATTCTTGAAATTGACGAACATGCCCTGGGCGGTCTCCGGACGCAGATACGATATCGAATCGTCGTCTTCGACGGCTCCGACATTTGTCTTGAACATCATGTTGAATTGGCGCGTATTCACAACATTGGTAGTGCCACAATCCTCACACTCCCAATAAGCAATACTCCCTTTTAACTCCAACGCCTTGCCAATCAAACCGTGCTCGACCGGATCAGCCGGCACTTTCTTGACATGATCGGCTCGGAATCGCTGCTTGCACTTCTTGCACTCGACTAGCGGATCGGAAAAACCGCTGACGTGGCCGCTGGCCTGCCAGGTCTTCTGATTCATGAGTATAGCCGCATCCATGCCGTATATGTCTTCCCTGTCTGTGACAAAACGCTTCCACCAGATGGCTTTGACGTTGTTCTTCAGAGCCACGCCATAATGGGCGTAATCCCATGTGCCGGCCAAGCCGCCGTATATCTCGGAGCCCCGGTATATGAAGCCGCGGCGCTTGGAGAGCGCCACTATCTTGTCCATCAGATCCGGAGCGGGAGCTTTGTTGGTCTCTTTCATTAAAAAGCATTCTACACCATATGCGCCTATTCGGCCAAAGTGAAGCCCCCACAAAGTCTGACCGCCACGGAATTGGGAAGAATCGGCGGTTCGTAGTGACTTTGCGGGGGCGCCTGTCCGTAAGTTGAGGCGGGCAGGAAATCGGCCGCGCCCGGCCGGGAACATCAGTCGCTTTCTAGGCGTCGTGCATCGCACGTCTCGATGGCCCGGCCGGGCATGCTCGACAATTCGCTAAGGAATTGGAAATTCCTCTGAGGAACCGACTGTCGAGCAAATCAAATGCTTCTTATGGTGCAAAAGCTAAGCAGAAACTTAGCAAAGTTGAAGCCTGTTGTCAATCTTCGCGGTTTTCTTTGCGGTTTTATGTTTTCTAGAGGTTTTATTGGCCGACTATCTCATCGCCGACTTTGAACGATGGGTCGGTGCTGAACCTGGTAGTCAAATAGCTTTGTTTGCTCTGCAAAGACGCGCCCGTCCAGCCGTCTGTGGCTGTCAACGTAGCCTGGTTGATCAAAGTCGGATCCTTGCTGATCTGATCCACTGACGGCAAGAGCGACAACTGGAAAGCCACCTGCCTCCTTTGCGAAGATCCTATGGTGTATGTATCGACATTGCCTATATTCCATGTGATCGTGCCGCTATTGCTGTCATACGACACGTCCTCGGTAGAGGGACTGCTGGTGCCAACCCATGAGACATATGGCGGCAAAACCGCCGTAACCACGGCATCCGTCACCGCATTGGATGTGTTGTCGACCGTCCATATGACCGTGTATGTGGTATTCACGTTGGCCTTGGGCGGTATGGGGCCAGTGTTGACGAACGGTCCCTGGTCCCTGACGACCCGTCCGGACAAGCTGACATTTGAAGATATCTTGATGTTGGTGACTACGGCCGTAGTCTGTTGAGGTACGCCTGATTCGTTGGCCCTATCTCCGGTAGCGGATACGGAGTAAGTTATCTCCGGATCGACTACTTGATTCATGGACATGCCGATATCGGTCGGCATGATCGAAAATGTCACATTGCCGCTGGCGCCGGCCGGCACCGAAGCCAATTCCGGATCGGTCTGCTGGTTCCATACGATATCGTTCGTCGCGGACCGGAAATATCCGCCCTGGGCCGACACCACCGAAGGATCGTAGGCCGAACCGGAAAGGTGGGCGACTATATTCACATTCGACAGGGATTCGGCGAGATTGTTGGTCCAATGCAGGCTTATTTCCAACGGCTGGCCGAAATTGGCCGCAAAATCGGACGATACCGGATTGTTGTTGATCTCCGAAGAGAACGACAGGAAAGGCTTCTCTATGGTCACATCCTGTTCCGTATCCATATAAGCCGTGCTTATGATGCCCGGCTTGGCTTGGCTTTGAGTCCCTACCGTGAAATGGAACGCCCGCAGGTCGCTATCTTCGCCGGACAGAGTGCCGTGTATGACTATGGATCTGTCCCCTCCGGGCGGCATGTCTCCAAGGACCCATGTGGCATTGTCGGACAACGGTTTGACGGAAGACAGCCCAAATGAATATCCGAACGGATATGTAGCCTTGAGTACGATGTTCTTCAAGGTATTTTGCGAATTGGACTTGACGTCTACCGTCATATCGAAAGGCTGACCGGAAGTTATCTGGCTGAATGACGAAACGGATAGCGTTACCGGGGATGAATTGATGAGGACATCGTACGTCTGCACCTTGGTAAACACGGAAGAGGAGCCTTTTATGCCATAAGTGACCTTGGCCGAAATCTCCTTCTGGAGATTCTCCTGGCCGAATATGACGGCCTTGACCGACTTGGTGACCGAAGCTCCTGACGCTATGTTGCCGAGCAGCTGCTGGTAAGTATCGAGGGATTTCGTGGTGTCATTTGGATCTGTGGTCCCCGCAGGAAAATCGACTTCCAGGTCTGCCCCCTCCAGATCGACGCTGTTCTTGTTGGTGACCGTTATGGAGAGCGTGACCGGGGTACCGCCCGGTATGGATACGGGCCCGCTTATGTTTATATCTATGTTATTGGCGGATATCAGATTGGCCCCATTCAAGAATAGATAAGCGCCCAGACCTATTGCGCCGATACAGAATATGACGGAGGCTATGAGCAATTTCGCGAAGAATGACATGGAATGGTCTTCATAATGCTGGTTCAATTCTTGGGGCTTATCGTCTTCCTCGGGCGGATGCTCCCAATCGGTCTTTACGTCCCGGGGCGTATTGTCCATGAACCGCAGCTTGCGCCTGGTGCGTACTTCCGGGGCGTTCCTGTCGTACATGGAGCGCTTCAAGTCTTCTATGCGGCTTTTGTCTCCCGGAGGCACGTGTTTAATTATACCAGAGACCCAAGGAACTTGCTCCGAAGTGACTTTCGAGCGCGACTGGCGCTCGAACTGAGCGATGTCTCAGCAGAGAAATCGCGTGCCCTGAGGAGCAAGTTCCTTGGGTCTCTCATTGGTCTCTATAAATGACTCTCGCGCAGGGCCGTATTTATGTGCTTGTTTATGGCTATCCTCTGCCCGCTTGCGGTCTCCAACAAGCCGACGGACAAAACAGATGACAACAGGTCTCCGTTCAGATCGTGATTATCCCCTATATAACCAAGGGCATCGAGTATCCTAAACACCACCAGGGACTCCGCGGCCTGCATTTGCCGCTCGTCTAGATCCGGGTTGCCCGCCAAAAACCTAGTGCATTCGTATACGTGTCCAAATAGGAGCGGGTTTGATTCTTCTCCATGCAACAACCGCCTCAAAAGCAGAGCCGCGCGTATGACCGGCTCTGGACCGACTCCTGTCGGCAATAGGAAATCGGCATACGGGCGGGCATTGGTCAGCCGCCAGAATTCACGGCCGCGCACCAGCGAAAATTCTCCGAGACTATAATCCTGGGCATGATAGCGCAGCTTTGATCTTTCCAGCCTTATGCCTTGGGCCGTGGCGGTCACCAGACCAAAGTCACGGGTAAATATGGAGAGCAGCTTGCCGGCCTCGCCGTAAGGTTTGGAACCTATTACAAATCCGGGAGTTGTGTGGACGGCATACATGGTAGCAGATTCAAGATTCAAGATTCATGATTCAGGAATGGATACGGGCTACTTCATATACATCATTCGGCCATAACCGTCAACATCTCGCCGATCCTGATATCCGTGATATTTGTGATCTTCTTGATCTCGTCTTCATGTTTGTGTGCCAAACCATTCAAATCAGCCGTAATCGTTAAAGATGCCTTGTCTTTCATGGATAAGCCCGCTTCTTTACGCAAGTCTTGGATCTTGCGCAAAAGCTCCCGCAGTTCGCCTTCCTCTCTGAGTTCGGGGGTCACGACCGTGTCTAGCTCTACATCGCCTTCAACGCCGTCGTCAAATACAACATTTTTGACATTGACCTCATCTTTGATCAGCTCCATGAATTCTTCCGGCAGTTTTACATTTTGACTTTTGACTTTTAATCTGGCAAGCGGTTGCCTGACGTTGATCTTGGCCTTCATGCGCGCTTCAAGACCTTTTGACGCAACATGGCGCACCATTGCCATGTCCGCGACGAGTCTTGAATCATGAATCTTGAATCTTGAATCTATTTCAGGCCACTCCTCCAGGTGAACGCTCTCCGATGGTCCGCCGGCTTCGGCGTACAATTCCTCCGCAAAGAACGGCGCAAATGGCGCCATGACTTTGGCCAAGGTCAACAGGACGTATCGAGTGGTCGCCAGAGCGGCATTCTTGTCAGCCTCATCATCCCCCTTGAATCTGTCGCGCGACCTGCGCAAATACCATTGCGACAGATCTCCTATGAAGTCCCTTATTGCCCGTGTCGATTCCAAGAATACATAAGCATCCAATCCGTTCGTGACAGTTTCTATCAATTGATCCAGTCTGGCCACAATCCACCTGTCCAAGACATTTTGCGATTCCATTCTTGAATCCTGAATCTTGAATCCTGAATCTTTATCCTCATACATCTTGTAGAACGACAACACATTAGCCGCCAAGTTGAACACTTTCTTGACCACTTCATCTACCGTCTTCTCGTCGAAATTCTTGGGCTCACCGGGCTGGTTGACGGAATACATCCAGAAGCGCAATGCATCTGCGCCATACTTGTCCATCATGTCCCAAGGAGATACGACGTTGCCTATGTGCTTGGACATCTTCTTGCCCTCGGCATCAAGTATGTGACCGAGGCATATGACATTCCTGTAGGCCTTGCCGCGCCCCATGAGAGCGCCCACGGCATGCAAGGTGTAGAACCAGCCGCGAGTCTGGTCTATGGCTTCAGAGATAAAATCCGCCGGATACGTTAATCCGTCCTTCAGATTGAATAATTTTGCGATTAAATTTTGACTTTTGACTTTTGACTTTTGACTTTCAAAAGGATAATGATCTTGCGCGAACGGCATGCACCCGCTGTCGAACCACACGTCCATGACTTCCTTCGCACGCTTCATTTCCCCGCCGCACACACAGGCCAGCTTCACCTCGTCTATGAACGGCTTGTGCAAGTCGAGCTCGTATTCCGAGTTGTGAGGCACTACGCGGAAATCTACAGGCCTGACCTCGGCATTGCCTATGAAGTCTCTGCGGCCCCTGAACGACAGCGATTGTGTGCGATCCAATCCCATAGCGGCCGCCATGATCAGGAATACCGGCGTCTCATGCGAGATGACCAATATTTTTTTGCCTTCATATTTGGTCTCGATGTCATAGAGGAAATCACCCATGCGCTTCTTGATATCGGCATAAGTCTCGCCGCTAGGAGCGCATTTGACGAACCGTTCTTCATAGTGGGCCTCTTTGTAAAAATCGTTGATATTGCGTCCGTTCCACTCGCCCATGCCCATCTCGCGGATACGATCATCAAAAATCACCATATCATCCGACCAACCAAGCTTTTCTTTCAACACAGTTACAGTCTCCCTAGTCCGCATAAGCGGCGACACGAAAACCAAGTCTGGCTTTATCTTTTGCAATACCGCCACGGCTTCCAACGCCTGCTTCTTCCCAAGATCGGTCAGATGTGACGGAACTTTTACGTCTCTCTCTTCAGAATCCAATATATTCTGGACATTGTTGTCTGCCTGGCCGTGCCGCATGACCCAGTAGCTGTTGCGGGGCTTCTTGGCGATTTCGGCAACGGAACCAACTACCCGGCGCTTGCCGCATTTGTCGCAAGCCCATACAGGCAGTGGTGTGCCCCAATATCGCTCGCGGGAAATAGCCCAATCCTTTATGTCGCGCAACCACTCGCCGAAGCGGCCCTCCTTGATATAGTCCGGTTCCCAATGTATGCCCTCATTCTCCTTGACCATGTTGTTGCGGAGCTTGGACATGGCTATATACCAGCTGTCTCGAGCGAAATATATGAGCGGCGTGTGGCAGCGCCAACATGTGGGATATGAGTGCTGATGCTTCTCCTTATGGAATAACAGACTGCCGCCGGACCGTCCGGCCAAGTCTTTGATGATCTCCACATCAGTGGCTTCATCTTTGACAAATTTCCCCGCCAGGAATCCGGCCTCTTTCTTGAATGTGCCGTCGTCGTTGACCAGGTGATATTTCGGCAAGCCTGCCTTCGTGCCCAGCTCAAAGTCGTCTTGGCCGTACATGGGCGCTATATGTACTATGCCCGTGCCGTCCTCGGTGGTGACGAAATCTCCGGCATATACCTTGAATGCATTCTTCAGCTTGTCTTTCTCCGCGCCGCTCGCATTGTTTTTCAAGAATGGATACAGCGGCTCATATTCGAGGCCGACCAGGTCAGAACCTTTGAAGGTCTCGATTACCACCGGATTCTTGAACAAGTGTCTTAAACTATCGAAACGATCTTTGGCAAGGATAAATATTTCGACAATCTCTTTCGAAGAAGGCGGTGTCACTGTCTTGTCTAATGGCATTTGCACTAATTGGTCAATGTGTGCGTCTTTTACTTTTATGTAATCGATGCCCGGGTTAATAGCTAACGCCACATTGCCTGGCAATGTCCACGGCGTCGTCGTCCAGGCTAAAAGGTAAACATTTCCGTCTCCATTCTTGAATCTTGAATCCTGAATCTTGAATCTCACCGTCAGCGCCAAATCCTTCCTGTCCTCATAGCCCTGCGCCAACTCGTGCGAAGACAGAGCGGTGCCGCAACGAGGGCACCACGGCACGACTTTGTAGTCCTTGTATAGAAGGCCGCGTTTGTCTGTCTCTTTGACCACGTTCCATACGGACTCTATATAGTCAGGCTTATACGTGATGTACGGATCCTTGAGGTCGACCCAGTATCCCATGCGGTCGGTGAACTGTTCCCATTCATGGACGTACTTCCAGACGTCCTCTTTGCATTTCTCGTTGAAGGCCGCTATGCCGTATAACTCTATCTCCTTCTTGGACTTGAGGCCTAGAGCCTTTTCCACGGCCAGCTCCACGGGCAAGCCGTGCGTGTCCCAGCCTCCCTTCCTGCGCACATGATAGCCGCGCATGGTCCTATAGCGCGGGATGGCGTCCTTGAATGCGCGAGCCTCCAGGTGATGTATGCCCGGCCGGCCATTGGCCGTCGGCGGACCTTCATAGAACACAAATTCGCCTTTGGGTGCCGGCTTATTCAGGCTCTTCTCGAATATGTCCTTCTCCTTCCAGAGCTTCAGTATGCGTTCTTCGCGCTCCGCATGGTTGGACTTGGTCGGCTTTTTCTCATTCATAATGAGCTATTCTAGCATTTTCTATCACTTTCCATAAATGCGCCCGTGAGTCCCGATATCTATCAAACGTATAGTCACATCATCATATTCTTCATATATCAGACGATAATCTCCGGTGATATTGATGCTCCTGTAGTGTCGCATAGACCCATGCAAACGATGGTTGTTGAGGACTGAGGCATACGGATCCGACATGAACATCTCCAACCTATTTTTGAGCACGGCTTTAACCTTGGACGGCAGTCTAGCCGCCGCCTTACTGAAATTGCGGCTAGAGACGACTAGCATGGACATTATATTTTGAGGTGGGCGATCAGATCAGAAGCTTGAGAAAATGGTCCCGATGAATCCATGCCTTTGTCCATATCACGACTGATCCGTTCCCAGAGAGCTAGACTACGTTTGGTAGGAGTCGATGTGGCGGAAACTGAAAATTTACGCTCACGGACGAATTGACGCAGATATGCGTTGACCACGGCAGTCAGAGTTAGACCTAATTCTTCGGCCATTTTCTTGGCTTCTTGACGTAAAGTACCGTTAGTTTTGATGGTTAAAGTGGTGTCCATAACAATAATGCATTATATGACGACTAATACCGTTATACTAACAAAGGTATTAAATTTGTCAATTACATCTTCCTTGGCACTTCGATGCCCAAAAGCCACAACCCTTCGGTCATGACATCCCGGAATGCGCGGGTGAGAGCGACGCGATACGGCGACAGCGGCTCTTTTTCGTCCACGATGGTATTGCCCGCATAGAAACTATTGAAAGCGGACGCCAACGAAATCAGGTAGCCGGCCACAACCTGCGGCGCATACTCTGTCCTAGCTCGTTCTACAATATCCGGGAATCTGATAATGAGTCTCTCCAAAATACCCACTTTTTCAGGATATGTCTCAACTTTTGACTTTTGATTTTTGACTTTTGACTTTTCCAATACCGACTTCGCCCTGACCGCCGAATATTGCAGATACGGCCCCGAATCGCCCTCGAACGATATGGACTTGGCGCTGTCGAATATGACGTCGCCGCCTATGCCCTGGCGGAGAATAGTGTATTTGATGGCGGCGATGGCTACCTGGTCGGCGATCTCTTCTAAATCATGGCCGGAAAAATCACGTTCTTGATTAGAATTTTGAGCTTTGAGCTTTGAGCTTTGAATTTTTTCTTTTACCATATCCTTGATCTCGTCTATCAGAGTCTCCGCCGCCATAACCTGTCCGGTCCTGGATGACATCTTGCCCGCAACGGATCTCAACAGGCCATGGCTCAAATGCTTCGTCTTGCCGGCTATATCAGGCCTGACCAGAAACATGGCTTTGAGCAACACTTTGAAATAATCGTCCTGCTCATTGGCTGTAACCACTATGGATTCGGCCAGATCCGGGTAAAGCTGGAATTTCTTTACATTCAGGCCAACTTCTTTCGATTCGTACGTAGGCAAACCTTGCGAAGTGATAAATACTCGGGTATGCAAACCATGATCCTCGCCTTTGAAGACTACGGCGCCGTCGCTTTCCGAAAAAACGCCTTTACCCAAGAATTGGCGAACGATCTTCATGCCCGGTTCAGCCACATCGCTTTCGTATATGGTCACATTGAACTTCGTGCCGAGGCGCGCATATATGAGCTCGAAATATTCCAAGCTCCACTTTCTGCATGTGTCATAGAGATCCGACACTTCCTTGTCTGATCGTGCGAATATCTTCTTGTTCGTCTCGATAACGAACGATTTCAGGTCGTCGCTTTCATCGTACATCTTTGTGCCGACCACGTACATTTTACCGAGATATTCGGCCTTTTTGCGCGGTTCCGCGGATTCAGCCGGCATATCGGCCTTATCCGATTTCAATATGGCTGCGACGGTTTTGGCCACATTTAAGCCTACGTCGCTGGGATAACAAGCTCTGATCACTTCGTTGCCGGAAAATTCAATCAGCCTGGATAACGATTCGCCTATGGCATTGGCCATCAAGTGGCCTACGTGGAAGACTTTGCATATATTCGGATCCGTGTACTCGACCATCACTTTTGGCGCGGCGGTGGCGGGTTCCGGTTTGGCTGCATCAGAAAATCTCACAACCGCTCTTGCTATAGCCTCGTCCTTCAAGGTGAAATTGATGAAACCGGGCCCGGCAATCTCGACTTTGGCCACAAAATCCGGCGCGGCTTTTTCGAATTCCGCCACGATCTTCTCGGCCAAAGCGCGCGGCGAGATATTCAGGGCCTTGGCGTTCGCCATTGCCACATTGGTCGATAAATCACCGTGAGCCGGATCTTCAGGATAATCTAGATGAACAGAAGATGGCTCAACATCAAGCCATGCTACCGCACGAACTAGAATCTTCAACAGTTGTTCTTTCATGGCAAATATTGTAGCAGATATCTGATAAGCAAGGGAAAGGAACATGCTCTCGAGGAACACTCGCAGGCGATTTTCCAGCAGGAAAATCGCCGAGAACCGAGTGAGGAGCTCTGCAGAGCTCCGAACGCTTCCGAGGGAGCATGTCCCTTTCCCTTACGGCGATCACTTCTTGCGCAGAACTTCATCGATCCTCTTTGCGATCTTCTTCATGTCAGCCTCTTTCTTGCCGCGAGTGGTTTCGGCGGCAGTACCAAGTCTGATGCCGCTCGGATCAGCAGGCGGCCTAGAATCGAAAGGTATGGCATTCTTGTTCACTATGATGCCCGCCTTTTCCAGACGCTCGCTAGCTACGCGGCCGGGCACGCCGCCGGCGCCCTTTTCGTTGACCACGTCGCTCATCCAAGTGTCGACCAGGATGAGATGCGAATCCGTACCTCCCGATATGAGCCTCCAACCGCGATCGCGGAGCTCTCCGGCCAAAGTCTTTGCATTCTTGACTACTTGAGCGGCATAGCGACGGAAAGCCGGCGTAGCGGCCTCGCGCAGAGCCACGGCTACGCCTGCTATGGCATTCATGTGAGGACCGCCTTGTAAGCCCGGGAAAACGGCCTTGTCTATCTTCTTGTCCAGCTCGCGCATATCGCGTCGCACGAATATGAGCGCCGCGCGCGGCCCTCGCAAAGTCTTGTGAGTAGTGGTAGTGACTATGTCCGCATACGGAAAAGGCGACGGGTAAGCTCCCCCCGCCACCAAACCGGCGATATGAGACATGTCCACCATGAGTAGAGCGCCGCCGGCTTCGGCCACTTCTTTCATGCGCGCCCAATCTATGACGCGCGGGTACGCCGTGTACCCCGTGACCAGGATGGCAGGCTTCTCCTTCATGGCCGTTTCGCGGAGCTGATCGTAGTTGAGAGTCTCAGTCACGGGGTCGATACCGTAGGGGACCTGCTGCCAGAATTTGCCCGTAGCCGAGACTTTGTGGCCGTGGGTGAGATGGCCGCCGTGGTCGAGAGACATGGCCATGATCTTGGATGGTTGTAGGGATGCAGGGTTGTAGGGTGTGGAGCCGGAATCGGTCGGTGCCTTTGATGGATTGGACAGCAGGGCCGTGTAGACGGCCATGTTGGCGGGCGAACCGGACAAAGGCTGGACGTTGACGTGCCATTCATGGGCCGGCAAACCGAAGAGCGCCAATGCCCTTTCCTGGCACAGGCTCTCTACTTTGTCCATGATGTCATTGCCGCCGTAATAGCGCCGGCCCGGATATCCCTCGGCGTATTTGTTGGTGAGCTCGGAGCCTAGCGCTTCGAGCACGTCTTTGGAAACATAATTCTCCGAAGCGATCAGGTTCACGACCTTCTTCTGACGCTTCTTCTCGGCCTCTATCAGTTTCTTTATTTGCGGGTCTTTCATTGGAGTATTTTATTAGCTTGAATTAAAGCAGTCGGATCGAAAACGACTGGCCACAACAAGCGTCGCCTAGACGTAGCTGGACCATGTCCGCCTTGTAGAATTCATAAGCATAGAACGATTGTATCATTGATGGCCAAAGTTGAGAAACAACAGGCGTCGGGCCGACGTGATACATTACCCCAAAACGGGGGTGTCGAAAAATCCTGGAATCCCTCATTTTTAGCCGGATTCCAACTTTTTTCGACACCTATGAATTACATAGCACGTGTTCCACCCGGCTATCGGCACATTTATAAACAAAAAATGCCGGCATGAGCTGGCAAATACCATGAGAAAAAACATGCCCGCCACAGCAACAAACCCAAAAAGTTGCTGTGACGGGCGGGGAGGAACCAGATGAACCTATGATGGCAGGCGAATCCACCAAAGGGATCAGCTGGCAAATTGGAGCCGGGGGACCGATCGATCTCACGAGATGTGGTGAACGGAAGCTTCACCGGCTCATTTGGCGCTGGGGCCGACTGACTCTATTGACGCACATGCGGCACATTCCCAGAATTAGCCTGATGGCATTTTAAACAATATGGGATAGCCAAAGCGTGCGGCAGTTCGATGCGACCTTATGCACCGGGACGATTGGATATTTTCGTCCTTTGTTTCCCAGATGGCGCCTGGGAGGGCGGCGACTAACTTAGCTTATCAAGGCCATGCTTAATGCTAATTTTCGCGGATTCAATGAACGTGCGCCGAGGAATAGTTGAAACGGCGCTTCGGAGACAATACTACACCCGCTTTACTTTATGTCAACCGACTTATGCACAGCCTCCAAAAAGGCATTTTTGACCTCTTCGAGCGGCTTGTTGCCGTCTATGACGATGTGCGGCACTTTTTGCAAAAATTTGAGGTAGCCTTCACGGACTTTGCGGTGGAAACCGAGCTCGCGGTCGTCGAAATGATCGTACTGCCCTTTGATCAGAGACTGATTCCTGGCATTGACCCGGCGCAGGCCTTCTTCCGGGGCAACATCTAAGAAGATGTAAGCGTCCGGAACAATAGTGAGCCGCTCGCGCAATTTCCAGAATATATCTTCCAGAGCGTAGTCGGATTGCGCCGCCACGTTGTAGGCATAGGAAGAGCCGTCGAACCTGTCCGCAATGACCAGCAATCCGCGCTCTAGAGCCGACTTGACCGCATTGACCACATTGTCGAACCGCGCGGCGAACATGAGACATAGAGTCGTCTCTGCAGGTGCCGTCTTGGCCAATGGATTCTTGATGGCCGCTTCCCGTATGAGTTCCGCATACGGCGACCCGCCGGGCTCTCGGGTGTAGAAAGCTTCATCGTCAAATTCTTCCTTCAAAGCCGCCATCAAAGTTGTCTTTCCAGAACCTTCACCGCCTTCAATAGCTATGAATTTTGGTCGTAGACTATTCATGGAGATGATTGTAACAAAAAAGGCCCGCTCATGAGAGAGCAGACCGGTGAGACAGAACAGATTATCAGGCCCTTACCATTGAGTTGGCCGCAACGGTGAAACCACATTCACATCGTTCAAAACGACATTTCGGACAACCACCACTACATCTACTCTCGCATCATTCTCGCATTAACGGTTCCAGCATCGACGCTTTACATCACCAGCCGTCGTATGATATCATCATATTACATTATCATATAACTAACCAAACCAATGAGCACTATATCTGTTCCCCTCCCGGCAGTCCTGGAGGAATTTATCAACGACATGGTCAAGAGCGGCGAAGCGGCCAACAAAGCCGACGTCGTCCGTCGCGCCCTCATGAAATATCGCGAGAACCAAGCCATAGAGGAAGTCCTCAAGGCCTCGCGAGAAGTTCGCGAAGGAAAGTACTTGGAAGGCGATCTTGACAAGTTAGCCAAGCAATTCAAGCCATGGCGATGAGCGATGATATCATCAAGGTCACATATGCATCCAGATTTGTACGAAAATATCGAGACCTGCCAAAAGATCTGCAGGATGAGATCAGAGAAAAGATCTTGCTTTTTGGCAGTCGATCGAACCATAAAGCACTTAAAGTTCACAAACTCCACGGAAAGCTCTATGATCAGTGGGCATTTTCAGTAAATTACAGATGTCGGATCATATTTGAATATCTTGGAAAGAGTACGGTGTCTCTCCTTTCCGTCGGCGATCACGACATCTATCAATGACTGTGCCACTCTCATGCATGAGAGTGGCATGATATAGAGAGTGCCCCCGCTCACGCATTTCTCCTATCACTTCGGCACTACGCATGACCGGCCTGAATCTTTGCGATCCTTCTCGTCAAACCCTCCCGCCACGGTCATCTTGGCTTTGAGCGGCGGGTGCGGATCGTAGCCTTCTATGGTCGCCATCTCCGGCCTGAATGAGTCCAAGTCTTTGACCTGATCGCTCAATACCAGTCTCGGGAAAGGCCTCGGCTCGCGCGTAAGCTGCTCTTTCACTTGCTCCAAATGATCATGATAGATATGCACGTCGCCCAAGTTGTGTATAAATTCGCCCGGTTCATATCCGGCGATCTTGGCTATGATCATAGTGAGCGCCGAATAACTGGCTATGTTGAACGGCACTCCCAGGAAAGTATCGCAGGAGCGCTGGTAGAGCATGCACGATAGCTTGTTCCCTGACACATTGAAATGGAAAAGGATATGGCAGAGCGGGAATGAAAGAGCTTCGCCGGGCCTCGCCATGGCGTATAGGAATTGCGGATTCCAGGCTGACAGAACGGCATGCTTCCTCTCCGGAAAATTCTTCAGGGTATCCACTATCCAAGCCAGCTGGTCTATCTTCCTGCCATCGGCCGCTGGCCAGGCGCGCCATTGTTCTCCGTATATATGCGGCAGTTCGCCGTGAGCCTTGGCAAAATCATAGTCGGTCTTGATCTTCTCGACAAATTCCTCCAGAGAAAGCTGTGGCAACCCCCCTTTGTCCGCCTTCTTCTTGTAAATCTTGTAGGGATAATCGTTCCAGATGGGCGTCTTGTGATCGACTAGGAACTTGATGTTGGTCTGACCCGTGATGAACCAAGCCAGCTCGCTTATGATGCTGTTCCATGGCACCTTCTTGGTCGTAAGCAGCGGAAATCCTTTGGACAAGTCGAATCTCATTTGCCTGCCGAAGACGCTTGTCAGGCCCATACCAGTATTGTGGTCATGCTTGACCGTGCCATTGTCAAGAATATCCCGAAGAAGATCTAGATATTGATACTCGGGATGTCTGTTGTTTTGCGACGATTGCATTTTAGCGGATTGGATTATCTTTTTTTGCTCTTGGATGCCGTTTTGACCTCTTCTTCCTTTGGATCCACAAAGTGCTGCCAATCTCGATTGTGATACCTGCCGGTGGTCTTGTAGTCTTTGGCCGGCCGGCTAGTCAATTCTGAGAATAGGATCTGTCCGATACGCATGCCCGGACGAAGTATGATCGGTATATGGTTCAGGTTGGCCAATTCAAAAGTTATATTCAGGAAGTGGCCCGGATTGATGATGCCTGCGGTATTGTGGATAATGAGACCCAACCTAGCCAAACTGCTCTTGCCAGAAAGGTGGATGAGATATTTGTCGGAACCGAAATAGTCGACGGATGTACCGAGGATGCTTATGCCCGGATGGAGAACGAACAAGCCGGTGTCTGGCACGATCAACTCCTTGGTCTCCGGAAAGATCTTCTTGACCGGATCTATGGCCATAGTCGACTCGGTATTGTGTACGATGAATTTATTACCGAGCAGGATATCGTAGCTTGCCGGCTGGAGACGTTCTTCCTCAAAACCTTGGATGACTATGTCACCCTTATCGACGGCCTTTTTGATATCTCTATCTGATAGATACATGTTGGTCTCTCTATTCTACTACAAAAGTCCTGTCAGTCCCATAATATTCCGGCCAGTGGGCATTGTAATGGGCGAACATCCTCTCCAGTCGATCCTGCGGCAATTCTGCAAAACCAAGCTTTTTCATTGCGCCCAACAATTCCTGCCTGACTGCCGCCAGAGAAGCCTCGTCTGTCGTGACTTTCTCGAATTCCGCCAGATAACCGTAGCCTGCGTTCTTGTCTATGCACACATGCATGCCTTCGTCCGCGTACTCTTCCCTTTCACGGGACCATTTGGCCTGGTAGGTACAGCATGAATCTAACAATATACGATCGAGTGCCTGCAAACTCATACTCACCGGGAATTCAAACTCGACCCTAGTGACGCCGTTAGAGCTTGTGCCATCGCCGACGGATATCTTCATGACTAACAAAACCTCTGTGTCAGTTTGACGCGTTCGCAATGACACTTTTTTGCTGTGGCTGATAGCGTTAGCAAATTCGTTCTCCCGGCCGGCCGGTACCAATGGCTTCAGAGCCTTTTCCAACGCGACCAGATCGGCAGGGACATTGAAATAGTGGTTCAGTTGTTTGCCTTTGGACACGAGCTTCATGGACGGATACGCGCCGGAGATAGCGGTCTTGAGTTTATCGGCATTTTCTTTTGAGCCGAGCAGGCTCTTTATCTCTACTTCGTATGTCTTCATGGCTTTAGATTATAACCCTGCGCCAACTAAAAACAATGATGACAACAGCTGAAACCTGTAGCGGAATGATGTAGAATGGAGACATGAAATGTTTCCTCATAGCGGCCATGACGGCGGACGGGTATATAGCCAAGGATGATGCCCACTCGCCTTTTGGCTGGACATCCAAGGAAGACAAAAAGCGCTTCATAGAGCTCTCCAAGAAGGCCGGCGTAGTCGTCATGGGCTCGAAGACTTACGCCACCATAGGCAAGCCGCTCAAGGAACGCCTGAACATCGTATATTCGCACGACAAGACGTTCGAGGGCGTAGAGACGACCCAAAAACCGCCATTGGAGCTATTGCAAGAATTGGAAAGCCGCGGATTCAAGGAGGTTGCCGTATGCGGCGGCTCGCATATCTATACCATGTTCATGAAGGCGGGCGTGGTCGGCAAGATATATCTCACGATAGAGCCGCTCGTCTTCGGCAAGGGCATGCGCCTTTTCGACGATGAGATGCACTATGCCTTGAAGCTCAAAAGCGCCGGCCAAGCCGAGAATGGCACCCTACTGCTCGAATACGACGTCGATTTCCCTGTGAAGTAGGATCGTGGCCATACTGGAAACACCCAAGCGGATATTCCCTCATTCCGATGCAAAGTGCTTTTGTGGTTATCCACGTCAGGGGTGCCACGTTGCGTCGTCATTCGGAAACATCCGCTTGGGTGTTTTGTACAAGCAGCACGGAGAAAGGCGAATAACCATCACGCAACAATCACCGCCTGAGACAGGTAACCACAAAAGCACTTTGCGTGATGGTTATTCGCCTTTCTCCGTGCTGCGTTTTACTTAACTTCTACTCCCATCTGCCTAGCCGTGCCCGCCACGACCTTCATGGCCGCCTCGACGTCGTTGGCGTTCAGGTCAGGCATCTTGCGTTCCGCTATCTCTTTGAGTTGAGCCCTGGTCATCGTGCCTACTTTCGATAGGTTCGGCTTGCCGCTACCCTTCTCTTTGCCGATGGCCTTCAGGATGAGGCTCGAAGTAGGAGGAGTCTTGAGCTTGAAATCGTAAGTCCTGTCTTCGTAGACTGTTATGACGACCGGGATCATGTCATTGCCCATGGCCTTGGTGGCGTCGTTGAACTTCTTGGTGAAATCGCCTATGTTGACGCCGGCCTGACCGAGAGTAGGTCCGAGCGGAGGCGCAGGCGTAGCCTTGCCAGCCGGAGCGATCACTTTCACTTTTTTGATTATCTTTTTTGCCATTTGAGTTTATATTCGTAGATTCGTATTATACTTAAACCTTCTTCACTTGCAAGAAGTCCAGCTCCACAGGCGTCTCGCGGCCGAACATGGAGACCAGGACTTTGATCTTGCCGCGCTGGGTGTCCACTTCCCCTACCTTGCCCTCAAAGTCCTTGAACGGACCGTCCGTGACCTTGACCAGATCGCCGGCCGTCAAGTCTATGGCATGTTCGGTCTCCGCCTTATTCATGCGGGCAAAGAGCGAATCGACTTCGGCCTTCTCCAGAGGCACCGGATAGAGGCCGGAACCGACGAAACCTGTCACGCGAGGGGTGTTCCGAACCACATACCAGCTATCATCGGTCACTATCATCTCCACCAGGACGTAGCCCGGGTATATCTTCTCCTCTTCCTCGACGCGTTTGCCGCTCTTGACCTTGATCTTCTTTTCGGTCGGGACGATGACCGCGAATATCTTGTCCTCCATGCCGAGCGACTCTATGCGCTGTTTCAGGTTGCGGGCGACCGCGTTCTCATAGCCCGCATACGTATGTATGGCGTACCAATTGCGCTCGCCTGTTATCTGTTGTTTGGCCATGATATATAATACGAATCAACGAATTTATGCGAATGCTACGAATAATAATGACATCTACGGGATAAGCAAGGTGAGCAATCTGGAAAAGACGAAATCACATACGCCGAGAAGCACGGCAACTCCTATAGATACGGCTATGACCAATAGAGTGAACCTGACGGTCTCCTGCCTGGTCGGCCAGTTGACGTGGTTCATCTCGGCACGCGTGTCTTTGATGTAATTTGCGAATCTATTCATGACATGAATGGCCTACGGCCTTTTCCTATTAAAAAACCCCTGCGGGGCCGGTAACGCCCCCATAGTAGCACGCCCGGTGCCAAAAGCGCAAGCGCCTGAAAAATTTCTAGTTGATCTAATTGACCTAATTTCTAAACAAATCCCAAGCACTAATTTCTACCTTATCTCGTACGTGATAGTCACGCTATCCGTCACTTTCTGCTCGCCGGACGGCACGGACGGAGACGGTGTGGCGGCGGATTCCGGAGCGGCAGCGCCTGCACCCAACATCTTGGCATATACGGGCATGGGGCCGTTGTTCTCATAGAAGCTGGTCACGCCCACTATCGTCACACCGAGCTCTTTGGCCAATTCGTCCGCCTTCGTTTTGGCGTCGGCAATAGCCTTAGCGCGGGCCTCGGCCTGGACGCTATCGGGGTTGTCCACTGTGAAATTCGGACCGTTCAGATTGCTCACGCCGGCCGCACCTAGGGCGGTCAAGAGCGAACCGGCCTTGGATAGGTCGCGCAATTTGATCTGGATAGTTTCGGAGACGTCATAACCTGTCAGAGTTTGTTTGCCGGGAGGGCAATATGCGACGGAAGAAGCGCCGGATACACCGGACGAAGCATTGTACACAGCCGGCTGAGGACAAATGGCGTTCTGGTAAGTGTAATGCGGATTGATGGTGTATGAAGCGGTCTGAATGTCCTTGTCCGCCACGCCTGCGTCACGGACCACTTTGAGGGCCGAATTTTCAGCGGCGGTCACTTTGGCCTGAGCGGCAGCTACGGTCTTTTCCGTATCAGAAAGGGTAAAACTGAACGTGGCCACGTCTGGTGTAGCCAATGCATCTCCGGTACCTTGGACGCTGATGGTATTGGTCTGATTGCGGTTAGTGCCTATATAATTGATGGACTTCAAAACGGCTATCATGCATACGGCGGCTGAGGCTATGAGGACGAAGACAAATATAGTGGCGGCATTCCAAAATTTGGCTGGGGCGTTCATGTTGTGTTTATGTTTTATAGCTGCTTATAAATGATATTACGATGACATTCTATCACATAAATCCGCCAAGTTTTCGAACAGGGCTAGGACGGTCATGGGACCGACACCGCCGGGCACCGGCGAAATGGCTCCATTGGGCCCCAAGACAGCCTTGACCGCTTTGAAATCGACATCTCCTATGAGGTTGCGCTTCGGTTGCGAGCGGCCGGGTCGGTGCCGACCATCAGTCTCAGAACACGGGTCGGGCCCTGCAGGGCTCGCCCTATGTCTCGGAATTTTCTCGCTGGAAAATTCCTGCGAAATGTTCTTCGACTGATGGTCGGCACCGACCTCACTGATACCTATGTCGACGATCACCTGTCCCGGCTTCACATGGTCAACCGTCACAAGCCCCGGCTTACCGACGGCGGATATGATGACGTCTGCGGCCAGGGTTTCTTTCTTCAGGTCTCCGGTCTTGGAATGGCACACTGTCACTATAGCCCCTTTGGCGCGGCACAATGCGGCTACCGGCGCCCCCACCAATGCCGATCGGCCGATGACACAGACATTCTTGCCTTTCAAGACTATGTCGTAGAAATCCAGAAGCTCCCCCACCCCTCTAGCCGTAGCCGGCCAAACGACATGGGAGCCGCCGGCCGACCATATAGCTACATTGGTCGGAGCCAACCCGTCGGCGTCTTTGGCGGGATCGATGGCGGCCATGGCCGCGTCGCGATCCAACCCTTCGGGCAACGGCAATTGGACTATGATCCCATGGACAGACCTGTCGGCATTCAAGGTTTTGATATGACCTATGACATCCTCTTGTCGGGCATCCGCATCCATATGAACATGCCGGACATCCGCGCCGATGCCTGCCGCGAATCTTTTCTTGCTATCCACATATGAAGTCGTATCGGCCCGATCGCCGGCTTGGATGATAGCCAGGGCAGGCGTCATCCCTGTTGCCTTGAGGCCCGAGATACGCTCGATGAGCTCGCCTTTCAAGCGGTCCCTGGCGACAAGGCCGGATAATATGGTTGGTTCTCCTTCCCCATTCATGCCTCAAAGATAGCAGATCGGGCCGGCATTGTCGCGCACTGGACGCCCTTTGATGCGTTCCTAGTGCCACCCTATGAGCGCCTTCAGGAAGTCGATGACCGCGGCGGTGAAGCTGTAGTTGTCCGCCTGGAAAGATTGGGGAGAAGATACCGGCGATGACTCTATGGGGGCAGAGCTCTGGCTGGGGCTGGGAGAAGGAGACGGGGATGATGCCGGGGACTGAGTAGGTGGCGATATGGGAGTCGGAGAGGGGCTTGGCGACGGGCTTGGTGACGGAGACGGGGTCGGCGACGGCGATGATGTGGGGGATGGACTGGGTGAAGGAGAAGGGTTGGGTGACAGCGGGTTCGAGGTCGGAGAAGGTGCTGGGGCGGGATAGTAGTTGGAAGGATATGATGACTCTGTACTTGTCTGAACCGGAGAGTTTGACGGCGTAGTGGTAGTAGAGGTTGTAGTCGAGGTCGTTGTAGCCACCGGGGGCGGAGCGACCGTACCGGCCTTGGTAGTGGCGCATACGGCCGTGCTTGAAGCCGAAACGTTCTGCCAATTGACCACTGCCTGGACGGAGAAGCAATACTTGGTTGAGGGATCAAGGCTGGTGGCGGCATATATCTTGGCCGTGGTGGAGCCCAGGAAAGTCGGGGTCGGGATAGTCTCCGATACGGAGTAGTACGATATGCCCGGACTGCCATCCGTCCATTTCACCGTCACGGACGATGGCGTCGTAGAGGCGGTCAGTATGGAGGCTACAGGCTTGGAAGGGGTCAGGGTGACGGCGCTCACCGTAGTGCTATTGGGGCTATATGCCGAATACTGTCCGACTGAGTAGTAAGCTTTCAAGCGATAGTAATACCTCTTGGCTGGCAGGAGGCCTGTGTCTGTATAGGCAGTGGCGGCAGAGGTGGTGGCGATGCCCGTAAAGCCTGAAGTGCTCAAAGTCGATCTGGATATCGATATGGCAGACAAGTTGGGAGCTGTGGGATTGTGCCATGACAGGCTGATCTGGCCGTTTACACCGGAAGATATGCTCGGATATGTCGGAGCCGGGGTGTATGCGGCGGACGTTGTGACCGATACTACGCTCGTCGACGTGGAATAGTTGCCGTTCTGGTACTTCAGGCGCACGCTGTAGTAGTAGGTGGCAAGCGGGATGAGAGATGAATCAGTATATGACGAGGTGGTCGAACCGAGAGAAGCCGCCACAGAAAACGTCGTCGGATCGGTGGAGGTACTGCGATCGACCTCTACACCTGATACGTTGAGAACGCTGTTGTTGCTCCATGTGAGCGATACCTTCCCGGCATTGGTTCCGGTAAGCGCGGTAGCTTTGAGGTTGACCGGACCTTGGTTGAGGTCGCAACCGTGCGAGGCGTTCAGGGTGTATCCGGTAGGACATGAGTATGACGATATGGTGGCTTGGACGGTGTTGGTGGAAGTAGTCTTGGTGGTGCACTTATAGTTGTAGTACGAGACATTGATGGAACCTGACAAGGATTCATATACCCAGCCTGTACCGTAGTCTACCGTCCCGCCTGAAGGGCATGAATAAAAGAGGGAGAGCGGCACATAGCCTGATCCGTAGACGGGTGTGCAGGCGTCCATGGTAGCGACTTTCTGGAAGCCGCTAGAGCAGCTCTTGGCTATGGAAGCCGCGCCGTAGCTCATGGTATTGGTCGTACTCACAAGGCAGGTGCCGTCGGCCGCATTGAGTGTCCCCTGCGAGCAGGCATAGTGCGGGGTAGCGGAGACAGCGGCCGGAGCACCGGAGGAATTGGAGACTACTCCACTGGAGGTGGAAGTGACGACAAACTGAAGAGCATTGCTATACGTGCCGGCGCTTGTATTGGCGGCTGCCTGGGCCGCTCCTACCGAATACGTACCCGGTAGGAAGATTGTATTTTGCGGAAAAGCGTAGCTCAACGAAGCCCCGCCTCCGGCCGGCAAGACTTGTGATGCGGAGATCGCGGAGTAGCTACTGCCGTTTACTTGGATATATTTACCGTCCAGAGCGGTTATATGTATGAAGTTCCCGGAAGGACTGAAGCCGCTACCTTGCACGGTAATGGTATTTGTATTCGGAGAAAACGAAGCCGATGTGAGGGTCGGTATCCCGGTGGTTGGGGTGGGCGTGGGCGTGGGCGCTGTCACGCTGTTCCCTGTCACCGTGATCGTATACGACGTAGTCACCCAATCAGTGTTGGCCGATCGGACTGATACCGTATATATTCCGTTGGGCACATTCGATGGCACCTGGAACGATATCGTCCCGCCGCTGCTCGACAAGCCCGGGATGACATATGCGGGAGCGGTGGTTGTCTGGGCGGACGCTTTCTTGAATGAGAACAATGATTGGAGCAGGCGCTTTACCGCATCCCATACGGAAGCCGCGTTCCAACCGGGAGCCGACGCCGCCGCGCCGGGCGCCAAGGTGAGGCCGACGCTGTTGCCTGTCGACGAGAAGTTAGATCCTGTGACTTGACCTTCCCCTGTGCTCGCATTGAAGTCGACGCCGGTCGGGATCGGCGGCAATGAAGCTGAAGATGTTACGTTTATGGTGCCCGCATTTGCCCACAGACTGTTGGATCCTGCAACTTGGACCGTGTAAGTC
Source organism: Patescibacteria group bacterium (assembly GCA_028865615.1). Taxonomy (GTDB): domain Bacteria; phylum Patescibacteriota; class Minisyncoccia; order Phycocordibacterales; family PALSA-1337; genus C7867-002. Next base: position 10,301 of record JAGWJT010000003.1, on the reverse strand, counting down.
CCCGGTACCGTGTCGCTCAGAGAGCCGGACCAGTCAAAAGCCTGGGGCAGAGTGAAACTGAGCGATGAATTGCCGTTCTGAGGCAAAACATCGTAAAAGCTGTAATAAACGCTGTTATCGGCAGTATTGGTTATGTATACGTCGTTGCCGTTCGGATCAAATGAACCTGTTAGAGTAACATTTTGTCCCGGACCGGCAGAAGACGGGTTGATAGCCGCAATGCTCGGCGGCGACGAAAGAGACGGGTTGGGCGACGATGCGAAACTGCCGCCGGAAGGATTATCGCTCGCCGACGCAAGGTCGCTCGTCAATTCCGTAGCCAATTGAGTCAAATTAGCGGCATTGGTTTTGCCGTTGGGAGCTGTACTGGGAAGATTTGGATAACCGAAAGCGTTATGGTAATAGATATGCCCCAAGATAATAGAATCTCCGTTGGTCCATAAGAGATCGGTGGCATTTTTGACGGCATTCGCTATGGCAGAAAGGCCACTAAGTTTGACCATGGGCGAATTGTACGGGGGATCGACATATATGAATTTGACGTCTTTCCCGGCATATTCAGACGATACTTCGTATGCCAGGAATGCGCCCAGAGAATGACCCACGACTATCACGGGGTGATGGCCGGCAAGAGCATTGTTTATGGCGTCACGTATAGACCATTCGGTATTGCCCGGTGAAATGCCCGGGACCGGTATACGAACCTGCTCTACTGAAGTCGGCAATTGTTGATCTACCCAAGAAAATATAGCACTGTCTTCAGTAGTCAACACGCCTCCCACCGTCACCACCACCGGCGGCGGCCCGACCGTGGGCAATTCGTCTTTGCCGACAGTATCGAGATTTTTGCATTCCGGCCAGTGAGTAGAAGCGTTGGCTTTGGTCGGGGCTTGACCATCGATCGCCGCCAATACATATCCGCAGGAGATGATGTTGAATTTATGATTAACAGTTGAACTATTCATGATACTATCATTGCTTGGACGATAATATATTTGTTGGGCATCAGGAGAAAACGCCTTAAAACATGTTGTGGAATCAACGCTTCCATACATATTTCCGCCGTAGCTGTAGTCAGTCCATGGGTCAGCACTACAGTTTGTATTTATATCAAATGAACCATTAGGATAGCCAACCACATCATTATAATCTGAGGGCGCTGGCTTATCTATAAAACTTCCGGCAGTATATTCATCTTGAAGACTGCCTATCGCATGACCGCTTTCGTGTATTACAGTAAAAGGCAAATTCGACTTGTAAATAGGTTGCGACGATATCAACGGCATATTTAAATTGACAAGTTTGTCGCCTTTTTCATAAACGAAAGCGTGCGGGAAATCAGTACTCCTGTAACCAAACATATACACATACTCCATTGCGGAACTTCCACAACTTGAATTGGTAACGATAGAATCTCTTGTTGCATCTATTAATTCATCCACTTTTTCGAGATCCGCATAGAACGAGAGCTGGCCGATGTGCGTCTTGAAAGGATCGATTGCCTTGAAGCCGTTGTTGATGATGTCATTTACTTGGGCGAGGTAGTCGCCGTCGCTGGAATTCCACCCATCGCCGCGCATGAATACGATCTTGTCCGGTCCAGATCCGCCCAAAGCCACGCAGGCAGCTATGCTAAAGCCAACCATATTACTAAAAGTCGTCCCACCGGACGCCTTCACTTGTACGGTTGAGACGCCGGTCGGAAAATTTGCCGGTAAGACAACTGACAACGATGTTCCGTTGCTAGAAACATTCGTCGATGTCTGAGATATGTATGATCCTGAAGGGCCATTGACCTGTACCGTATTCCCCGTTGCACTAAAACCACTACCTGTCACTATCACCGTTTGATTTGAAGACGAGTACGAGGCGGCGGTTAGAGTTGGGGCTGAGGTGGTAGCAATCGTTACCGTAGGAAGTATAAGGGTGTACGTAAGATTTCCATGACTGTAATAATTAGGATTTATAGTTGTATCGCTATACCGACCTCCGCATGATTGAATCGGATTACCATAAGTAGGTAGGAATGTACCGGGACCGGTGAGAGTGTTGCCGGAAGGCGGATATGACGATTGGTTGGAAAGTATTACCGGAACTGATACGGTGCTTCCAAGATCGCATGAAACTATGACACTGGCATTGTTCGACATATTCAAAGAACCTACATGGATCGAATACGCATCGCCTCCTGCCGGAAACTTATATCCGCCTAGTAACTGCGCACCACTGACATGGTAAGTTACAAAAGGAGTATAGGAACCTGGAATAGCGTATATAGAGAAAGGATTGTAAACATCTGTATACGCATATTGATAAGAACCGAATGAGATAGTATACATCGCATTCAATGCCGTATTTGTTTCGGCATTTGCCGCACATTGACCCGTTGCATCAATATACCCTTTCAAACCCGAGGAGTTGGCACATAATACGGGAGCAGAGGCGGCAGATACCCCCTGTACCCCGACAAACAACCATAGCAAGACGAATGATGCAAGAAGCACAGCGCGCGCCGATAGGAGTTTCATGTGTTTGTCGTGTTAATGGTTAATGTGGTAAAAAGTATAGCACAACCACAGTATCGTTCCATTGTATGTAAAACAAAGAAATTATTAAGATCGAGTTGCAGCCATAAACACTTTTTTATGTCTGCAAATTTTAGTTGATATCCATGATTGTTTCTTAATCGTCAAATCTGCATCCTATAAATAAGTAAAAACAAAAGGCCCCTCGATGGAGCCTTTTGTAAATGATCGACTACTGGGATATGAGATCACTGCGCCACCGCCGCAAAGCTGAGCACCGAGGTGTTGAACGGGCCTTTGGACAAGGACATGCCGGCTGAGCCGGAACCGCCTGTTATGGGGTAGCCCCAATTGGTGCCGAGGAGCGTGCCGAGACCTACGATATTGCTGCCTGCCTGGCTCTTCAAGGCGTAGACTTCGGACAAGGTGGCCGGCCTGTAACCTGCAGCGCTCATGAGAGACAGCGCTTGCTGAGCGGTGACATATTGGCTGCCGGAGAATTTCAAAACAGTGATGGACACCGTCTTTGTGCCGGTAGTGCTATACACGTCATTGTATCCGTATTTCTGAGCTTCAGAGGTGAACTGGTTGTAGTTGACGTTGACGGAATAACTGACATGGCTACTGACGGTAGCCGCCGAGGCTGTCTGAACCGTCGTCGAGAAATTGCCGGAGGTCAAGCCGAGATGATTGCCGTCCGTATAATCAGTAGTTGTATTGGAGAATATTTTGAGCGGAGTGCCGGCATTGAGGATAGTAGACGGACTTATACCGACCGGCAGATTGGACACAAATCCCGGTGATATGCACAAGCCTATAGTGGTCATGGTATCAGGGCCGTTTTGGACGTAAGTAGTAGCGCCGGGAAATACCACCGTCTTGTACAGATAAAGATCCGCGGGATTGAGAAGAGCGGCTGTTTGGGTGGCATTCAAATTCAAAGCTGAGATCAAAGCTCGTGCCGTAGGTATATCTATGACGTTCGGATATTTACACGGTATGTTGCTATAGGAATCCAGTGACGTGCTATAAGGCCGGTACAGAGGCGCATTATAAAGTGCCGATGTCGTCGCCGCCTGCGCCGAAGCGGCCAACGAGACCGAAACCGCTACGACCAGCATTGCTACAGGGAACAATATGAATTTTTTGTGTGTCATGTTATTTTTTAATCGAATAATGATACCGGCCAAGTCAAACGTTCCATATGACGTTTGTGCTACATATTATATACCATCCCGACTGTAAGATAATCCACAACTTTCATTTTGACCGAAATGTACATGGGCGTCAGACACCCGTCCACCTGGCAAATATGCCGGCGGGCAACAGTCTTTTTGAGGCTTCTTCTATGGTCAGCTCCCCTATCTCTATGTTGCCGCCGTATTTTTCCGTCAAAGGCAAAAGGCTGTTCCCGTATGCCAGGGCCGAATATCCGGCGGAATAGCCGTTTATGAGGAAGAACAGCGGCTTGGGCTTGAGCAGCTTCATGCATGACTCGATGAGCGGCAGGAAGTGCTCCTCGATCTTCCACAATTCACCGGCCGGACCGTGACCAAAGGCGGGCGGATCCATGATGATGCCGTCGTATGACCGGCCTCGCTTGATCTCCCGCTCCGCGAAGGTCCGCGCGTCCTCGACGATCCAGCGGACGGGCTTATCCCTCAAACCCGACAGCTCGGCATTGTCCTTGGCCCATGTCACGGCGGCTTTCGAACCGTCTATATGAGTGACTTTGGCCCCGGCCCGGGCGCAAGCCAGCGTGGCGCCGCCGGTATAGCCGAACAGGTTCAGGATCTCGGGAGCGCCTGCCGGCGCTCTTTCGATCTGTAACCTCAACCAATCCCAGTTCGGCGCCTGCTCCGGGAAAAGGCCTGTATGCTTGAAGGCTGTCGGCTTGACCCAAAATTTGAGGCCGCCCAACTCTACCGGCCAACGCTCCGGCAAGCTGCTTCCGAGAGACCAGTCGCCTTTTTCGGCGGCGCGGATGAAGCGGCCATCGGCTTTCTTCCATACCTTCTCCTGCAATCGTTTCGGCCACAAGGCTTGCGGATCAGGCCTGGACAGGACGAACCTGCCGAATCTCTCGAGCTTCTCGCCGTCGCCGGAGTCTATGAGCTCATAATCCTTTGAAGGAGTAGTGACCAGTATTTCCGGTGAATTCATTGGGGGGATTCTATCACACCTATATCCAAGCTCCCAGCGTCAGGATGCGCCTGTCGGGATGCGCCGTGATGCGCCAGTTATCCCAGGCTTTCCGGAACATCTCTCTCCAGACCGTGCCGAAGCATGAATATGGCGACGATGAAGAGGATAGTAGAGGTCGCGGCGGAGCCTAGGCAGTATTCGCAGAACGAATGAATGACAAAAGCCTGTATGTAGAAGAACCAAGCAGAGGCCAGGAACCCTACTATAGTGACGGCCAGAGTCCATTTGAGTATGGCAAAATGATGGGCCTGGACATTCTTGGACAAATGCCGGGATTCCAGGAATATGAGGCAGCCGATGCAGACGGCTAGATAGTACAGCGCTCCCAGGAGCGAGACCGGCACCCCTAATACCGTTGAATAAGAACTGGTGAGGACCTTTTCGCAGCCGCCGACCAGAGAACAAGGCGGTATGGCGCCCAGGAAATGCTCCAACGTCAGGTAAGAAGCATCCGCAAAGCCGAGGACGGCTACTGCGAGCATCAAGCAGACCGCGCCCGTGTGGACCCTGTTGAAGGGCTTACTTAGCGGCAGAATCGATGATGGATTTGAAGGAGTCATAGCTTTGCGGGTTCTGGATGATCTTGCCGTTGACGAAGAAAGTCGGCGTATAGTCTATGCCCAGCTGCTGACCTTCCGAAAGCTCGCTCTGGATGAAGGCCTTGGTAGTGGTGCTATTTATGTCAGTGTCGAATTGCGCGATATCCAGACCCAGAGACCGGGCATAACCGTCAAAGACTTTTGCCGCATCGGATACGGACAAGTTAGCCCATGAATCCTGTCCGGCGTACAGAAGCTTGTACATATCCCAAAATCTACCTTGGTCGGAGGCGGCCTCGGAAGCTTGGGCGGCTATAGGAGCATTCAGGTGCTGCGGCAACGGGAAGTGCCTGAAGACCAGGCGCATGGTCGTAGAAGATTGCTGGAACAGGCGCTCCACCATAGGCGCGTATTCGCCGCAAGCCGGACACTCAAAATCGCCGTACTCTATGAGAGTGACGGGCGCATCGGCAGGGCCCTCCGTGTGGTCGGCCGCCGTGACCGGCGCGGGCGCACCGAGATTCGGAACGCCGTTGCGAGAACCCTTCTGCATGGCCACGAACAAACCCCATATGATAAGGACGAGCACCAACAGGAATATGATCCAGAATATTATGCGTTTCATAAGGCCTGATTATACTTCATGATATGCCTACAGCGCAAAGCACCCATATATCACTGCTTCGGTTTGCGGGCAAATTTGCTTGAACCGGCTATTATGAGAGCCGACCCAAGGCCGTAAAATATATAGAACGACCATGACAACGGCACTCCGTATACGGCCAGACTCCCGCCTGTAATAGACTGATACGTGACCAGGGCTACGGCGAGCACGCCGATATCGATGGACAGCATGCCCATGGAAACTATCCTCAAAGGCCGCTTGAGCACGTCCGCGAATATATCGGCGGACATATAGAAATAAGCTATGGCTCCCGCGCCTATGAAAGCTACTATGATGAGCAAGATGATCTTTGTATAATCTCCCATACGGCATCATTCTAGCACGGAGCCCAGTCTAAAATCCAAGGGCCAGAGGGGTGCGACAAATCGAACGGAAAGTACAGCTGAGTGTTTAGCTATTCTGGCGGACACTGAGTACATGTCGGGCGTAAAAGAGAAGGTTGACTTGATCAGTGATTACTCATTGGCGCACATAAAAACTATTTAGCGATAGTCATCTGCTCAAGCAGACTGATCATGGCATCTGGCGTTAATTTCGGATCGCCTGCTCGATGGATTCTAACCAATCGTCCTTGGTGGTCATAAATGAGCCAGTATTCTCCAGCTTGCAATGGATTGATCTCGAAGCTCTTTTCATTAACAAACGTGCCTAGCACAGCTCCCTTTGATCCATTCCAGGTAAAATCTTTGACATCTCTAGTTATCTCAACTGAAGAAGTGTTATTCCCTTCTGTCTTCAGGTAGTGATCAAATGTGTCTTTAGTTGTCTCATCGTATCCCAAAACAACATCTTGCGGACCAAATGAACTTGCTATCTTAGCGTGATACAACCAAAACGTTGAATAAGAAGTGAATCTTGATTGAGTCAAAGTGTACCCTGAAGGCAATCTGGCCGGAACAAGAAAACCTTGAGGAGGATTAGACTGCTCTTCAGCTTTTCTTTGTGCCATAGCTTGGTTGTACTTATCTATTGCAGATTGATTTGGATTAGTACTTGAAGCGGTGGACTGGACTTGCTGACTTGAAGTAGCGATAACATCAACATTACTAACAGCGCCATGATTGCCTAACAATAACGACACAAATGCTCCAATGGAGACGATGATATGATTGAACCATGACATAATGGAATTATTATACTTCAATCGAACCCATGTTGCCACACAAGACTGGTTCGATTCCCTTCACTGGGTACGATATAATACGGCTGTATGTAAGGTCTAAATACGAGGGTCAGGCACTGTCGGGTCTTATAACAGTGCTCGAGGATAAAGAGTATATGGTTACAGTACGCGAAAAAATGAACAATATCAAGAAAGTTGCCAAGTTTTACAATTACGACTTCCTAAATGCCGGTAAGTAACCGATTTTTCGCCCACTGTTTGCCCTTGTGGCGAGCTTTGTGCCGAGGATCGACGTTTGACCCAGCTTGCACCCTCGACCACCGGTTTGAACAAATTTGAACCCTTGGGACGATTTGCTTAACTTAAGCAAATATGACAGCAATACACCACTGTCAACGACAATTTGATCCTTTTAATATTTTTGGAAAATTCGGCGACTATAAAATTAAGATACCATACCAGCATAGCCTGGGAAATAATCTTGTTTAATATGGTCTTTTGCAATGCCTATTTTTTCCAAAGTATTGCCCAAACTTTCCACCATGGGCTCCGGCCCGGAAACATAAAAAATGGGTTTTGATAAATCCGGTACAAGTTTTTTAATCAAATTTTCATCTATTCGCTCCGGAGAGATTATATAGCGAATATCAAGTGAGGCATTATTTTGTGCAAATTTTTCGAATTCATCCTTATAAGAGATATTCTGATCGCGGTTGGCGTATAATAACGTCGCGTGCAGTTTTATCCCTGCGCGGTCTGCTTCTTTGAGTATAGAATGAAATGGCGTGATACCGATGCCTCCCGCAATGAAGACATACTCCTGTGTCGGGTCATCCACGATAAAATCGCCGTCTATGTCGGATATTTCGATATATTCGCCTATCTTTAAGCCGTCGAGAGCGGTCTTAAAACTGCTCCCTTTTTCTTTTGTTAACCTTGTCGTAATCATCACTTCTTTCTCAAACGGAGCCGATGCTACGGTAAACCAACGATCCGAGCCACGATTGTCAGTCGGCTCATGATGGAGTACATAATGTAGAAATTGTCCGGCTTTCCATACAAGCGGTTCTGCGGGACTGAAAACAAACGATTCAACATTTGGAGCCTCAGTTTTTCTGCGAATAAGAGTTAGTTTCATATATACATTATATTACTCTAGCGACTTTTTGTGAATGCAGTTCGCTTAATCTCCTGTAGTTCTCGAACTCTGATAACGGCTTCTCCACGTAAAGGAAAATGCATAACGAAAGCTTTTGATGCGCCTATATTTTCTTGCCAGCCGAAAGTGAAATCCTTTGATCCTATATATTTTTCGTATGCTACTTTGCCAATGAAGCAAACTACCATCGGTATCTCGGCTTTTATAATACGAGAAATTTTTTTACGGCCGGGCAATTCTTCGTGTTTCTTGATTCCTGTAATATCTACCGTCGGCCGGTCAATGATATTAACGAGTCCAAGCCCGTATTCTGCATTGAATTTTTCTCGGTACATACGCGCTAATGTTTTATCATCGCGCAATTCGTCTCTCGTCTCTTTGATAAGACCGGCTTCTGATAGGAGATACCAAAACAATTTATTATTAGAAAAAGGCACGCTACGATTAAATGACCCGGGGTGTGGGTTAATCCCGACAAAAAGTATTCTTGATTTTTTGTGTCTATACTTAATCATTTTTAGGTTCGGGATATATGAGTTGCCCTTTTCTCACTTTCAAAAAAGATGTTAGCCGATGTTTTGTAATAGAGGTACGGCTCATGATGTCCTCTACCATCCAGCCTTTTTTGGTAAGCGCATCACCAATGAGCGAACGATGGCATCGCCACGGCACGGCTTCAGCGCACATAATCGCGGTGTTTCTAACGCTTGCAATCTTGATAAGCGCTTGAAGTCCTTCCTCAAACTCCTCGCTCGACATATAATCGGCAAATCCTCTAAACGAAGTATTGTGCCAGCCGAGGTTTATAGAATCTTTTGTCGTGTGGCGTAGTCCCCCGAGTTTTTTCAAATGTTTGTATCGGATGTGCGCCTTTTGCAAAGATTGTTTCAAGTCATCTTCGTTAAATTGCGGATTGTGGCGCGACTTCGGAATCGTGCGGACATCGGCCACTTCTTTGATACCATGAGTCTTAAGTATCTCAACAAACTCCTCGATCGGATGTGTGGAGTGACCAATGGTAAAGATGGTAGGTTTTTTCATAATTATTAAATTGCGGATTTCATTTTTTTCATTGCTGTTATTTTATGCTTCTTGCTATCCTATCAACCGTGCTATCGAGATCGAATGCTGACCGTTCGTTCTCACAAGCAGTCTTTTGCGGATCGTCGTAATTGAAACATTGCACAGATCGTAAGCTAAATGTGAAAACGCTTGTCTTGCCGTCCATCGGAAAAGCATAGGCATAGTTAGTATAGATACTGCCGGCCGCGCCTTCGCTTTCTTTAGTTACGCAATAGGTCCTGTCATCAACCATGCGCTTCATGGTAATCCCGGCCCGGGCGGTTTCCGATCCGGCTTCAGTGCAAGTAAACGGCTGGTTCAAAACCTGAATCTGCGGTGGCCAGTCTTGCGCGTGGATGTATGTGGTAAGCAAAGTTTCCGGATACTTAAATGTGATACCCGTTTTGCTATCCGTCGTAGTTTTCCAAAGATCGTTATTTTCTCCCGGGCACTGGGCAAATTCACACTTAGGTCCTGTTCGACTTACATACGATCCGTCCGAACATTGTTTGGCTTCTTGCGTGCAGGCAACTTGTCCGGAACCAGTTGTTTTATTGAGTTGCCAGATATTGAAATTTAAATAGCCGGCAAAGCTTACCCAGAGAATGTATGGCAAAAGAAGCCAAGCGGCTGGCCGGGAGATTTTTACAAAAGAAATGATCGTTGCAAGAATGGCGAGCCAGAGGAAAATCAGTTCAAAGAAAGCACCGGCCGGAGAATGCAAACTGAAAAAGATAATTGACCAAAGCGTGTTCAAAATGAGCTGACCGATAAATATGCCGAGAGCGATTTTTACATCCTTGCGCTCAATACCTTTCTTCCAGATCAAGAACGCCGAAATACCCATCAGGACAAACAATGTCGTCCAAACCGGTCCAAACACCCACGCTGGCGGATTCAGAGCCGGTTTTACGATCCCGGCATACCAACCAGCGATGGACGGCGTGGTAAACACCGAGCCAATAATGCCAGCAAGCTCGGAGACTACGATTGCGATGATGAG
>JAGWJT010000030.1 GCA_028865615.1 Patescibacteria group bacterium | reverse complement strand
GCATTGCCTGAGCCGTCATTTGCCAGGACGGTATTGGCGGTGGTAGAAGCTCCGGCATAGACATTGAGATTGCCGGTCACGGCTAAATTGTTGAATGCTCCAAGTCCAAGGACGCCCAAGTTGCCGTCTATATTGAAAGAATCAGTCTTTTCCTGTACTCCGGCGGTATTCAATCTCGGAATGCCGTTGCCTACGTTTATCGGTGCGGGGACGTTGTTGTTGGGCGGAGTGCCCGGGGCCGGAGACCAATCGGCCATAGCCGACAAAGCCGTAGCTCCTATGAGGAAGCCGGCGGCGAGGAGAGTGAAAGATATGATTTGCTTTTTCATGGTCTAAGCGATGATGTGGTTATGTGTTTGTAATACCCTCTACGATCTATTGTTCGCTGACGGAAGAGTGCAATTGTGCGGCCACAGCCTGTACTTGGGCATTGGTAGGAGCGGACTTGGAGCTGGAAAGCGCGGAGGTCACGCTGTCTATCTGTGCTTGGGTCGGCTGGACGGATGCTTCACGCAATATAGCCGCTACCCGAGCTCTGGCGGCGGCCTGAGGATCGGTCTGTACTGATGGCGAGGATGTCTGCAAAACAGACCACCAGTACCACAAGCCCAGGGCTATGGCGATGGCTACTACGATGATGGCCCAATTGTAAATAGCTTTGTGGTATTCCTGCGGGGTCAACGGTTCGCCTGACAGCGGATGAGGATTGAGAGAATAAACATTGTCTGACATATAGGCAATTATACCAACAGCATAACGGACGGCAAGGCCTGAAATCGGAGTGTTGGGGATAAAAGTGCGCTACAATGGGGCCATGAATCCGAGGCCGAAACGGCTAGTGTTGCTGGATGCCCACGCCATATTGCACAGGGCATATCATGCTTTGCCTGATTTTTCTACGTCAAAAGGAGAGCCAACCGGGGCGCTGTACGGTCTTTCCAGCATGCTCATAAAGATAATAGAGGACCTGAAACCGGACTGGCTGGTCGCTTGCTATGACGTCAAGGGGCCGACTTACAGGCACGAAGCATTCAAGGAATACAAAGCTCAACGCAAGAAGGCCGACGACGAGCTTATAACGCAGATAAACAGGTCGCGGGATATATTCACGGCCCTTGGTATTCCCATCTACGATAAGCAGGGGTATGAGGCGGACGATATTTTGGGGACGATAGTAGAGCAAGTCAAAAGTCAAAAGTCAAAAGTCAAAATTGAAACGCAAAACCAAAAGCTGGAGACGGTCATAGCGTCGGGGGACATGGATACGTTGCAGTTGGTGAGCGATGAGCATGGCGTCAAAGTCTACACTTTGAAGAAAGGCATCAAAGATACGATCATGTATGACGAAAAAGCTGTGCGAGACAGGTTCGGTTTCGGGCCGGAGCTTATTCCGGACTACAAGGGCTTACGAGGCGATCCGTCAGATAACATTCCAGGCATAAAAGGTTTTGGCGACAAGACGGCTACGGCTTTGATAAAGGCTTTCGGTTCGATAGAAGACATATACCATGAATTGGGAGCCGGCAACGAAAGCTCGTTCAAAGAAGCCGGTTTGACTCCCAGACTCGTCCAAATGCTCAAAGACAACAAGGAAGAGGCGGAATTCAGCAAGGTGCTGGCTACTATAAACCGTCAGGTGCCGATAGAATTCAAGCTGCCGGCTAAGACCTTCAAGGAGGGATTGGACATGGCCAAGATCAATGCTTTGTGGACGGAGCTGGAATTCAGGACGCTCGGCCAGCGTTTGAAGCAGGTCATGGAGAAAGGAGCGACACCGCCGAAGGCTTCGCTAGACCGAGGATTGTCTGAGCGAGCAGAAATGGCCGGATCCGGGCGTAGCCCTTTAGAATCTCGCACGGCCGGAGCCGTGCCATTTCGCGAAGCGAGTCCCGCAGGTCGAAGCGGGGCCTCCGGCGGCGTCGCCCCCGAAAAGCTGCAAAAAGCAGCCGTTGCATTGTGGCTGGTCAATTCGAACATCACAAACCCCAAGCTCGAAGATGTTTTGAATTTTGCAAATACTGAAGATTTTGACGTGGCGGAGAAGGCCATATTCGCCGAATTGGACAAGCGCGGCTTGAGGAAAGTCTATGAAGACATCGAATCGCCGCTCATACCCGTGCTGGACAAGATGGAGAAGCGCGGCGTCAAAGTCGATAAGGCTCTTCTGGCGGAGCTTTCCAAAGAGTATCATGCCTCGGTTGATTCACTGGAAAAGCGCATATGGCAGGAAGCGGGAATAGAGTTCAACATCAATTCGCCGAAACAGCTAGGAGACGTTTTGTTCGACAAGCTCGGCTTGAAGCCGAAGAATCAGAAGAAGACGGCCGGTGGAGCCCGATCTACCCGCGAGTCTGAGCTGGAGAAACTGCGCGGCATGCACCCCGTGGTGCCGCTCATATTCGAGTACCGTGAGTTGTCGAAACTCTTGTCTACTTATATAGACGCTATTCCGCCTCTTTTGGATGAGCACGACCGTTTGCATACGCACTTCATCCAATCTGGCACCACTACCGGCAGGATGGCTTCTGAAAACCCCAACCTTCAGAACATCCCCATACATTCAGAGGCTGGCAAAAAAGTCCGCGGGGCGTTCGTAGCGGAGAGAGGCTTCAAGTTGGCGGCTTTCGATTATTCGCAGATGGAGCTGCGCATAGCGGCATTCATGTCAGGTGACGAGAACATGATAAGCATATTCTTGAATGGGGAAGACGTGCACAAAGCCGTGGCGGCCAGGGTGTTCGGTGTGTCGGCGGATGACGTGACGCCGGAGATGCGGCGGCGAGCCAAGGTCATCAATTTTGGCATCATATACGGAATGGGCGTATTGGCATTGAAGCAGAACCTGGGCACGACTCGGGAAGAGGCCCAAAGATTTCTGGATGATTATTTCAGGGCCTTTTCCGGCCTGGCGGCATATCTGGATAGGGTCAAAGTGGAGACGGCGCGGCGGGGCTATACGGAGACATTCTTCGGGCGTCGCAGGTATTTCGAGGGCATACATTCCAAGATCCCTTATATACGGGCGGCGGCGGAGCGCATGGCTATAAACGCGCCTATCCAGGGCACAGAGGCGGATGTCATCAAGCTGGCCATGATACATGTGGACGGATTTGTGCGCGAGGAGGGGCTAGGAGACGACGTTTTCCCGCTCTTGCAGATACATGACGAGCTTGTATATGAGATACGCGCGGACGGCAAGGAGAAGATGCCGGTGGACAAAGTGACGGCGACCATAGAAGACATCATGCAGTCGGTGGTGTCGCGCGAGAAGACGCGGGGCATAGTCCTTGAAGCCAAGGCGTCTGTCGGGGATGATTGGGGGGAGTTGAAATGAATTTCTAATTGACCTAATTACCTAATTTCTAAATAATGATCAAGTTATAATTCCCAATAATCATGTTATACGTATTTCACGGACAAGATATGAGGACGGCGTCAGAGAAGGCACATGCGCTAGTTGATTCTCTGCGCAAGAAACGGCCGGATGCGGCGTATGTGAAGATGGAGGCTGATGCATGGGATCGTACGGCGCTCGAAGGCCATCTAGGCGGACAAGGTTTGTTTTCGAGTAAGTACATCGTTTTTCTGGATGGCGTTACCGAGAATGCGGCAGCCAAGGCGGAATTGCCCGGTTTGGTCGGGCCTATGAATGAATCGGACAATATATTTATCGTACTGGAATCTAAACCGAACGCGGAGTTGAAAAAAGCTTTTGACGAATACGCTGAAAAGATCGTCGTATGCGAGCCGAAAGCCGCGACCAAGCCGAAGGAAGAGTTCAATGCTTTCACCATAGCCAATGCGGTGGCGCGCAAGGATGCCGCCGGCGCCTGGAAGGCCTATCGCGAGGCCATAGATCGGGGCACGGAGCCGGAGAATGTGGCGGGCATCCTATTCTGGAAGGCCAAGTCGACCATGGATAGGGTACTGGCGGGCAAACTAGCAGTCATGTACCACGAAGCCCATAGAGGCGCCGTAAATCTGGAGTCGGCAATCGAACGGCTGGTGTTAGGTTTGTAACACAAATCTCTGTGTCTACTAAATGGGGTACATATCAAGTGTGCGCCCAGTTGGATTCGAACCAACGACCCTCTGCTTAAAAGGCAGGTGCTCTACCGGGCTGAGCTATGGGCGCAATAAGGATCGCATGATGCGATGCCAACACACTATATCATTTTTTGCTGTTTATCAATTTTTGGAGCTCTTGCTGCATCTGCGTCATTTCTTTGTTGTCATGCTGCATTTTGACATTGAGCTCCTCGATGTGCCTTTCCAAGCCCTGGATCTCGGTTTTCAATCTCTGCAGTTCTGACTCTTTCGTCTTTTCGGTTTGCTGTTTCTGGGACAGCTCTCTCTTTTTGGATTCTAGTTCCGTATGGATCTTGTTGAATTCATTGCGCAGATTTTGCAGGGCTTGTGTAGATGGAGATTGTTGCATGGTGTTTGCGGTTATGTTCCGTTATCGCGTTTTATAAAGGTAGATCGAAAGCCAGGAAACCTGGGCCGGTCAGCATGAGGGAGACGGCTAGGATGAGAAGGATAAGATAGTAGTTCACGCCGTCGGTCAGGAAGGATTTCTTGGCGACGCGGCCCATGAGGCGGACGAGCAAGTCGATAGCGGCGACCAGGGCGGCGCCTTGGGCATAGAGGCCGATGAGTAGGAGTATACCGGCTATGCCCTCTATGATGCACAGGCCCTTGGCATGGATGGTGGCGACGGGATTGCGGAGCTCTCTGTATGCCCAGTGGAGCAATACGGCGGCCAGGACCAGGCGGATCAAAAAGGGCGACGCCAATTCCCAGGTAAATAATGAGGGGAACAGTGATAGAGGATGCATTTGATTGGTTGGTTATGTTCGGCTAATGTTGTCAATATGATACCAAAGAAGTCGGCTGCAAAGAAGCTCCAAGTTTCTGGTGGACATTGCAGAAATGGGCGCTGCGGCCGCCGACTTTCTTGCGGGTGATGGTGCCCGTGCAGCGCTTGCCGTCGACTATGAGCGAGCACCTTTCCCCGGTTTTGCGATAAGCGCGATGGTGTTCCTGGAATTTGCCGCGCTTGCCGTCTATGTTGCGATAATCGGACATGGAGTCGCCGCCAAAATCGATACCGCTTTTGAGCACTTTGACTGTTTCCTCGTACAATTTTTTCATCAGAGGCGGCGGAATATCTTTGACTCTTTCTTCCGGATGTATGCCGGCACGCCACAAGGCTTCATCGCTGTATATGTTGCCTATGCCGGCTATGACGGATTGGTCCATGAGGACCTGTTTGATCTTGCCGGTCGGCTTGCGCATCAATCTGACCAGAAACTTTTTTGCGGTAAAACCACTATCCAGAGGGTCGGGGCCTATATCTTCCAGGTGAATGCTTTTATCGAGAGCGCTTTCGTCTATGAGAGTGACTTTCGCAAACTTGCGCATATCCGACAGCTCCAAAGTCCGGCCGTTGTCGAAGGTGAATATCAAGTGGACGAACCTGTTGAAAGGATCTTTGCGGTCATAATCCCCGTACATGAGATGCCCGGTCATCTTCATGTGTACCAATATGACGGCTCTATAAGGCTTTGGATGGCCGATGCCCTTGCTCGCAGGCTTCTCAATATGGATGAGTATATTCTTGGCCAGGCGGCTGACGTTCACTATACGTGCGCCTTTGACCGCCGGCCGGAACTTCTTGAAATAGGTCGGATCCTTGATGGAATCTTTGCCCCTGTGGAAGCGGCTATCATAATCGGTCCAGACGTCTCTCACGACCAGGCCGCGGATGCGCCGGTTGAGGCCGTTCACAGTGGTTTGGACTTCGGGCAATTCGGGCATGACGGGTTAAATGTAAAACGCAAAAGGCAAAATGTAAAATGTCTGTTATACTCATTGCATGCGATATTATCTGGCGGCATTGGCGACAGTCATAGCGTTTGGAGTGCCATGGCTGGCCGCAAACGATCCGCAAGGCATGGACAGTTTCGTGTCTGCGGTGGAACAGGCCGGCCGCGAAGTGGCGGCGGTCATATTGTCGCACAACCCGGTAACGGTGGCAGATCTACAGACGGATTACAAAGCCGCTGTCGTGCCCGGTTCTCCCTCGGCGGTCAAGATACTGGTAGTGCCCGGCCATGAGCCGGACTACGGCGGCGCCGAATACAAGTCGCCGCTGTTCGGCACGGTCAAAGAGAGAGATGTCACGCTGGCTTTGGCCAAAGATCTCATAGGATATTTGGATGACGATCAGAAATTCCAGGTCCTGACGACCCGCGATGCCGGAGGTTGGACGCCGACTTTTGCCGATTATTTCAAGAATAGCTGGGACGAGATAGTAGCCTGGGAGCAGGCCAACAAGAAACAGTTCAACTCGTTGGTGTCGGCCGGCGACGTCCAAGTCGCTACGGATACGCCGGCTCATGCAGACGCTCCGGTCAATGTGGCGCTCCGTCTGTACGGCATAGTCAAATGGGCCAACGACAACGGTGTCGACCTGATGATACACATACACTTCAATGATTATCCGGGTCACGGTTCTCACTCCGGAAAATACGATGGTTTTGCGGTCTATATACCGGCTGATGATTATGAGAACAGCAGTACTACCGATGTTTTGGCCAAAGACGTCTTTGCCAGGTTGGCGCGGTACAATCCCGTGTCCGACTGGCCTCAGGAGAGCGCCGGCATCATCCATGACCAGGATCTCATAGCCACAGGCTCGTTCGATACGGCCAATGCGCCTAGCATGCTCATAGAATACTCGTATCTGTATGAGCCGCAGTTGGACGATCCGGCTACGCGAACCATGTTCTTGAATGACTTGGCGTACCAGACATATCTGGGCGTAGAGGATTTCTTCAACCCTGCGGCGGCCAAAGCGGCCGCGGGAGCCTACGGCACGGCGGTCTTGCCTCACACATGGTCTTTGCCTATGTCGGAAAGCGCCGCGCCGACAGGGTCCGGCGCCGCAGACATATTTGCCATGCAGACGGCTCTCGTTGCCGATGGCGACTATCCCCCGGCAGGGAAGAGCATGAATGATTGCCCGAGGACGGGCGGTTACGGTCCTTGCACGGCGGCCGCGGTCAGAGCCTTTCAGGCCAAGTATGGTATATCGGGCGGCGATGGCACTACCGTAGGGCAGGCTACGCTTGCAGAGCTGAACAAACTATTTTCGAAGTGAATGGGGCGGCGCAAGTAGCAGTACGCCTCGACATAAAGTGCTTTTGTGATTATCCGAGCAAGTGGTAATTGTTATGTCGAGGCGTACTGCTACTTGCGCCGCCCCTTCTCTTCCAGTTCCTCTCTCGCTATTCGCGCATCGCTCCACGGCGTCTTTGTGCCGCGCGGACCCATGATGTAGGGATCGGTGCCTTTGCCGGTGATGAGGATGACATCGCCTTTTTGCGCCCGAGAAATGGCCTCACGTATGGCAAGTCGGCGATCCATGAGGGTCGTAGGTTTTTTTGAAACGATACCGGCGGCTACGTCGGCCACGATCTTGTTCGGAGCTTCATCATACGGGTCTTCATCGGTCAAGATGACCACATCGCAATATTTGTCGGCCAATCCGCCCATGACGGCCCGTTTCGACGTATCGCGTCCGCCGCCTGTACCGCCGAGGACGGCGATCAATTTGTTCGTGCGCGGCGCCTTCGGATAAGGACGAAAAATCTTGTAAAGCTTCTCCAGCGAGTCGGCGGTATGGGCGTAGTCGACGATGACTTTGAAATCTTGCCCGACATTTACTTCTTCCACGCGGCCGGGAATGTCCTTGAACTTTGTGATTGCCGCAATGACGTCATCGTCGCCAACTCCTAGATTTGAGGCTGTGACGGCGGCGGCTAGGATATTATATAAATTGAACAAACCGGAAAGGGGAGATACGACTGGTTTGTCATGCCACATGAAGGCCAACCCCTCCTTCCTGATCTCATAGGGCTCTACGTCTTTGACGCTGAACTTTATTTTTTTGACATTCCGATCGCCCACAACCTCCGAGAATCTAGAGCTATCCGGGTCATCTCCGTTGACGACGATCAAGCGGTCTTTTTTATTTGAATGGCCGATGCCGTCGCGGACTATGTCGAGCTTAGCTTCGCGGTATGCTTCAAATGAGCCATGGGCTTCGATATGCTCCGGCGATATATTTGTGAATACAAAGGCGTCGAGCTGTATGAAGCGGTGGCGGTACAAAAGTGAGCCTTGTGAGGTCATTTCGATGACCGCATATTCACAGCCGGCGTTGACGGCCTTGCGCAGAAATCTCTGGGTAAATCCGCGGCCTGGTACGGACATTTTGTAAAGGTTTGGGCGTGAATCGTCGCCGATCTTGAACCTGATCGTATTGGAAACGGCGGTTCTATGCCCGGCTTGCTCGATGATGGCGTTCAATATCTCGGCGGTCGTGCTCTTGCCTTTGGTGCCCGTTACAGCAATGACCTTAATCCGCCTTGAAGGGAAACGGCACACGAGCGCCCATAGGAAAGCCAGTGTCCAGTGATAAGCCGGATTCAAAGCATTGAATAGCTTTACCGGTATCAACCGTCTTATTCCTGCCAGGAATGTGTCCATGAGGTTATTATGAGTGTTTAATTTTTCTTCGCAACTTACTCACTATCCCAACGCCTTCAAGGCCGCTTTGACTTTGGCGCCGACGTCGAGGTCTTTGTCGATCTTCTTCAAGGCTTCGCGGGCTTCCTCGGCGCCGTAGCCGAGGGCTTTGAGAGCCTCGATGGCGTCCATGTCGCTGGACATGCCGGCCGTGAATGAAGCGTCATCCATGGCGCCCAGCTTGTCCTTCAATTCCAAGACTATCTTCTCGGCCGTTTTCCTGCCTATGCCCGAGACTTTGACAAGATGGGCTACGGAACCGGTGCGGACGGACCGGGTCAGGGCCTCTATGGAAACCAATGTCATGATGTTCAGGGCGCTCTTCGGGCCTATGCCGGATATAGTGAGCAACAGCTCGAAGAAGTCGCGTTCCTTTCTTGTTGGGAAGCCGTACAATTCATGGGAATCCTCTCTGACCGCATCATATGTCCAGAAAACCGCTTCGGAGCCAGTCTTCAGCGTGGCCAGAGTATCGTCGGTTACGGATATCTTGTAGCCTATGCCGCCGGTTTCCACCACGGCGAACCGGCCGCCTGTATCAGTCACGGTGCCGCGCAATGTGTATATCATGCCGGTATTGTAGCTTTTTTTTCTG